>JAZSKB010000013.1:0-26626 GCA_045534635.1 Bacteroidales bacterium
CAGGAATATATTTCTACACGATGACGTTCAAAGGACAAAAACTTGTCAAGAAAATGACAATAGAATAATAAAAACTCGTTCATAACTTCTAAAATTAATTAAACCCAAGGGGCAACATAATGTTGCCCCTTTTTTTGATTAATTATTAGAATTACAATAAGAAAAATTATAAGAAATACTATCTTTATTATTTTTTTATATCTTTGCAAAAAAAATAATTCTAAAATTTTGCTTGTTGAATTTATAAAATAAAATTTTTTTTCCAAAAAAAGAGAAAAAATAATTTTTTTTATATACTTTTGTAGATTCAAAGTAAAAGAAGTAATAATACATAAATAACAAACATTAAAGATATGGCAGAAAAGAAATTTATGACATGTGATGGTAACTGTGCAGCAGCACATGTAGCGTACATGTTTAGCGAAGTTGCCGCTATTTATCCTATTACTCCTTCATCACCAATGGCAGAATACATTGACGAATGGAGTGCAGGCGGCAGAAAAAACATTTTTGGAGAAACCGTTAAAGTTGTAGAAATGCAATCAGAAGCAGGAGCGGCTGGAGCAGTTCATGGTTCTTTACAGGCAGGAGCTCTTACTACAACATATACAGCCTCACAAGGTTTATTGTTGATGATTCCAAACATGTACAAAATTGCTGGAGAATTACTTCCTGGTGTTTTCCACGTATCCGCACGTGCTTTGGCTGCACAAGCATTATCAATATTTGGAGACCATGCCGACGTGATGAGTGCTCGTCAAACTGGTTTTGCTCTTTTGGCAACAGGTTCTGTTCAAGAAATTATGGACTTGGCTCCAGTTGCACATTTGGCAGCAATAGAAGGACGTGTTCCATTTTTACATTTTTTCGATGGATTCCGTACTTCTCACGAAATTCAAAAAGTAGAAGCAACATCTCAAGAAGACGTTGCAAAACTTATCAATTGGGACGCTTTGAAAGAATATCGCGATAGAGCACTTAATCCAGAACATCCTGTAACTCGTGGTACTGCTCAAAATCCTGATATTTATTTCCAAACCCGTGAATTACAAAATAAATATTACGATGAACTTCCTGAAATCGTAGCAAAATATATGAAAGAAATGAGCAAAATCACTGGTCGTGAATACGCTCCTTTCACATATTATGGTGCAAAAGATGCAACAGATATTATCGTAGCAATGGGTTCTATTACCGACGTTATCAAAACTGTTGTTGATAAAGAAAATGCTGAAGGTAAAAAAGTTGGTTTAGTAAGTGTTCACCTCTATCGTCCTTTCAGCGTAAAATATTTAGGCAATGTTATTCCTGAAACAACAAAACGTATTTGCGTACTTGATAGAACAAAAGAACCTGGTGCAAATGGAGACCCATTGTATTTAGATGTTGTAGAAGCATTTGCTACATGCAAAGATATTCCAACAGAACGTAAACCTTTAATCATCGGAGGTCGTTATGGTTTATCTTCTAAAGATACTACACCTGCCCATATTTTGAGCGTTTTCAACAATTTGGCAGCAGAAAAACCAATGAATCAATTTACTGTAGGTATTGTTGACGACGTTACATATCGTTCTCTTCCTATTCTTCCAGAAATTTCTATCCTACCAAAAGGAACATTTGAAGCAAAATTCTATGGTTTAGGAGCAGATGGTACTGTAGGTGCAAACAAAAACTCTATCAAAATCATCGGAGACAACACCAATAAATATAGCCAAGCATATTTTGACTATGATTCCAAAAAATCTGGTGGTTACACTTGTTCGCATTTGCGTTTTGGTGACCAACCTATTTTGGCTCCTTATTTGGTAGGTACTCCTGATTTTGTTGCTGTTCATGTTCCTTCTTATTTACGTAAATACGATTGTTTACGTGGTTTGAAAGATAATGGTACTTTCCTTTACAATTCTCCATGGTCTGTTGAGGAAACTAAAAATCATTTGCCTGATTTTGTAAAGAAATATTTAGCATTGCACAATATTAATATGTACATTATTGATGCAACTAAAATCGCTGCAGAAATTGGTTTAGGAAATCGTACTAATACCATTTTACAATCTGCTTTCTTCAAAATCTCTGGTGTAATACCTTACGATTTGGCTGTTGAACAAATGAAGAAATTCATTGTTAAATCATACGGCAAAAAAGGTGAAGACATCGTTAATATGAACTACGCTGCTGTTGACCGTGGTGGTGAAATCGTAAAAGTAGATATTCCTGCAGAATGGGCAAACTTAAATTGTACTACCGATTTTGCTTTTGAATACAATGACAATGACCCTGAATTCATCAACAAAGTGATGCGTCCTATGGTTGCTCAATGTGGTAACGACCTTCCAGTTAGTACTTTCAAAGACATTGTTGACGGTACTTTCCCTGCTGGTACTACCGCTTACGAAAAACGTGGCGTTGCTACTGTTGTTCCTGAATGGGATTCTTCTAAATGTATTCAATGTAACCAATGTTCTTTAGTTTGTCCTCATGCTGCTATTCGTCCTGTGGCTATGACTGACGAAGAGTTGAAAAATGCTCCAGCATCTATGAAAACTGCGGACATCAAAAATCCAAAAGAACTTGCTGGTATGCATTTCCGTATGCAAGTATCTGCTTTAGATTGTACAGGTTGTGGCAATTGTGCTGACGTTTGTCCTGCTAAAGAAAAAGCATTAGTAATGAAACCTCTTGAAAGTCAACTTGGTGAAGTTGAAAATTGGGAATATAGTCAAAAGAAAGTTACTTACAAAGACAATCTTATTGATAAACATGCTTCTATTAAAAATAGCCAATTTGCACAACCTTTGTTTGAATTTTCTGGTGCTTGTGCTGGTTGCGGTGAAACTCCATATATCAAAACTATCACTCAATTGTTTGGTGAAAGAATGATTGTTGCTAACGCTACTGGTTGTTCTTCTATTTATGGTGGTTCTGCTCCTGCTACTCCTTATTGTAAAAACAATAGAAGTGGTAAAGGTGTTGCTTGGGCTAACTCTTTATTTGAAGATAATGCTGAGTTTGGTCTTGGTATGGCTACCGCTACTCGCCAAATGCGTGACCGCGTGGAACGCATTATGAAAGAGGCTATCGCTGAATGTAAATCTTGTTCTGCTGAATTAAAAGCTCTTTTCCAACAATGGATAGATGCTCGTGAATGTGGTCAAACCACTGAAAAATTGGCTCCTCAAATCATTGAAATAGCAAGCAAATGCGATTGCAACTATTGCAAACAAATCGTTGACCTTAAAGACCATTTGGTGAAAAAATCTCAATGGATATTCGGTGGTGACGGTTGGGCTTACGACATCGGTTTCGGTGGATTAGACCATGTTTTGGCAAGCGGTGAAGATGTTAACGTTCTTGTGCTTGATACAGAAGTTTATTCTAATACTGGTGGTCAATCTTCAAAAGCAACTCCTGCTGGTGCTGTAGCAAAATTTGCTGCTTCTGGTAAAAAAGTTCGCAAAAAAGACCTTGGTATGATTGCTAAAAGTTATGGTTACGTTTACGTTGCTCAAGTTGCAATGGGAGCTAATCAAAACCAATATTTTAAAGCAATAAAAGAAGCGGAAGCTTATCATGGTCCTTCTTTGATTATCTGTTACGCTCCTTGTATCAACCATGGTATCAAAACTGGTATGGGACGTACTCAATTTGAAGAAAAATTGGCTGTTGATTGCGGTTACTGGCACTTGTGGCGTTTCAACCCAACGGAAGAAGAAGCAGGTCAAAATGGTTTCCACTTGGACAGCAAAGAACCTGATTGGAGCAAGTTCCAAGACTTCATTATGGGAGAAGTTCGTTACAATTCATTGTTGAAGACTTTCCCTGAAGAAGCAAAAGAACTTTTTGCTAAAACTGAACAATTTGCTAAACTTCGCTACGAAGGTTATAAAAAACTAAGCGAAGAGAAGTAAATATTATATCCCAATATTTTATGGGGCAATAGGTGTTTTGCCTATTGTCCCATTTTTTTGTAATCTAAATTCAACAAATAAATGCAACTTTATCACGAACAAGAATAGGATTTTTATCAAGCAAAGGAAAGCAAATACTTTCCCTACACTTGAAAGGAAAAAATGACTATTTTTGTGTGTGATAAAAATTCAAAAATATGAGTTATTTAACCGATGTGCAAAGATACAAAATTCAGGCATTACTTGAGCAAAAAAGTTTGATTTAGAAGTTTTTGTAAACTAATAAATTTAGATACCATATTTCATAGTAAAATATTATGAAAGGATACATTTACAAATACACATTTTCAGATAGGAGAATTTATATTGGACAAACACGTCGTCATCCTAATATTAGAAATAGGGAACATTTTGATGAGGAAATCGGCAAAGCAAATCCAATGTTTTGGAAAGCTTATCAAGTTTTGGGGAGACCACAATATGAGATAATTGAAACTATAGAAAGAAAACGAGTGCAAGATCTTGTGCCTGCACTTAACGAGGCGGAAACGAAGTATATCAGCCAGTTCAAAGCTACTAATCCTAAATATGGTCTTAATATAAGAGGACATGGAACTGTTCCTATTCCACGAGACAAGATTTTAGATGCTGAATTTGAAAGAATATGGATATCATACGCGGAAAAATGGTATCCTATTTTAGAAAGTGTCCTAAACAAATGTTTCGAAACTTTCGAATCTCTAACCAAAGAGGAAATGGAGTTTTGTGAAAAAGAACTATTGGATGAGGAAAATATCTTTTCGAATGCTCTCAAAGATTTTGATTTTCTCAATTTGAAAAATAATAGCGAAGATGCTAAATTTTGGCTTGGAGAGTGCACTGAGTTTGCAGAAATGAAATTTTGTGATACCCATAGGAGTTCAATTAATCAATACATTGATAAAAATAAAGAGCAGATTCTATGCGAGCATTCTCCAGAAACAACAATTGTTCAGATAGACATGAAAGGGAATATTGTACGAGAGTATGTCTCTCCCGAAGAAATCAAAGAAGTTCTAAAAAAAGACAAACTCACTAATATCTATAATGTACTAGAAGGCAAGCAAAAGCATGCATATGGCTATTCATGGTATTACAAAAAAGATTTAGGTGTTAGGTTACAAGAAAAAAATGGACAGTTGAATTTAGATTTTAGAGATTAACCAATTATCTACAATTTTAATAAAATACCACCGAAAAATTGAATCTTTTGCCCCTTCGGGGCGGATAATGTGGTTGTTCATTAATGCCAAGGACAATGTCCTTGGCTGTTAGATAGTGCCCTTTCAGGGCAATTTGTGAGATATTAAAACGCTATCGGGTGGTTTTGATATTTTGGATGGGGAATTTTATTGCTACACACAAATTGGAAGTATTTTTTTATTCTAATTCATTTCATAATAAGTGAAATTGAAATATTTTTTGTATTTTTGCAAAATAGATTCAAAGTTATATCAAAAATGAAATATCAGTCAAACAAATCATTGGTGCAATGGTTGATGCGTCATTGGTGGAAAATTCTACTTGTGACAATTTTGTTATCCATAGGTTTTCTTATACTTTTTGATTGTGCCCCTATTATTGCACTTGTTATATGTTGTATTTTTCTCATCGCATTTCTTTTGTTGTTAGTACTATTCATTGTCTTTATTGTCAAGAGAAACTGGAAAATGGTAATATGCTCATTTCTTATTGGAATTGTGATGTTTCTTTTTATTCAAATACCATTGGGAATTCTTGATATGTATGATGCCTTTCCTGACAGATTTGGGAAGCGTCATCCTATTCCTGAAGGATTGGAGGTAAACATTCCGATAACGGATACCAATTGCAGGTGGAATGCTCATGATGGCTTTATGTTTACACCCGTTGAGATTGATAGCACCGATACCACAACATGGTTGCAGATATATGATGGTTTTCAAGGTGGAATTTATCATTATTCGTTTTATTGGCCTGCACTTGAAGATGGTATAATATATCTCCGTTGTTTTGAAGCATCTGAAAATATTGAACTTTCTGCAGATAGATTGTTGTTAAGTACAAAAATGCTTGTATCGGGACACAATGAGTTTGGACAAGTGGTTAATACAAGGAAATTTACTATTTATGAAGGAGATTGGGAGGATTATTATGCTGTACGTGTGGAAGTATGGCACATATCATATTTGCCTACGGGTCAAGTTGAGAATAAATTGATGCAAAAAATCTACCGTATGGAAGGTTGGATGCGATGAAAAATACAAACATATTAGAACAAATTGTCAAAATTATCGTTTTTTCAATAATTTTTTGTATTTTTGCAGAGACAATATTTTAAAAGTATCAAATAATTTGACAATAATGGCATGAAGTGTTGAAATTTACGAAAACTTACAAAAGTGTTGATATATGCATATTTCAGAAACTTTTACCTATGTTATTGAAAAAGCCAAAATTGCTTGTAAAATAGATGTCGGGGAATATTTGTACAGATTCTAAACAGAGTCACAAAAAAAATATGAATAGAAATGTTGAATCTATATATCCTATTTTTTGTTAGCAAAATACTTTATTTTTTTTTGAAATTTTATTATCTTTGCACTTTAAAAAAATAAAGAGAATATGAAGATAAAAATCAATTTATTGAGCATAGCAATAATGATGCTTTTGACAATTGCCCGTGCTGATGAGGGTATGTGGCAACCTTATTTTATCAACGGACAAAATTTAGCGGAGATGCAACGTCTTGGTTGTAAACTCACCGCTGAACAAATTTTCAGTTTTAACCAACCCAGCCTAAAAGATGCTATTGTACAATTTGGCAACGGCTGTACTGGAGAATTGATTTCTTCGGAAGGTTTGTTACTTACTAATCATCACTGCGGTCTTGGGCAGATACAGGCTCATTCCTCTGTGGAACATGATTATTTACAAAAAGGTTTTTGGGCAGAAAGTAAATCACAAGAATTGCCTAATGCAGGTCTTACCGTTTCTTTCTTACAATATATAGAAGATGTTACGGAGGCAGTACTCAAAGGTGTTACCGACAATATGTCGGAAACTGACCGTGAGCAGAAAATTGCTGAAAACAGCAAACGACTGACTACAGAGAAAAAAGGTAAACGCGATGTAAAAGTTATGATAGTGCCTTTTTATCATGGCAATCAATATATTTTGTTTGTTTATGATGTATATAGAGATGTTCGATTGGTAGCTTGTCCACCTTGGGGAATTGGCAAATATGGAGCCGATACGGATAATTGGACATGGCCACGACACAAAGGTGATTTTTGCATTTTCCGTGTCTATACTGCTCCCGATGGTTCTCCTGCCGAATATAGCAAAGAAAATATCCCTATGAAACCGAAACATTTTCTTCCTATTTCGCTGAAAGGTGTGCAACCCGGTGATTATACTATGATACTTGGTTATCCTGGTTCTACCGACCGTTATTCCTTTTCTGGAGCGGTAAAAAATGTAATTGATTTGGAAGGTCCTGCTATTATTGATTGCCGCACAACCAAATTGGAACAATATCGTAAACACATGGATGCAAATCCTGCTGTTTTCATTCAATATGCTTCTAAACAAGCAAGCGTAAGCAATTATTGGAAATATTATATCGGTCAGGTAAAACAATTGCAACGCAACAAAGTATATGAAAAACGAGTAGAACAAGAACAATCTTTCCGTGAATGGGTAAATGCTGACAAAAAACGTAATACAAAATATACAGATATTTTTAAAGAATTGGATAAATATTGGAATCATCAGTCTAAATATACTAAAGCGTTAATTTATCATCGTGAAGCAGGTTGGCGTGGGGGAGAAGCAGTATATTTTGCTAACCAATTTCTCCGTTTGAACAATTCTATTGAGCAAAAAACATTATCAAAAGAAGAAATTGCAAAATATGCACAACAAATGAAATCTACCATAAAAAATTTTTTCAAAGATTACGATAAAAATTTAGACAAAGATGTTACCATTGCATTGTTGAATTTGTTTTACAAAAATATACAACCCGAACAATTGCCTGCTCTCGTCAAGAATGTTGGAGATAAATCGGGAGGAGATTTTACAAATTTTGTAGATAAAGCATTTGCAAAATCAGTATTGGTAGATGAAAATAAATTGAACGCATGGCTTGACAATCCAAAATCTTTAACAAAAGACCCTATCTTTGCATTGATGTATGATATAGTAAAATCTTATATTACATTAGCCGAAGAAGCAGAATCCGTGGAAAAAGAGCGTGCAGAAAGATTGTTCATGCAAGGTTTGATGGAAATGCAAAAAGATAGAAATTTTTATCCTGATGCCAATTTCACTATGCGACTTACTTATGGTAGCGTAGAAAACTGCCAACCATCTGATGGTGTTACATACAATTATTTTACCACTTTAGATGGTGTAATGCAAAAATATAAACCAAATGATTGGGAATTTGATGTACCCAAAGAATTAATTAATTTGTGGAAAAAGAAAGATTATGGACGTTATGCCGACAAAGATGGTAATTTGGTAGTAAATTTTATCACTACTAACGACATTACTGGTGGAAATTCTGGAAGTCCTGTTATTGATGCAGAAGGAAATCTTATTGGATTGGCTTTTGACGGAAACTGGGAAGCCATGAGCGGAGACCTTTCTTTTGAAAATAAGGTGCAACGCACCATTTGCATGGATGCTCGCTATCTGCTATTTATTATTGACAAAATGGCAAACGCACAAAATCTGATGCAAGAATTGAAAATTGTGGAATAAGCATATAATTTATTCGTTTTGATTTAGCAAACAATAATAATTATCTATTTTCCATAAATTTTTCAGCTATTTGAAAACAAGAGTCGAATTTATTCGGTATTAAGCGGAAAAGATATAAGTATTTGAAATAAAAGGCATGTTTTTCGTTGTCAAATTGGTGGTATTCAAAATTTGTTTGCCCGATTTTTGAAAGATGATTGGCAATGGTTTGAGAACCATACACGTAAGGGAATTTTTTTACTTGGAATGCTTTTCCTTCCCCGATGGGTAAAATTTTGTCATGCATACCGTGTATGAGACAAATTGGAGTGCATGCGTTCGAATCTATTATGGCAGGATTTAGAATGCTACCCCATAGTATGATTGCTCCGGCAACGTTTCCCGATTCCTTTTTCGCCGATGATAGTGATGGTAGCATTATAGGTTCTTTTGTTTCGGGTGGACGCTCTTCTTCGTCCATATAAAGAGCGTGCAAAATGGTTGTTGCTCCTGCCGATTGTCCCAACAAAAAAATGCGATTGGTATCAATGTGATATTGGTCGCAGTGGATTTTGAAATAATGTATTGCTGATAATAAATCCAATGTTGCTAAATACCCTGCACGAATAAGATTGCTACCAGAAATCCGACCTACTGATAGGAGTCGGTAGTCAATAGACGCTGCTACATATCCTTGTTTTGCAAGTCGATAACACCATACTTTCATATCTGCATAGTCGCGAGAACCTACTACAAAACCTCCACCGAATAAGGTAATAACCAAAGGACGATATGCTTGTGTTTCTGTTGTAGGTTCATAAAGGTCAAAATAGAGAGGTTTCTCCTTTTTTTACCTAAACAGGCTCCTTGACTATACTGAATTTTTCGCTGTATGCGGACACTATCTTCTTCTTTTTCTCCTATATGCTTTTGAGCAAAAACTGTAGAAGATGCTGACAAAATAATGCAAAAAAACAATATCCGAAGCGTACGAGACATGTTAATTATCAATTTAAAATGCAAAATTATAAAAAAATGATGTAAATATAAATATTTTTTGTAAAAAATATGATAATTTTGTAATATTCAAAAATAAATAAAATTATGATTGGTCGTTTTTTACTCGGAAGTATTATTGTGTATTTTATAGTTGATTTTTTTTTGGAAGATATTATCACGCAAATCAAAGGATAACGATTCTACTACACATTTTAAAGAAAAAAATGTTGGAGGTATTAGAATTATTGAAATTCGCGATATGACAGAAGTTCAATGTATTGAATATATTGACAATTTCAAGGATATGGTTTGTGGAAACGATAGAGATAGTGATTTTGAAAAACCAGATGTAGTGACAACAAATGATTCATTGTTACTGACATTTTCTACATCAATGGATTGTTTCTCATTCTTCCTTTGGGTAAATTATATGACATATTGCGATGAAAAACATCGTTTTCAGGTAACGGGATGGTATCAAACAGGAGAGATAATATTTGATAATGAGGGAGATGAAATCAGTCATACTATCATTATGGTAACTATCCCAAAATGTGATGAGGAATACGACAATGTTTATTTCGTTACGGAAAAGGGACAACGTTTCAAGTGTGAGTTTGCTTCTTCGGGGAAACTTTATTCCGCTGATACTGCAAGAATTGTATATCGTTCTATTCCAATACAAAAATAATAAATAAAAAATACCTATTCAGGTGAATTTGGCAACGATTTTGCTTTTATATTTTTGTTGTCTCAATTATAGAAACACACTATGTGTGTTCAATACTGCTGGATTTGGAAATCCAGCAAAACGAAGAGTCTTGCATTGAGTTTCTGAATTTGTATTTCAGTATATTTTTCCCGCATTGCAAATGCATGGATTTCATCAAAAATTATCTTGATAATTTTTCGGCTCGGCTTTTTGGTTTTTTTCGACAAATATAAAAATCGAAAATACCTTCAATATAACCTAATCCATAACTGATATGAAGAATCCAAAAAGTGTATATAATTTGTAAACAATCAGAAAAGGAATGAGATTGTTTCTTTGCAAAAATAAAACCTAAAACAATGTAAATAAATAAAATAGAAAGATATAAATAAACAAAATTTTGGATAAATAAAGAACCCAAAAAACCAAAAATTAAAAATAAAGTAAATAAAAATGGAACCATCTGTCTCAACGATGTTATCATTTTATGTTTTTTGTTTACAAAAACTTTCCAATAACCATACTGAAAATATTGTCGAAAAAGGTGTTTAAAATTGGAACGAACGACATAAAAAGATTTTATTTTTGGAGTTAAAAATATTTCAAACCCTGCTTTTTTTAAGCGGAAATTAAATTCATCATCTTGATTTCGAGTAAGTAATTCATCGAAATAACCAATTTTTTGAAATACTTCTTGTTTGTAACTACCAAAGGCAACAGTATCAACAAACCCTTCTTTTTCACCTGTTCGGAAATAAGCATTTCCAACACCAAATGGATTAGACATAGCAAAACCAATAATTTTAGAACGATGATTTTCGTAACTATTTTCTAAAATTCCCCCTGCACAACCAATACGAGTATCTGAAAATAATGCTTTGCAATTTTCTGAAATAAAATCCTGAGCGACAGTGCTATGAGCACCTAAAATAATGCAAACATCACTATTTTTGTATTGTATTCCCATATTGAGACCATAAGGAGTTGTTTGCATTTTATTTTTTAACAACTTGATATATTCGTATTTACGTTCATATTCAGCAACTATTTCAGGAGTAGAATCGTTACTACAGCCATCGCAAACCAAAATAAGCAGATGCTCTTTTGGATAGTCTGTAGCAATAAGCGAATCTAAACAAGCACCGATATATTTTTCTTCGTTTCTACAAGGAATAATAATAGAAATACTCTTCATAACTAATTATTAATGATTGATTTATATAAATCTATTAGTTTTTTTTCTTGTGTTTTCCAATTGTATTTTTCCATTACCGCCTTGCGACCATTTTCTCCCATTTGTCGGGCTTGTTCTGGATTATTGAGAAGGTATTCTATGGCATTTTTAATTTCATCAATATTGTGAGGATTGACACAAATGCCACAATTTTCATTTTTTACAATTTGTTTCCATTGACGAAAATCTGTACAGATAACGGGAATCCCTGCTTGCATATACTCGAAAAGTTTTGTATTACCAAGAGAACCTTCTTTAAAACCAACATTAGCAACATAATCGTTGAGGGCAATGGCTATTGTAGAATATTGTATAAAATCGTGTACATTTTGGTGATGAATTTTTCCGTGATATTCTACTTTTTCCCATGCTTTCATCTCTTTTAATTTATTAAAATAGTTTTCACTATCTGAAATACCAGCAAGTCTGTATGTGATATTTTCTATTTTTGCAATTGCTTTTAATATATTTTCGTGCATCCATTGTTTTGAAATTCCTCCAGCAAAACAAACAGAATAATCCCATTTTCTATTATCAATAAAATCGGAAGAATTAATAGGGTAATTTGTTATTTGGCAGATATTGGAAAACGATTTTTGGAAACGTTTGGTCATCAATGGAGTAACAGTAATGATAGCGACAAACTTTTTTATGCAATATCGTTCGTAACATGTGAAAATTTTTGCGACCAAAGGTCTTAAAAAATGAGGAATCCATTCTTTTTCAGAAAGAAGGGCGGGCATATCTTCGTGACTATCGTAAATAACTTTTTTTCCTTTTTTTGCTAATTTTTTACCTACGGGAAGTAATTCTGGGTCATGAAAATGATAAATATCAGCGTCTATTTCAACAGCTTTTTTGAATGCAAGTTTAGTAAATTGCAACATTCTTTCTCGACGATTGTTTGGTTTTCCAATACTATGTATGGTTATGCCATCCAAAATATCGTCTTTATTGTTATCGGCAACAATCAAGTATACATTGTAATATTGTGCCAAAGATTTGCATTCCTTGTGAAAAATCCTGACATCGTAACGTGGATGGGCGGTTGTTATATGACAAATTGATTTCATATATTGAAACTTTTGTAGATATTTATAAATTTTTCGCTATTAATATTTTTTGTTGCTCGATTTTTAATAATTGCTTCGTTTGTTGCAATTGCTTTTTCTATATCAATTTTAAAAACATTTTCTAAAGAAAAAGATGTTGGATTTGTGACCAAAATACCATTTTCTTCGTTGGTAATCCATTCCCGAGTTGCGGGTAAATCACTAATTATAGGAATACAACCATTGTTCATAGCTTCTAATAAACTGATTGCTGTTGCGTCGCTTTCGGGTAAGGCAATCCATATTTTTGCTTTAGCATACCATTTTTGATTATCTTCTTTGGATAACCAACCGACAAATTGAATAGCATTATCCAATTGCATATCATGAACTTTCTGTTTCAATTTTTCTGTTTCTGTCCCTGTGGCAGCAATCACCAATTTCCAATCGGAAAAAGAAGTTTTTTTTACAAAACGAGAAAATATATCTATAATAGAATCAATTCGATATAATTTATTATGTAGTCGATTAGAGTATATAATATTTTCTTTTTCTATAAAATATTTTTCTATGTCAATACCAAAATTAACAATAGAAATATTTATTTTCTTAGATATAAGTTTTTGCATTTCATCAGCGATATATTGTGCATCAGCGGTAAAATGATTTGCTTTTTTTAAACAATATTGTATCATCTTTTTAAATACAAATCCTTTGTGTGGTGTAAGTAATATATCGCTTCCCCAAGCGGTAGAAACAATAGGAATCTTCGTTTTGCGATTTGCTCTTAATGTTAAAAAATTATAAGCAACAATTTGTTGTATGTGAATAATATTTGGTTGTTCGTGATAAATAATTTGTTGAAGTTGTTTTACTGCTGTAAAATAATTAAAAGGATTTTTCAAAGAGCAGTTAACAACATATTTGTTTTTAATTTTATCATCGTCAAAATCTATTGGAGAAGATGTAACAAGTACAATATCAGTAAAATAATGTTTTATCAGTTGATAAAAATTAATTACGTGAATAGAATTAGAGCCAACGATTAAAAGTTTTTTACTATTCATACTTTTTTCTTTGCAATTTTAAAATACCAAAATACTAATCCAAAATAATAAATTGATTGAAAGCAACTTAGTAATATAAAACCAAGTTTTATATTTTGGAAAAGTCCACCGATAATAATAGCCAAAAGATATAGACTATGTCCAAGTAAACTAAGCAAATAGGCTTGTTTTTGTTTATTTACAATTAATGGAATTTGAGAAATAGGAGAAATGATAAAATTAAGACAAAGCCAAGGAGATAACAACTGTCCATATTCGCCTGCTTGTCGCCATTTTTCTCCTAAATACCATGCAAAAATATCTCCTCCCCAAATGGCAACAATAGAAAAAACGGGAATAGAAATTAATGTTAATCTAACAAGTACTTTCTTTAAAAGACTTTGTAAATCTTCATTGTTTTGATAACAAACAGACGCTTTTTGATAAAAAACTTGTCCTATTGCCGAACCAATTATAGAAGAAGGGGCAAATAACAATCGTAAAGTACGTGAATGAAGTCCAACTTTTTCTTTTACATAGAAAAAAGATAATAAAAAAACTTCACCACTTTGTTTTAAAATATCACAAAAAGCGTGTAATGAATTTATTTTTGGAAAATCTTGATATTCAATAGCAACTTCTTTTATTTCTGTTTTAGTAATTGATTTTGACATAGATTTATCATGTTTGAAGAAACTAATAACTAAAGGTAAAAGAGCCGAAAATTGTCCTATGATTTGAGAAAAAATTAAACCAGAGGGAATCAATCCAAGATGTCCTAATCCAATGGCTGTTCCAGAATAAGTTATGCTTTGTGTTGTTTTGGCGTAGGTAACATTTCTAAAACGTTTTTTTCTTGAATTCCAATAGTTAAATGTTTGATACCAGCCTACAGATAATACAGAAATAGGTACTAAATAAAGATAAGAAGAAACATTATCATTTTTTAGAATGGTGCATATTTCTGTATTGAAAAGCCAAACAATAATAAAAGAAATAACGCTAATGAAAAGAGAAATAATAATTGATAAACCAATAATATTTACCGCTTTTCTGTCTTTTTTGGGAAGCATTATCGCCAATTCGTATCTTCCAGTTGCAACAATAGTAAATAAATTAGCAATCGCTAAATATCCTGCTAACACAGCAAGATCTTCAGGAGAGTAAATGCGTGCGATAATAGATTCTATAAGAAAGGGTATTGCTTGAGCAATAACATTACCAGAAAAAACGGTAAAGACATTTTTTAAAAATTCAGATTTAATGTATTGCTTTATATTCAACGACATATTTTTTTATTTTTTTGCCCATTCTGTATAGAATGTTGCTAATTCTTGATTATTTTCAAGATATTTATTATCAATATCTTTAGTGGAGCCAATAACAATAGCAGGATTTCCACCAATAATAGAAAAATCAGGAAATTCTCCACGAACATAACTATATGCTTTTACTATAGAACCTTTTCCAATAGTAGTGTTGGGCATTATAGTAGAATGTGGTCCTATAAATGAATATGCCCCAATATGTATAGGTCCTTTGATATATCCGATATGATTAATATAGTCGCAATAATGTTTTCCATACAATCGAATAGCAATATGACTTGAATGTGTAGAGATGTTACAAAAGTTAGTAATTTGAACACCTTCTTTTATGGTAAGTCCTTGACTTGCTTCTAAAAAGTTGTAGTGACCAATATATACATTATCTTCAATATTGAAATGTTCTTGGTGGTCAATAAAAGTTGTATTGCTAATGCGTGTTGTTGGTAGAAATTTCTTATCAAAACGTTTATATCCAACTATCATTTTGGGTGTCATAGAATTACGACTAATTAAGCGTCGGAATGCATGCCAATATTTCTTTATTGTCAACATTGTATGATATATATTTAGATATTTTGCAAAGATAACATTTTTTTATGTGTTTTTGTAAAATATAAATTATCCTTTTCTTTTATAGGATTATTCTATCAATACTTTTTTGTTGTTAAAACATGGGAAGATATTTTTATGAGCGGCAAATACGATGAATAAAATGGCTAATTTATCTTGAGAAAAAGGACAATTAGTACAAGCAGTAATTGCAAAAACAATTGTTATTAATAGTAAATTTTTTGCATAAATAGAAGAATTTACTTGTTTGAAAGTATTGAGAATTATTTTCAAGTATAATGATAAGTATAATATAAGTCCGATAATCCCATATCTCCACGAAATTAGAATGTATTCATTTTCAGTGTGAATATGGTTTTCATAAAAAAATGTTTTGTTTGGAGAATGTCCAAAAATAGGTTTTTCGGCAATCATATTTAGCAAATCTTTCCATATTTGTAATCGATTTGTCCAAGAATTGCTTTGCAATGCACTTGTATCTAACAAACTGGCGGCATAATCCATAGAATGGGTTTGAGTTGGTATTTGAATATGAAGTAATTGTAAAATAGTAGGAAAATAAAGAATTAAGACAATTATACACGAAATAATTGATAGTAACAAAAATTTCTTTTTCAGTGAAATTTTTATGAAATAAAGATTAATTAAAAGAATTATTATCAAAGCAATCAGTCCTGTTCGAGATTGGCAAGAGAGAAATAAACTTAAAGATACAAAAAAGAAAATAATGTTTTTGCGTTTCCATTGTTGAGTTGGAGCATATAATATAATGAAAAATATGTACAAAATAGCATTGGTATTTGGATTACCCAATATTCCAAGGGCTCTTTTGGTACTAGGTTCGCCAAGACTATTGTATCCAAAAAATAAAAGATGAGGAGAATCTTCTCCACAATAAAGAGGCATAATTATTTTATTGAAATCAAATAAGTTGAAATAGTGAAATAGATGAAATATGACTAATCCAATGAAACAAATATCAAAAATTAATTCTAAAGATTGTTTTTTTAAGACTTCCTTAAAAAAAATGTAAAAACAGAAAAATTTGAAGAGATGATAAATTTCAAAATAATTGTTGATAGTGCCTAATTGTTGATTGATTGCAATTGTAAAGAAGATATATAAACAAAGTCCTCCACAAATTAAAAAGTAACGTAAGTTTTTTTCTTGAAACCATTTGTTTTTAATAATAAAAAAGATAGTAAATATCAATAATATATTATTAATATCAATAGTAAAAGGTATTTTATCAATATGAAAATCAGGCACAAAAAAAAGTAAAGGAAAAAATAACCATACAAAAATTTTTTCTGCCAAAAGATTCTCTTTTTTTAGTTTTATTAATTCCATAATTAAAAATTGATAAATTAATTATTAGTTTCTAAAAAACGTTAAATCTTATGAATTATTATTGTTTGAAAACATTTGTTGGTAAACATTTAGAGGCCATTTCCAATCTTGATATAAAATTTGAACAATTCCTGGTCCTAAAATCAATGCCCATATACCTAATTTGAATATATATAAAAATATGATAATCATCAAAATAGAAACAACTCCTGTAATTAAAGAAGATTTTAGAAAAGGAACTTTGTTACTGGCTAATAAAATATTTGTTGCAATAATTTGATGTCCATCTAATAGTGAAAATATCGTAATTCCTATTAATGGTAGTGTTGCCAATAATTGAGTTTGACTTTTTACAAGATTTAAAGCCCAATCGCCTAATAATACAATAGATATTCCTCCGACAACAGCAATAAAACAAAAATACAATTCTCCTTTAATGAAAATATTTCGCATTTCTTCAATTCTGTTTTGTGTTCTGTATTCCACTATTTTAGGTGTATAAGTGTCAATATAAAGTTTTGAAATAGTAACCAATATTGTTACTAATTGAATGGAAATCCCATAAGAAGCGACAGTGGTTAAATCAAGAAAAATAGGGGCAATAAAAACGGTAAATTGACTAACAGCAATACCACTACAATAAACTAATCCGACTTTTACGGCATTGGGAGCAATGGCTTTAATAATATTTCTCTTGCTGAAAGCAGTAACTTGTGTCAATTTTGATTTTATTTCTATGGTAAAAAATGAAAAATGTGATAAAATTCTAATTATTATCATTGAAATGAATTGTGCAGCAATAATAGAGATGATTCCAAAATGATTAATAATTAATATAATAGCAACTATTATATATGCACTGCGTCCAATAATGGTGATTTGTTTAGAACGTTTTATAAGTCCACTTCCAAGCAATAGTGGGTCGTAAAATGTTGTATAGAAATTGCACGTATTGAATAAACAAGCAACAATCCAAGCAATATAAATATCTGTCTTATTTCCGTGGTAGTTACCTAAAATATAATGAATATAAAAAGTACCAATTGTCAATAAAAGTATTAATACAAATAATGATATACGACAATAGAACCATTTCATAGCAGAAATAAGTCCTTTAAGTAAACCATAATCTATTTCAATATTAGATTTATCCACTTCATCGTAGCCAATTTTGTATAACGATTTTGCACCGCTAAGCACATAAGAAACATTGCGAGAAAAAGTTGGATAAAATCCAAAATCAAGCAATGCTACTAATGTATTGATAGTAAGAAAAATAGTCCATATTCCAACCATTTCTTCTGGGAAATAACGTAAAATAAAAGGTAATAAAAGGAAACCTCCTGCCACTTTGAAAAAAGAGGCCGCAATGTTCCATATCACATCAGACTGGGAAATCGGTGCTATTTTACTTTTGCCTAATTCGTTCAATTTGGAAATATATTGTTAAAAAGGACTAATGAAATCGGCAAAAGAACAATTTTTATTATCTTTTTCGGAGATAATAGGAGAATTTGTTTGCCAATTGATATTGAGTGTTTTATCGTTCCATTGTATTGCCATTTCAGCGTCTTTATTGTAGTAATTGGTAGTTTTATAAACAAAAACTGTATCATCTTCGAGGGCTACAAATCCGTGGGCAAAACCTTCTGGAATCCAAAACATGGTATTTTTTACTGTATCTAATCTAACCGAAATATGTTTCCCGTAAGTTGGAGATTGTTTCCGTATGTCAACAGCAATATCAAGAGCGGCTCCATGAACGACACGAACCAATTTGCCTTGTGCAAAAGGAGGTGCTTGTAAGTGTAATCCTCGAATTACATTTTTGGAAGAAACAGATTGATTGTCTTGTACAAATTTGGCATTAATGCCAAATTGTGAAAACAATTTCTCTTGAAAACTCTCGAAAAAACAACCTCGATTATCTTTAAAAACTTTGGGTTCAATAATCAATAATCCTTCAATATTCGTTGTAATAAATTTCATATTAGTTTTTCTTTTTTAGGGTTGTTGAAAATTTTCTTTTCCAAGTATTCTCTTTTTTATTGAACGAGTTTTTGTAGTAATCATTATATTTATTATAATGATAATTATAACTATTAGACGATTTTTTCTCAGAAGTATTGAGAACGTAACTGATATTTTTTATCTGTTGTTCTGTATAAAGATTGTCCAATGAAGATATAAATGGAATAATGGAAAAATGTTCTTTAAAAACATATATAGGATAATCGGCAATATGTAAACACGGAAGAGCATCTGCAACTATACCAATAGGAGGACAATCTAAAAAAATGTAATCATATTCGCGTTTAAGTTCGGCTATTATTTGTTTAAATCTTTCAGAAAGAATCAATTCTGAAGGATTTGGTGGAATTTTGCCAGCGGTAATAAAATGTAGATTGTCAAAGTAATTGTTGTAATGAATACAATCTTTCCAATGTAATTCAGAACCATCTTTTTGTTTTTCTCCTATAAGAAGATTGCTTATACCAATACGATTGAGTACCTTTTGTTTTTCGTTATTGATAGATTTTTCATGTAAAGCAAAGTGTATTTTAGGTTTTCGCATATCCATATCCAATACGATAACTTTTTTGTTAGAATATGCAAAAATACCAGCAAGATTGGTTATCACAAATGTTTTTCCTTCTCCACTTACTGTAGAGGTACAAGTAATAATTTTTGAACCTTCATTGTTATTAATGAAATTTAAATTTCCTCGAATATGCCTAAACGATTCTGTTATAGATGATTGTGGTTCTTGTTGTATGACCAATTGAGACAAAGGCATTTTTTCTTTATCGTATTTAGGAATATTACCTAAAAATGGAATGTCTATATATTTTTCGATGCTTTCTTTATCATCTATAAAATTATATGTTATGTATTTGTACAATAAAATTAATAGGGCTAAAAGAAGTCCAAAAGCGATAAAGATAACGTATATATTTTTATTATTTGGTGATATTATTGAATTTTCGGGTGTCGCTTTTTGAAGAATTATAAAAGGAGTGGTAGAACTTGCTTTTAAAATCATATAAGAAACCCTTGTTTCGAGTAATTTGTTGTAATAAGTATTGCTTACGCTGGTTAAACGTTTTAATTTATTGTATTCCATTTGTTTAGAAAAATCTTCTTGACTAATAAGAACACCAGAGATTCTTCCAATTTTACTTTGAATAATTGTTTTTTCATCTTTGATAGCATTGATATTTGTTTGGATAATTTCTTTTAATGCGTTGATTTGTACATTTATTTGATGATTGATATTTTGGATTTTCCCACTATTAGTTGTATAGTTATATTGAAGATTTTCTTTTTCTAACAAAAGTTGTTGAATTTTGTCAATACAAGTACCTACATTTCCTTGAAGATTTTCTCCTATAATGCTGGCAATCAATTTATATGGATTTTCTTCTGTTTTGAAAATTTGAGCAATATTTTTTAGTTTTTGTTCAGAACGATTTAATTGTGTCAATTCAATATTGTAGTCTTCAATTTTTTCTTGTATATTGCTGATTTTATTATCGGTAGGGTCAAGAAAATTGTTGTTTTTTTTGTATTTATCCAAATTTTCTTCACGATTATATACCTCATTTTCCCAAAAGGTTAATTGTTCGTCAACATAATTCAAAACATTGTTATAAGATTCGTCTTGTTGTTGTTGATAATAATTAAAAAAATCGTTGGTAATGGTATTGATAATGTCACACGCTTTTTGGGCATTATTGAGTGTTAATGAAATATCAATCCCTTCTCTAATGTTAATTGAGGGATAAACAACGATATTGTCTATGTATTTTTTATTGCGTTGATATGGAGGGCGAAGTATAAAGTAATAATTTGTTTCTGTTAGTGTTTCAAAATCGGATTTGATGTTGAGATAAATAGAAAAATCTTTATTTACAAAACGATTACTATTGTTTGAAATAAGATAATCATAAGAAAATTTACAATTTTCGTCAGTAGAATAAATCGTTACTCTGTTTTTATTATGAAAATCAATATAAATAGGAATGTTATATGGTTGATTGTGAGAAGTATCTAATAAAATTTCAAAATTTGTATTTGGATAAAGTTCTGAATTAATAATTTTGCCACATATATAGTATTCTATATCAAGAGGAATTTTGTTGAGAGAATATTCTAAAAAAGTATTTGATTGTAATAAGTTAATAATTTTTGTTGGTGAGGTATTGTGAAAAGAAGAACTATTTTCTATTGAAGAAATAGCGGAAATATTATTTTCTTCATTTTTTTGAATTGTAGTATATACATTGTAAGTAGGTATAGTATAACGAAGATATAACCATGCAATGATATAAGAAATTAACAAAAAAATAGGAAGAACAATCCAATATTTTTTTAATATTCGTTTTATTATTTTGAAATCAATTTCGGTATTGATAGATGATATTTCCTTTTTCATACTTATCTAAAAAAATTATTGAAGTGCTTTTATCGTGTTGATAATTAATAAAGCATTAGTAACTAATGATATGTAAGGGCTAAGTTCTTTAAAGAATCGATAGGTTGGTTTTATTCTTGGTTCTACATAGATAATATCATTGGCTTTTAATGTTAAATTTGCTTGTTTCATACCATCAATAGTAGATAAATCTATCTGATAGACAGATGGATTTTTCAAATCTCCACGAATAATTTTTATATTATGAGCCTTACCATCAGTAATTCCTCCAGAAAGTGCAAGTGCTTCAATTAGAGTGGTGTTATTATTTTCTAATGTGATTACTTTTGCTGTTCCTCCTTCTCCACCGGGAAAAATGGTTACTCGATGGTTGGCTATTTTTACGCGTACCATAGGTGAATTCATATATTGCGAATAGGCTTTTTCCAAAGTGTCTTCTAATTGACGGGTAGTCAGCCCTTCAACGTTAATACGTCCAAGTCGAGGCAATTTTACAATTCCATCGAATTCTACAGTAAAAGAACGCCAAAATTCGTTATTATTATTGTTGTTGTTAGTTGTGTTTTCAAAAATAGATTCGCCTTCTTGAATATCTATCTTTATTTGTAATTCGTCGTTGGGAGCAATAGTATATTCGGTATAACGTTCTTCTTGTGGAAATGATTGTATTTGGTCTTTGCTTGCCCTTAACATTCGTGTAGGCATAAACACTTTACAAGAAGACAATGTATTTGCAAACAATAATATTGTTATGTAAAATAATAATGTTCTTTTGTTTTTCATATTTCCTTTTTTGTTAATAAATTATCAATAAGAGAGAAAACGATATATATAAGAATTATTATTGGAATTGCTTTAAATTGAAAAATTATTATCAAAATTAACCCTATTAATACTAAAAAATAACGAAGAAAATTCTCTTTTATTTTAAAATTATGAAATTTTAATGAAAGCAATTTTATATTCGACAGCATTGCAAAACATAAAACAATTAGTATGCACAATCCTATATAAAACATATAAGTATTTTTTTCAAAAAAAGGCAATGCTATCAAGGTAAATGCTGCTGCTGGTGTTGGTAACCCGAAAAAAACATCGCTTTGTCGGTTATCTAAATTAAATTTTGCCAATCGTAAAGCGGCACAACATGCGAAAAGTAAGCAGAAAATAATAGGAACAATAGCAATTTCTGCAATTTGAATGTTAAATTTATCCATAGGCAATAGCCATTGGTAGGTAATAATAGAGGGAGCAACACCAAATGAAACAACATCGGATAAAGAATCTAATTCTTTTCCGATAGTGGAATTTGTTTTTAACAAACGAGCGGCAAAACCATCAAAAAAATCGAATATAGCAGCAGTAATAATCATTATTGCAGCATATTCCAATTTTTGACAACTTGCTAATACTATAGCAATTCCTCCACAAAATAAATTGAGGCAAGTAATGGTATTTGGAATATGTTTTTTGATAGACATAATTTTAATTAATCAAATAATGATGGAAAATTTTCTTTAGCATTTGTAAAATTAAGATGTTTGTAGGCAATAGGAGTAACCTCTCTTCCACGAGGGGTACGTACTAAAAAACCTTCTTGTATTAAAAATGGTTCGTACACTTCTTCTATTGTACCAGCGTCTTCTCCAACGGCTGTAGCAATGGTATTTAAACCAACAGGACCTCCTTTGAATTTAGAGATAATACATGTTAAAATTCTGTTATCCATTTCATCAAGTCCGTGTTCGTCAACATTTAGGGCTTGCAAACCGTAACGTGCAATTTCAAGAGTAATATTTCCATTCCCTTTTATTTGTGCAAAATCGCGTACTCTTCGCAAAAGAAGATTGGCAATACGAGGGGTTCCTCGACTACGACGAGCAATTTCGTGAGCAGCATCAGCATTGATATTAATATGTAAGATTCCAGCCGAACGGGTAATAATTTTTCCTAATGTGGTTGTATCATAATAATTTAAACGCATATTGATGCCAAATCTTGACCGCAAAGGAGCTGTCAACAATCCCGAACGGGTAGTAGCTCCTACTAAAGTAAATGGATTTAATCCGATTTGGACATTACGAGCATTAGGGCCAGATTCAATAAGAATATCTATTTTGAAATCTTCCATTGCTGAATAAAGATATTCTTCAACAACGGGAGAAAGTCTATGAATTTCATCAATGAACAATACATCATTGGGTTCTAAATTGGTGAGTAATCCTGCCAAATCTCCTGGTTTGTCTATAACAGGACCAGAAGTTACTCTAACATTTACACCCATTTCGTTGGCGATGATATAAGAAAGTGTTGTTTTTCCTAATCCCGGAGGACCATGCAATAATACATGGTCTAAACTTTCTCCGCGTAATTTGGCAGCATGAACAAATATTTTTAAATTTTCAACAACTTGTTCTTGACCAGCAAATTCGATAAAACCAGCCGGACGAATTACTTTTTCCACATCTTTTTCAGATAAGGATAATCTATCGCTTCGAGGGTCGATATTTGGATTCCGTTCTTTATATTTGTCGTTCAATATTTTATGCAGTTAAATCTTCTTCAAAACGAAGGTTGTCAATAATAAAATTTTGTCTATCTGCTGTATTTTTGCCCATATAATAAGATAAAATATCTTCAATGGGAGTATTTTTGCTTAGCACAACAGGGTCTAAGCGGATGTTTTTACCAATAAAACTCTTAAATTCAGGTGGAGAAATTTCTCCTAACCCTTTAAAACGGGTTACTTCTAATTTTCCAGACATTGAATTCATCACTTGATTGCGTTCTTCTTCCGAATAACAATATCGTGTTTCTTTTTTGTTACGAACTCTAAACAATGGTGTTTGCAAAATATATACATGTCCATTGCGAATTAGTTCTGGGAAAAATTGCATAAAAAAGGTTAACAACAATAATCGAATGTGCATTCCGTCAACATCGGCATCGGTTGCAATAACAATTTTATTGTAACGCAAATTGTCCAAACCTTCTTCTATATCAAGGGCGGCTTGTAACAAATTAAACTCATCGTTTTCGTAAACGATACGTTTAGTTTGTCCATAAGAATTGAGGGGTTTTCCTCTTAAAGAAAAAACTGCCTGATAATCTGCATTTCTTGATTTGGTAATAGAACCAGAAGCAGAATCTCCTTCGGTAAGAAAAATTGTAGTGTCTAAACGCAAATCGTTTTCTTTATCTTTTATGTTATCGGTAAGGTGTACATGACAATCTCTAAGTTTTTTATTAACAAGACTGACTTTTTTGGCACCTTCTTTCGATTTCTTTTTTAGACTGGCAATTTCTTTTCTTTCTTTTTCTGCTTCTAATATTTTTTGTTGCCAGATATTAGCAACTTCTGGATTCATGTGCAGATAATTATCTAAAAGACGGCAAACCATATCATTGACATACCAACGTACTGTAGGACCACCTTCTTTCATATCGGCGGAACCTAATTTTGTTTTGGTTTGTCCTTCAAATTGAGGTTCTTGTATTCGTAAACTTAATGCAGCATGTATAGATTGACGAATATCAGATGCATCGTAATCTTTTTTGAAGTATTCGCGAGCACATTTTACCAAAGCTTCTCGCAATGCGTTTTGATGTGTTCCTCCGTGTATAGTATATTGACCATTTACAAATGTGTAATATTCTTCGCTACTACCTCTTTCTGTTTGAGTAAGAGCAAGTTCAAATTGTCCTTCCATTAAATGGATAATTGGGAATGCTATTTTGGTATTGATATTTTGTTGGAGCAAATCCAATAAACCATTTTTAGATAAATAACGTTGACCATTGCAGATAAGTGTTAATCCTCTATTGAGATATGCGTAATTCCAAAGCATTTTTTCAACAAATTCAGAATAAAAGGAATATTCTCCGAATATTTTTTCATCGTTGTCAGGTGTAAAAGTGATAATGGTGCCGTTAGGTTCTGAGGTATCTGCGATTGGAAATTCTTGTGTAAGAATTCCTTTTGAAAATTCAGCAATTTTTGTTTTGCCCTCTCGAATCGATTGTACACGAAAATAACTCGATAGTGCATTAACGGCTTTGGTTCCTACGCCATTCATTCCCACCGATTGTTGAAACGATTCTGTATCGTATTTGCCACCGGTATTCATTTTTGATACACTATCAACAGTTTTTCCTAAAGGAATACCTCGACCATAATCGCGAACAACTATTTGGTTTTCTTTGATAGTTATTTCTATTATTTTTCCACAACCTTGGTTAAATTCATCAATGGAATTATCAATAACTTCTTTTAAGAGAATATAAATACCATCATCGTGAGAAGAACCATCTCCCAAACGTCCTACGTACATTCCAGGGCGTCTTCGAATGTGTTCTTGCCACTCTAACGTGATAATATTGTCTTCACTATAATTACTCATTTCTTTTTTTTATATATGCAAAAATAGACAATTTTCTTCAAATAAAAAATAGTTATTTTATCAATTTTGTAACACTTTTTTGTTGATTTCAATTTGCTTGATTGAGGACAAATTCTCCAGAAGCAGGGATTTTCTTTTCATCTATGAAAACATCTCCCGTAAAAATTCCTCTGATGATTGTTTTTTCATCTATTTCTTGGTATTGACCCCGTATTTTTATGATGTTAAGTGTTTGTCCTTTACTATTGTTGGGGTCGTAAACATTGCTAAATCCAATGGCTCCAACAATAGAATCGTTATCAATTTTTTGAAGAGTTGAACTTGTATTATTATTCATCTCTTGGATAACGATTTTGTTTTTTGTGTTTTGGGTAATTTTAAATTTATAAGTGGTTGAAATTTCTGCTTTTGTATTGTTGTAATTATATGTTCCTGAAAATGTTCCAATATAATTTCCAAGTTGTGGAGATTTTTTACAAGACATTATAAACATAGCAACAAAAGCCAGAATACATAGTATTAAAATATTTTGTTTTTTCATAAAGGCAAAAAGTTAATAATTATGATTTTGCAAAGATAGCATTTTTTTATCACTTTTTAAATTGAAATATAAATTTATAAAAAAAGAAAAAAAAATTTCATTTTCTTTTTTTTGTAAAAAAAAATATGTTACCTTTGCGAAAAATTTGGGAGGAAGCCGAAAATTCCAAAAAAGTTAAGAGAGTAGGTGTGAAAGTTATAACGTTGAATTTAAAATTTGTTAAATTAAAAAATTAAATTATGAGAGATTTTTTTATGAGGAAAACTTATTTCCTATTATGT
>JAZSKB010000037.1:0-51956 GCA_045534635.1 Bacteroidales bacterium
ATAAATCCTACGACTTCATTTCAGGCGGATTGCAAATCCGCTGGAACAAGTATTTTCGAGTGTCATCGACAGGCTCAGACACCGAAAGAAAACAAAAGCAATGATGTTGCAGAGATAGTACTTATTATTTCGGAGGTTTCGACAAGCTCAACCTCCGAAGATAAAAAAAATATAAAAGCAACAATGTTGCAAAAAAAATGTTATCTTTGTTTTTTAATAAATTGATACAAAATAAATCATAAAATTCAATGAATCAAATAATTGCACCTTCTTTATTATCAGCAGACTTTGGTAATTTGCAACAAGATATTCAAATGATAAACCAAAGCAAAGCCGATTGGTTTCATATAGATATTATGGACGGACATTTTGTTCCAAATTTATCTATGGGCTTTCCTATATTGAAAACTATTGTAAAACATGCACAAAAACCTTTAGATATTCATTTAATGATTAGCAATCCTGACAATTACATTGAAAGATTTTGTAAAGAAGGTCGAGCAGATTATTTAACTGTTCACATAGAAGCGTGCACACATTTACACAGAACACTTCAATACATTAAAAGTTTTGATGTTAAAGCAGGCATTGCTCTCAATCCACATACTCCTATATCTTTATTGGAAGATATTGTAGAAGAAGCCGATTTGATTTTGTTGATGAGTGTAAATCCCGGCTTTGGAGGACAAAAATTTATTCCTCATACTTATGAAAAAATACGCAAACTTCGTCAAATAATTGATAATAAACATCTTTCAACACTTATCGAAGTGGACGGAGGCATAGGTTTGAACAATTACAAAGAAGTTATTTCTGCTGGTAGCAATGCTTTAGTTTGTGGAAATAGTGTTTTTTCTTCCGACAATCCACTTCAAACAATAGAAGAATTGAAAAAATGATAAAAAAAAGGTATTTTCTTCCGTGTTTATTTTTATTGATAAATATTGTTGTTTATGGACAAGAAATAAACTATAAAGGATTTGAATTACAAGTTGCTACAAGTATTTATTGGGGAAACAAAACAAACGCATATTATTATGCAGGTCAAAATACAGAAGGGGCAGACCCCAATTTGGCTCGAGTACTTCAAAATAAATATTATCGCGAAGAAATTGCCACAATATTAGAAAATAATTATCATGGTATCAATGCTTTAGACTTTGACCTTGCGGGATTATCGGATATGCGTTACAAAGCAGGTTTTAATTTTTCTATCGGATTAAAATACAATTTTTCTGAAAATATTGCCTTAACACTTAACTTCAGTCAAGCACGATTATCTGCAACAGGAGAAGCCAGCCTTTCAGTTCCAAGTTCTGCCTATAATACTGGTGGAAAACAAATGATTACATCAACACTTTTAGGAAAAGAAAGACGCAATTTTTTTGGTTTAGATTTTACTTATATGTTTCGTAATGAAAGCCGTTTTTTTCCATTTTTTGAAATAGGTGCTCATCTTAATTCTACCAAAGTTGTTTCTTCAGATATTATCATTGAAAATATTCCTTTTAATTTAATTGATTATTATGGTGGTGTTGCATATATTCCCAATACAAGCATACAAGAAATAGACCCTCATTTAGGCGGTATCGGCTATGGTTTCAATTTTACTATCGGCTTAAAAATAGCATTTACCCGCGTATTGTCTTTAGAACCTCTTTTCAGTGTTTGCCTTGAAAAAGTTCATTTAGCTCCTCCTTACGATAAAATTCGTCCTAATTTCAATCTCGGTTTAAGATTCTATATCTCTGATAGAATATTTGTTAAAAAATGATAATCTAAATTTATGGTAAAAAAACACTTTTTTTTATTGTTTATTTTTATTTCGATTTTTGTTTTTCAAAATAAAGCTCAAAATCGTTTTGATAGTTTGCAATTTTGTTTTAAATTCAAAATAGACAAACATAGCGTTATCGCAAATATGGATAAATTAGGCAATATTTATTGCTGTGATGGTAATATTTTGTATAAATACGATGAAAATGGAATACTTGTTCACAATTATTCTTCTCTATCTACTGGAAATATTTATAGCATAGACACATACAATCCGTTAAAAATCATTGTTTTTGCAAAAGATTTTCAAAGAATCACTTTTTTAAATAACAAATTAGCACCACAACAAGATTTTCAACAATTCGATAATTTCAATATCTTTTTTCCTGCATGTGTTTGTGCTTCTTACGATAATGGTTTTTGGGTTTATGATGAAAATATCAATCAACTTTTTCGATTTGATGCAAATGGACAACTATCTAATCAAAGTCCATTATTAAACAATATTTCTGAAAGTAAAATCAATTTACAATATATACAAGAAACAGAAAATAATCTTTTATTGGGTAGCGATAGTACATTTGGTTGGTATGTTTTCAATCATTTTGGCAACTACATTAAATCCATTCCTTACAAGGGAATTCTTTTATGGACTACTTATGAACAAAATATCATTTTTGTTGAGAATGATATTTTAACTATTTTAGATATTACCTCTTTGCAAAGCAAACAAATAACATTACCAGAAAAAAATATTATTCAAGTAAAGATACAAAAGAATAAAATACTCCTATTAGATTCCTACGGTGTGGTATATCTGTACAATATACTTTAGATTTTTAACAAAATTTGGTTCTCCTCTGACGGACTTATAATTTAGATAAAACAAATTTTCTTAGTTTAATACCACCATGCTATTAGACCTTTATTATCAAATTCTCCTAAGGTATAGACTGTTATTTTTAGCATATTGTTATTATTCAACGTTTTATATACAACAAATATCGTGTCAAAGTAGTCAATTTTTGATAAAAAAGTGAAAAAAATTTTTTTTGCAAGGTTTAAAACTTTCCTGAATTTATTTAATATATTGATTTTCAGCAAGAAAATGTCGTGTTGCTTTTTTCGGGTATTTATGGTGATATTTTTATTGAATCTATTCTTTCCAAGATGAATTTAAAACCTATAATTTTATAGAAAAAAATGTTACTTTTGCAAAATAATTTTTAACTAAAAAACAAATATGTATAGAACAAATACTTGTGGAGAACTTAACATTGGCAATATTGGACAAAAAGTAATACTTTGTGGTTGGGTACAACGTTCTCGCGATTTAGGAGGAATGACTTTTATAGATTTACGCGACCGTTATGGCATTACTCAGTTGACTTTCAATATGGAAACTAATGCTCAATTGTGTCAACAAGCAAGAAAATTAGGAAGAGAGTTTGTAATTCAAGTAGAAGGAATTGTTACAGAGCGTTTTAATAAAAATAAAAATATACCAACAGGCGAAATAGAAATTGTTGTTGAAAGAATAGAAGTGCTTAATGAAGCAAAATTACCGCCGTTTACTATTGAAGATAATACCGACGGAGGAGAAGAATTGCGTATGATGTATCGTTATTTAGATATTCGTCGTAATGTAGTGAAAGACAATTTGTTGTTTCGTCACAAAATGTCAATAGAGATTCGTAATTATCTCAACAATTTAGGTTTTGTAGAGATAGAAACACCATTTTTAATAAGTTCCACACCAGAAGGAGCAAGAGATTTTGTTGTTCCTTCTCGTTTAAGTCCAGGAGAATTTTATGCTTTACCTCAATCTCCACAGACTTTTAAACAATTGCTTATGGTGGCAGGAATGGACAGATATTTTCAAATAGTACGTTGTTTTCGTGATGAAGATTTACGTGCCGACCGTCAACCAGAATTTACGCAAGTAGATTGTGAAATGTCATTCGTAGAACAAGAAGATATTTTGCAAATATTTGAAGGAATGTACAAGCATTTATTTAAAGTTGTTAAAAATATAACATTTGATAAATTCGACCGTGTTACATACGCCGATGCTATGAAATATTATGGCAGTGATAAACCAGATATGCGTTTTGGAATGCCATTTGTAGAACTTAATGATGTTTTGCAACATCGAGAATTTAAAATTTTCAACGAGGCGGAATTGATTATAGGTATTTGTGCAGAAGGTTGTGGCAATTATACGCGTAAACAATTAGATGAACTTACCGATTTTGTACGTCGTCCACAAGTAGGTGCTTCTGGAATGGTGTATATTCTTTGCAATGCTGATGGTAGTTTTAAATCATCTGTAGATAAATTTTATTCGCAAGAAGATTTGAAAATTGTTGCTGAGAAATGTCAGGCGAAAGCGGGAGACCTTATTTTGATTTTGTGTGGAAAAACAGAAAAAACACAAAAGGCACTTTGTGAATTGCGTCTTGAAATGGGAAATCGTTTAGGTTTACGCAAACCTGATGAATTTAAACCTATCTGGATAGTAGATTTTCCATTGTTGGAATGGGACGATGAAACACAAAGATATTATGCAAAACATCACCCATTTACGGCTCCAAAACCTGAAGATGAACAACTTTTAGAAACAAATCCAGAAAAAGTAAGAGCAAATGCTTACGATTTGGTAATCAATGGTGTAGAGGTTGGTGGAGGTTCTGTAAGAATTGCTCAACGTGATATGCAAAACAAAATGTTTAAAGTTCTTGGATTTTCTGAAGAAGATGCTCAAAAACAATTTGGCTTTTTGATGAATGCTTTTGAATATGGAGCACCTCCTCATGCTGGCATTGCTTTTGGGTTCGACCGTATGTGTGCTGTTTTTGCAGGAGTAGATTCTATTCGTGATTTTATTGCTTTCCCTAAAAATAATGCAGGAAGAGATGTTATGATAAATGCTCCAAATATAATCAGTCAGGCTCAAATGGACGAATTGTGTATTTGTTCTACAGAAAAAAAGAAAATGTAAGTTTTTGTGATTTTATGTATTGAGTATATCTATTTTTACAAGGTTTAAAACTTTTCTTAATTTTTACAACATATTGATTTTTAATAAGAAAAGTTGATGTTGCTTTTTTTGGGTATTTCTGATGAAATTTTTTTATTGATATTTAGAAAAAAAGTATCTTTGCAAATCGTAAAGTTAAAAAAAAATAAAATATGAATTCAAAAGGAAAAGACCAAAAGAAAGTCAGAGATATATCAAAATTATCTGAAGAAAATAAAGCAGAACCTAAAATATATCGAACAATTTTTTACATATTGGCGGCAATAATGTTTGTTATAATGCCAATATTAAGTTTAAATTCTGGTATATCAGGCGATGAAAAATCCAGTTATGTTCATTCATCAAGGGTGTACGATTATTTTGCAAAAGGAGATACAGCGGCATTAAATACGCAAGGGGACCCTCTCACTCAGAATTTGGAATATTATGGACAATCATTTGATAATGTAACTTATCTGTTTATCAAATGGTTCAACATAGAAAATCCATACGAATTCAGACATGCTTGCAATTCATTATTAGGATGGAGTATTGCTTTTATAATAGGCTTGCTTTTAGCAAAATTATGTGGTTATCGAGCTGCATTGTTTGCTTTTATAATGTTATTGTTTTCTCCCCGATTTATGGGGCATTCGTTTAACAATCCCAAAGATATCCCTTTTGCATTAGGTTATACATTAGCGATATATCAAATGATATTGTTGGTAAAAGAATTACCAAAAACAAAAATCAAACGACTCATTTACATTGCATTAGGTATAGCCTTGGCCAATAGTATTCGTATAGGTGGACTTATATTAGTAGCCTATTTAATGTTGTTTTGTGGACTTTGGTACTTTTTTGTCAATAAAGAAAATAAATGGAACGATAAACAATTTTGGATTAAAGGTTTTATTTTAATAGGAAAACTTGCAGTAGTTAGTTTAGTTGGTTTTTTCGTAAGTATAATACTTTGGCCATTTTTACAACAAAGTCCGTTTGTTCATGCCAAAGAATCATTAGATTTGATGGAGCATTATAGTGTAAACCTCAGACAAATATTTGAAGGGGTGAATATTTGGTCAACAAATGCACCATGGTATTATTTACCGAAATACATATTTATGACTATACCCGAAGTGGTTATATTAGGATTAATATTGTTTTGTTGTTTTATAAAGAATATTATTAAAAAACAAAATGGTATGATAGTCTTTATGATATTATTTTCTTGTACATTTCCTATATTGTACATTATTTATAAAGCATCAAATGTTTATGGTGGTTGGAGACATGTATTGTTTACTTATCCTTTCTTTGTTGCAGCAGCGGCTATGGGTTGGGAACAATTGTATTTATTTGCAAAAACAAAAATACGTCCTGCGGTGTTTGTTTTGTTTGGTTTATTGATATGTTTTCCGATAATTCATATTATACAATCGCACCCACACGAATATGTGTATTATAATCAACTTTGCGGAGGTGTTCCTAAAAATTATGGCAAATATGAAACCGATTATTACCAACATTCAACAAGGGCAGCCTCAAAATGGCTTGATAATTATTTGATAAACAACAACATAAAAGATAATACAGATGCTAAAATTATTATTGCATCCAATGACCATAAAGCAATAGAATATTATTTTCGTAACGATTCTGCAAAAAGTTATCAAATAGAATATGTAAGGTATTATCAAAGAGGAGATTGCGATTGGGATTATCTTATTTCAATTAACACCTATATAAGTGCATATCAATTACAACATAATATTTGGCCACCAAAAGGAACTATTCATACAATAGATGTAGCAGGAAAGCCTATTGCGGCTATTATCAAACGAGAAACTAAAGAAGATTTTGAAGCATATAAATTGAAAAATCAATTGCAAAACACAAATCTATCAACAGAAGAACGTGTTGATATAACTATGCAAGCTATAGCAAAATATAGGTCAGTATTGGAAAACGATTTAAATAACGAATCGGCATTATTAGGATTAGTTGAGTTGTATTCTACAACACCAAGAATGGATTCATTGCTTTATTTTGTAGAACGTTTGATAGCAGTATGCCCTAATGAAAATTATCTTGGATATGCAGCAAATATTTATTCAAATTTGTATCAAGCCACACGAGACCAAAATATGCTTACGAATATATTTGCTATTTACCAAAAAATGGTAAATGAAAATCCTTATTCGGCTCAAAACTATTATCAATTAGCAATGCTTTATTCTCAATTGGGAAATAAAAACAAAGCGACTTCAATAATGGAAGAATGTATGCAAAAAAATGGACGACATTTTGAAGCCAATTATTACAATGCCATATTTACTGCTCAAATGGGAAATGGGGGGAATGCTATTGAGATGATGGAAAAAACAATGAAAAAATTTCCAACTCATGCTAAAGAATGTCAATCTGTAATTGACCAAATACAAGGAGTTCAAAAAAATAATTAAACAGAAATATTGATAAATAGCATTAACAAAAAACTAATTTCCTGAATTTGCGTTGTTAGATTCAGGAAATTTTAACAATATGATTTTCAATATTTTGCATACTATTATTTTAATATTGAAAAATAAAGTTGTTTTTTATCAAGATTTTAATTATCTTTGCAAAAATTTTTTTAAATTGGACAACTTTTTTGATTAAAATATCGTCTTGAAAATGTTAGTAGTAAATAAAATATAGTAAAATAATGAAAAAGTATTTAATTATCAGTATTTTGTTTCTTTTTTCAGTTTCTGCTATGGCACAAACTGCAGGCTTTACATTTGCCTACGATGGAAATAAACGATGTACCCCAGCAACGGTAAGATTTACCAATACAAGTACAAGTCCAGGGACAATTACTTCTTATGATTGGGATTTTGGTGATGGTTCTACACATGGGAATACATCAGACCCTGTTCACGTTTTTCAAAGTGCAGGAACTTACACAGTAACGCTCACTGTAAATTGGGGTGGTACCCAAAGAACGGCAACAGCAAAAATTTTGGTAACAGACCCATTAAAACCAACATTTGTTGCATCAAAAGATACTATATGCCCGGGTGAAACAATAACATTTACCTCATCAATAGTTGCTCCAGGAAATGCTGGAGGTGTTCGTTCTTATACATGGAGTATGGGTGATGGTGGACAAAGTTCTCAAGCAAATCCATCGTGGAAATACCAAAATGCAGGAAATATTGATATCGCTTACGATGTAACTTTAACTATTGTTGATACAAATGGTTGTGAAACAATGGTAAAAGATACAAGTGCCGTTTTTGTTTGGGCAAAACCAATTGCAGAATTTGGTTCTACGGATACTATATTTTGTTATAATGATAACCAAACGACAGGTACGACTACTTTTATTAATATGACATCTGGAGATGTTAACAATGTAGCCTATAAATGGATATTTGGTGATGGTTCTACAAGTACAGACCAAAATCCTACAAAAACATTTAATTTAGGTAATCATGCTGTAACGTTGATAGCAACATCTTCTCATGGTTGTATAGATACTATGCATAAAGATAACTTTATCCAAATGATAAATTTTATTCCTACCTATACATACAGTGATTCTATTTTATGTAAAGTTCCTGCAACATTAAGAGTTCAAGGAACAAACATTAGAGGGACACAATATCACTGGTTATGGGGAGATGGTCGTGAAGGGTTTTCTTCAAATGGATACCTTGACAAACGATATACAGAAGGTGGGGATTTTAATGTTATAGTGGAAGCAACACACCCACAAGGTTGTACTGCTAAAGATACTTTTACAGTTCACGTATTCGATTATAACGATATTACTGTAATACCAGATGTTGACGATACCAATGATTGTGACCCAGCACATCCAATATATTTTAAAAATGGAGTACAATATCGACCGGGGTCTAATACTACCTCCGATTTTGGTTTTGGCGAAGTGAAATGGGTATTTGGAGATGGAACAGTAGCCACAGGTGATAGTGTTTCTCATCTATATCCAAATTATGGAGATTATGATGCTCAAATGATAGTAAAAGCTCCTTTTGGTTGTCAATTAGATACTGCATTTTTTAGAGTACATATCGTACGTATGAAAGCCGTTGCTGTAGTAACACAACCTGCTCCACCAAATCCTCCTCATGGATGTGCTCCTCATTCTGTTGAATTGACAAATATTCCAGACTCTTTGGTAAGTTCTTCTCCTATTACAGATTTTATTTGGTATTGGGATTATAGAGATTATAATGCTGATGGGGACCAAGAGCCTGATACAACAGCGGCTGATGTACAAACGCACGAATATCAAGATACAGGTATTTTTGAAGTTCGATTGAGATTAATTAATGAACAAGGTTGTCATTACGATGTATATATAAATACTATTCAGGTGGGCTATCCTCCTATATGTGGTGCTAATTATGAGTTTAAAGCCGATTGTAAAAGTATGATAGGATTGAACGTTACTGCTCACGATAGTTTAGATGAACATGGAAACCTTGTTGCAAAAGCTTATGCAAATGGTTGGACATGGATAGACCCTGCAACGCAATCTCCTATCGGAGATGGAGATACGGCTTCATTAGGTTATTCTGGTGTAGGATTCCAAGGCTTAGTGTTGTCTCCATCTCACAATGGTTGTACTGGTTCAGGACCATCTTTGCAAAATGTGTGTTTTGTTTGTCCTCCTGTAGTGGCATTTGATAATCCAAAAGACAATATGGACGGAACGCACCCAGAATATTGTGAATTCCCTGAAATACATTTTGCAAAAACACATGATAAATGTCAAGGAACAAGATATTTTTGGAAATTTGGAGATTGTGATTCAAATAGAACGATAGAATCTACCTCTGACACTTTGTTACCAACAGACAAAGACCCTATTTTCCAATATAGTGATACTGGTGGTGCTTATCCTGGTTATTTGTGTGAATTAAAAGGTGTAATTATGGCAACACTTTGGGCAGAAAATGACGAACAATGGAATATAGATAGCATTGTAATAGCGGACAATGTGACAGGTTTGCCAGTGGATACTCTTGGTTTTTGCCCTGTATGTACCGACCAAACAGAGCAAATTTTCTATATTTCTGCTTACAATATGAACTTTACAACAGATAGAGGAAGTAAAAATGTTTATGTTTGTGCAGGAGATAGTATAAAATTCTGGGATTCAACAGAAGTACTTAATTGTACTCCTCTTAACAATTGGGGATTTATGTTTATAGAAGCAGCAGATAATAGTGTTCCTCCTGTATGGCCTTTAAATGAATGGGTTCCATTACAACCATACGTAAAACCAGTAGCAAGTTCCGAAAAAAATCAAATAGATGGTTATTGGATGAAATTTTATTATCCGAATACTTACACTGTAGTAATGCAAGATACGTCTTCATTTGCTCAATGTATTTATAATGATACTCTTGAAATACGTGTATATCCACAGAGTGTACCAGATTTTACTTCTTCAAGAACAAATGCTAATTTCTATTTAGGAAGAGATACTTTGTGTGCCAATAATCCAGACTCATTGCATTTAAGAGATGCCTCTTTTACCAATTGGCCTTTTGATACATTGGAAATAACTGGATGGAAATGGATAGTTGGAAGAGATACTGCTTATGGAAAAAATCCAATTATAGTAGATACGCTTTATGGTATGAAAGATTTGGAGTTGACAGTTACAAATGAATTTGGATGTGATTCAACAATAACGGTTTTAGATTATGTTTTAGTTAATGGGATAATACCTTCATTCAAAACATTAAAGAAAACTTATTGCAACAAGGAACCTATTTCATTCCAAAATACTTCAGATATTAATCCAAGAGCATATAACCAAAATACAATAATGAAATGTACTTGGGATTTTGGAGATGGAACTAAAACAATTCAGTATATTAGTCCAAATTCATCATCAGCAGATAAATACATAACACATGCTTATGATTTACCTAACGTGAGTAACAAAGTAGTGGTTTCATTAACCGTTGAATCAGAAGGATTTGATTGCCAAACAACAATTACAGACACATTGACAATTAATCGACCAATTGCAGATTTTTCCGATGATGGACATAATTATCCTTGTATCGGTGTAGGTAAAAATATTACATTCTACGACCAATCTCAAGGAGATATTACTTATTATGAATGGCATTTTGGAGATAAGTATGCAGGAAGTGATAGTGTAGCAGTGGGAGAAAATATGGATACAGTACGTCACGTATATACTGTAGCAAGTTCTTTTGATGTTCGTCTTATTGTTACCGATGACCAAATGTGTACAGATACTTTGTTGCGTGAAAATTATGTATTTATTGATGGACCTTCAGGAGATATTACTTATTCCCCATTTTCAGGTTGCGTAAACCTTCAAGCAACGTTCCAACCTACAGTATTGAATACAGATAGTGTTGTTATCAATCCAGATGGAGAAACAGAAGTAATCCGTTCAGGTATAGCAGTAAATAATCCAATTCGCCATACATATAGAGTAGGTGGTGCCTATGTTCCTTATTTTTATTTAATAAGATGGACAAACAATAATGGAACTATGGAGCGTTGCGTTGTAGAATGGTCCGGGAAAGATACAATTTTCCCAATAGAAATGGAACCAGATTTTGAAATAGATAGTTTATATTGTCCAAATGTACCTATTACATTTATAAATAAAACAGAAATAATCCCTAATTTATTATCTTTAGATTCAGCACGTTGGTGCTATACAGAAACAAGTACAGATACCATAACTGCAATAGATGGTCAAACACAATACGATTCTTCTGGTTGGTATAAGGTTACTATGATAGGTCATTCTAAATTGTGTGCAAAAACAAAAACTCGATATATAGAAGTAATGGAACTTCCTGATTTTAGGTTTCTTCCAGATACAGCAAAAGCATGTGATGGTTTAGAAGTAGAATTTATAGCAGATACAAGTTCATATACCAAAGAGCAAATGTCTCGTACAACAAATTTTGATTGGACATTCAACGATGGAGAAACTTATACAGGGCACCCTATAAGCAGAGAATTTACAACATCAGGGGACTATATATTCGACGTAGATGTTACCTTTACACCTCAAAATTGTATAATAAAATATACAGATACTGTTGCAATATCAGCGTTTAAATCGCCTACAGCAGATTTTACATCAAATCCAATGGAAGCCAATGCAGGAGAAACATTTAACTTTACAGATGCTTCTATTCAAGGAGATGGCGTAATTACCAATTGGGATTGGGATTTTGGCGATGAACAAACAGGAAAAGACCAAAATCCAAGTCATGTCTTTGAAAATACTTCAGGATATATTACCGTAACCTTAGTTGTTACTGATGAACATGGTTGTAAAGGAACGATTCAAAAGCAAGTTTTGGTAACCGAAAGTATGGCGTTTCCTAATGTTTTGACACCTGATGCTAATTGTGAAGGAGAACCTTGTGTGTTCCGTCCAATTGAAGACAAAGGATTTTTCAAAGAATTTAAAATGGAAATTTATGACCGTTGGGGAATGTTGATTTGGAGAAATAGTTGTACGGACCCAAATTGCCCAAGCCAAGGTACAGATTTCTGGTGGGATGGACGTAATAGACAAGGGAATCGTGTTTCCGATGGTGTATATTATTGGGTGATTTACGGAATACCATTGTCAGAAACAAATACTATTATTCTCAATGGTTCTGTTACGGTAATGAGTGGAAAATAAATAAGAAATATGTAATTTTCATAAAAGAGGTTAATAATTTTATTAACCTCTTTTTTTTCAAAAAACCGACTACTTTGGCACGATTTTTGTTATTGTAAATTTAACTTGAAAAGTTATTTTTTTATATCTTTGCAAAAAAAATAATTCTAAAATTTTGCTTGTTGAATCTATAATAAGAAAAAATTTGCAAAACATTTTACGATTTCTACAAAAAATGTTATCTTTGCATTTTAACAAAAAAAATATAAAAATGAAAAAGGTTGCGTTAATATTCTGTATTACAGTTTTTTGTAGTGAATTGTTTTCACAAAAATTAGTTTTTGAAAAATATTCTTATGATTTTGGTAACATTAAAGAAGTAGATGGCGTTGTAGGTTATGAATTTAGTTTTACTAACAAAAATACCAAAGCATATATTGACAAAATAGTATCACCTATTGGTAATTTACGAGTAAATTATTCTCGAAATATATTATCTAAAAAGCAAATAGGGAAAATAATTGTTAGTTTCAATCCTGTTGGTACAAATGGGGCATTCTCTCACGATATTGCAGTTTTTGCTGTAGAAAAAAAAGATACTTTAAAATACATTCTCAACATTAAAGGCAATGTAGAAAAAAAGGCTGTTTCTATTCCAGAACAATATCCGATGAAAGAAGGAAACCTCCGTTATAAAACTAACCATATTAATATGCAACTAACACCAACAACAGTTTATAGAGATACATTTTATTTCTTCAATGAAGATAATAAAACAATGACTTTTGAGACTCGAAATATACCTGCAGCTGTCAAAATAATATATCTTACACCCTCTTTGCAACCTAATGAAGGAGGAATTTTAGTATTTGATTATTCTGCAAAAATAAAAAACGATTGGGGAACAATTTGGGATAAAATTACTGTTGTTACCAACGATTCCCTTCGTCCGAATAAATCATTACACGTTAATGGAAAAATCTTTGATGATTATTCCAATTGGACAGAAAAAGAATTGGCAAATGCTCCTAAAATAGAATTTTCAGAAGAAGAATATCATTTTGGAACAGTAACAGAAGGCGAAAATGTAGAACATGTTTTTACTATTTTCAATAAAGGAAAAAGCACACTTTATTTGCGTAAATTAAAACCTTCTTGCAGTTGCACTATGGCAAAACCAGAAAAAGATGTTTTAGAACCCGGAGATAGTACAACTGTAAAAGTTATTTTTATGACAGCACGCAAAAACGGTTCTCAAGTTCGTACTATGGATATTATTTCTAACGACCCCCAACGCCCTTCTTCTACTTTGAAAATGGTAGGTAAAGTAAATCCTAAATAAAAAATAAAATTACAAATTATGAATGTCAACATAAAGCCCAATCGTTTACATATACAAAATACGCTTACACGCAAAAAAGAAGCATTTATTCCTTTACATTCTCCTTTTGTGGGAATGTATGTTTGTGGGCCTACCGTTTACGGAGAACCTCATTTAGGACATGCCCGTCCTGCCATCGTTTTTGATATTATCTTTCGTTATCTTAAATTTTTAGGATACAATGTTCGTTATGTACGCAACATTACCGATGTAGGACATCTTGAAAACGATGCCGATGAAGGAGAAGATAAAATTGCAAAAAAAGCACGATTGGAACAATTAGAACCAATGGAAGTTGCACAACATTATTTGGATATGTATCACGTTGCTATGGATGCTCTCAATGTTTTGCGTCCAAGTATAGAAGCACGAGCAAGTGGGCATATTATGGAACAAATAGATTTGGTGCAAAAGATTTTAGACGAAGGTTATGCCTATGAATCAAATGGTTCTGTTTATTTCGATGTGATAAAATATGATAAAAATTTCCATTATGGTATTCTTTCTGGCAGAAAAATTGAAGAAATGAAATCTGCAACTCGTGATTTAGACGGACAAGAAGAAAAACGTAATTCCGCTGATTTTGCTTTGTGGAAAAAAGCCTCACCAGAACATATCATGCGTTGGAAATCTCCTTGGAGTATAGGTTTCCCCGGTTGGCATTTAGAATGTACTGCTATGAGTACTAAATATTTAGGAACATCTTTCGATATTCATGGAGGTGGTATGGATTTAATGTTTCCTCATCATGAGTCAGAAATTTGTCAAAATCGCATCGCTAATGGTACTGATACCGTAAAATATTGGATACATAACAATATGATTACCATAAATGGTAAAAAAATGGGCAAATCGTTGAATAATTTTATTACGCTTAATCAATTTTTCAAAGGTTCTCACGAGGCTTTACAACAAGCCTATAGCCCAATGACAATAAGATTTTTTATTCTTCAGGCTCACTATGGAGGTACCGTAGATTTTTCTAATGAATCTTTGATAGCGGCAGAAAAAGGCATGAATAAATTATTTGCGGCATACGATTTAATTCCTAAACTAAAAGCAAACAATTCTTCTTCTGAAGATATTGATGCTTTATTTCAAAATTGTTTCAATGCAATGGACGATGATTTCAATACTCCTATTGTGATTGCCAATTTATTTGAAGCCTCTCGTATCATCAATTCTGTTAATGATGGTAAATCTCAACTTACACAAAATGATATTGACCGTATAAAACAATTGTTTGAAACATTTTTGTTTGAAATTTTAGGAATGAAATACGAACAGTCTATTTCCTCAAATGGATTAGATGAACAATTGATGAACATAATTATTGATTTGCGAACAAAAGCAAAACAAAACAAAGATTATGCAACCTCAGATACTATTCGAGATATGCTTTCATCAATAGGAATTGTACTCAAAGATACCAAAGATGGTGTTGAATGGCAATTAAAATAATAAAACAATGAATCTATTATATATTAATTGGGACGTTTCTCCTATTATTTTTGATAATGGTTTGCCTTTACGTTGGTATGGCATATTTTTGGTAATAGGATTTGCAATAGCGGCATATTTATTTAGAAAAATGGTTGTAAAAGAAGGTATGAATGCAGATTTGTCTGATGCGTTTATTGCCTACACTGTTCTTTGGACAATGGTTGGTTTGCGAATAGGACATTGTATTTTTTACGATTGGGCATATTTTAGCAATCATTTTATTGAAATTTTTATTCCATTTGTTCAAACTCCTGATGGTTGGGAATTTTCTGGTTATCAAGGGTTAGCAAGTCATGGAGGAACTATTGCTATCATTTTTTATGTACTGTATTTTTCGCGTAAGCACAAAGTAAATTTATTGTGGCTTTTAGATAGATTGGCATTATGTATTCCTATTGCAGCGGCTTTTGTTCGTTGTGGCAATTTAATGAATTCTGAAATTATAGGAACTATTACCGATATGCCTTGGGGATTTGTATTTATGCAATTGGCTGGAACAAATGAATGTTGTGAACCTCGTCACCCAGCACAATTATACGAAGCAAGTGTCTATTTGCTTTTGTTTGTTTATCAAATGTGGTATTATTTTATGTTTACCAAAGGAAAAGTTCCTGCAGGAAGAGCCGTTGGCACTTTGCTTGTTGTGATTTTTACTGCAAGATTTTTCATCGAATTTTTCAAAGCCGACCAAGTAGCATTTGAGGCAAATATGACACTCAATATGGGACAATGGCTTAGTTTGCCATTCATCGTTTTAGGAATTTTCTGCCTTGTGTATTCTGTGGTTAAAAAAACGATTTCTACACCACATTATTCAACAAAAAAAAGATAATTATATGATTCAAATACAAGAAATTAATAAATATTTTTCAAAATATATCACCAACACTGACACAAACGATACCAATCGCAAATATTTTGCGGAACAATTCGCTCAAAATGGTGTTCCTGACCACAATAACGAAATGTGGCAACGTTTCCCTTGGGAAAATATTCTTGCAAACAATTACAAAGTAAACCAAGAACCCGAAAAATATCGTCCTGTCAATGAATTTTTTCGTTGTAATATCGACAATATAGAAGCCCATTTATTTGCTTTTCTCAATGGTTGGTATGTTCATAATAACGTTCCTCTTACTATTTTTCCAAGTGGTGTTATCGTTGGCAGTTTTCGACATGCAATAATGGCTTATCCGCAATTGATACAACCATATATACAACGTTGTAAAAATCAAACACATTCTTCTATGTTTGATTTGGCTTCTGCTATTTATCAAGACGGATTTTTTGTTTATATTCCAGATAATATTGATTTTAAACAAGTTATACAAATGGTCAATGTTGTTAATACCCAAAATAATTTGTTTATCAATATGAAAAATATGGTTATTGTAGGAAAAAATGCTTCATTGAAACTTATTCATTGCGACGATACTATTGAAAGTGGCAATACGCTTATCAATACCGCTACAGAAATATTTTTAGAAGATGGAGCAAGAGTAGATTATTACAAATTGGAAAACAAAGATGCAAAATCTATTCTTATTAATGATTCTACAATATATCAAGGTGCTGATACTCATGTGAATACATATACAAATGTATTCAATGGCGGAATTATACACAATTCTTTAAATAGTCATCTTTTAGGACAAGGAGGCAATATTAATCTTAATGGTTTGTATTTAGTTGATAAAAAACAAGATGTAACAAATTGTTTATCAGTCAATCATCATGTTTCTAATTGTCATAGCGAACAACTTTACAATGGCATTATGGACGATGAGGCTCATTCTCAATTTTTAGGACATATTTATGTAGCACCCGATGCACAAAAAACAGAAGCTTATCAAACCAATCACAATATTTTATTTTCGGAAAATGCAACCGCATATACCAAACCATTTTTGGAAATTTATGCCGATGATGTAAAATGTTCTCATGGTGCAACAATTGGTCAATTAAACGATGAAGCCATTTTTTATATGCGTTGTCGTGGTATTTGTGAACGAAATGCAAAAACTTTGCTTTTACATGCTTTCACAAAAGAAGTTGTGGATAAAATCACGATAGATTCCCTTATTGATTACACCGAAAATTTAGTTCAAAGAAGATTAAACGGTCAAAATATCACATGCAACAATTGTACACAAAATTGTGAAAATCGTTCTATCAACTTTGAAGTTCAAATGCCTGAATTATAATACATTTATGCTGTTATAAATGAATTATTTAAGTATAGAAAATTTATCTAAATACTATGGTGAAAAATTACTTTTCGACCATGTGAGTTTTGGTGTTGATAAAGGACAAAAAATTGCCCTTATCGCCAAAAATGGAATGGGAAAAACAACTTTGCTCAATATCATTATGGGTAAAGATATTCCCGACAATGGAAAAGTAACTTTGCGAGGAGATATTCGAGTAGGTTATCTTCCTCAATTATTCGATAATGGCGAAGACAATAGTGTTTTTGATGCTATTTTTGAATCTGATAGCCAACAAGTTAAAGCAATTAAAGCATACGAATCGGCACTGATAGCGGTACAAAACAATCCTAATGAAGAAAATAATCATCGTTTACAATTGGCAATAGATGCTATGGATACTAACAAAGCATGGGATTTTGAGGCAAAAGCCAAAGAAGTTTTACATCGTTTTGTTATTGATAATTATTTTCAAAATATGCAAGAACTATCTGGTGGACAACGAAAAAAAGTTGCTTTAGCAAAGTTATTGCTTTCTGATGCTGATTTTTTTATTTTAGATGAACCTACCAATCATCTTGATATTGAAATGATAGAATGGTTAGAAAATTTTCTATCTACTTCTAATACAACACTTTTAATGGTAACTCATGATAGATTTTTTTTAGATAAAGTCTGCAATGAAATTATAGAACTTTCTCCAGAAGGTGTTTTTCGTTATCGCGGTAATTACAATTATTTTTTGGAGAAAAAACAAGAACGCTTGGATAATCAAGCGGCAGAAATGGAAAAATTAAAAAATATCTATCACAAAGAATTAGAGTGGATACGTTCTACTCCTCAAGCAAGAAGCACAAAAGCAAAAGCCAGAATAGATAATTTTGAAAATATTAAAGAACAATTGTCTAACAAAATAGAATTCAAAGAAAATACTTTTGCTGTTAAAACTGAAAGGATTGGAAATAAAATACTTGAAATCAATAATTTAGATTTTTCTTACGAAGACAATATTATTGTAAAAGATTTTTCTTATATTTTTAAAAAAGGAGAACGTTGCGGAATTGTTGGCAAAAATGGTAGTGGAAAAACAACTTTTTTAAAACTTTTAGTTAATGAACTTAAGCCTATAGGTGGAAAAATTACTTTTGGACAAACCATTATTGTTGGTTATTATAGTCAAGATGAACTTTCTTCGGGAAATGACGGAAAACGCGTTATTGATATTGTGAAAGAACATGCTGAAATGGTGAGAATGGCAAATGGAAATCTTCTTTCGGCTTCCGCATTTTTAAATCATTTCGGATTTACTCACGATTTACAATATACTTTTTACGAAAATTTAAGTGGAGGGCAACGACGAAAACTTCATTTATTGATGGTTTTACTCAAAAATCCTAATTTCCTTATTTTAGATGAACCTACCAACGATTTTGATATTGATACACTAAATATTTTAGAAGATTTTTTACTCTCTTTTGAAGGCTGTCTTTTGGTTGTTTCTCACGATAGATGGTTTATGAATAAATTGGTTGATCATATCTTTATTATGGAAGAAAATGGTTATATTAAAGATTATTATGGAACTTATAGCCATTACAAAGAGAGCAAACAAAAAGAACAACAATTAGCCAAACGACAACAAAAAGTTGAACGTTCTACAAATATTGTTCAAAAGCCAAAATCTACAAATCCAAACAAACGTTCTTACAAAGAAGAACAAGAATTTATTTCATTAGAAAAAAAAATCGAAACACTTGAAAATGATAAACAAACTATACTCAATCAACTCAATAGTAATAGTTTTCCTTCTGAAGAATTGTTAAAATTATCGAAACAATACCAACAGATTGACCAATTGTTGGAAGAAAAAACAATGCGTTGGCTTGTTTTGAGTGAAAAAGATAGCAGATAATAACTTTTTGGTATTCAATTATATATATCAACAAAGAAACTAAAATTTCTCAAGGGGGAGTTCTATAAATTAAATTGCTAATTTTCATTTTTTTATATCAATAATTCTTCGTATTTTTGCAATATTAACAAGAAAAGATACACGATATAAAATATCGTAAGAATCAAGATGTTGTATTATTTGAAAGGAGAACACCCTTCAGAAATTGCTTGATAACGGAAATCCGCTTCCAAAATTGAAGGAAATCATAGACTTTTATCGGTTTCGCGACACCATTAAACCCGTGTTTGAGAACACGGAGAAAATGGCATTGACAAACCTTATCGACAACATATGCCGACTGCTGCAAATCAAGAAATACCAACCCAAATTATTTACGACACAATAGACAGAATATCAGCTAATTACATCACAGAAAAAATATGAAAAAAATCATTGTCAAATGAAAAAATAGTTGTATCTTTGCATTTGTAAACCGAATGTTAAACAATGGTCGTCTGGCAGATTAATGGACTCTATCTGTTTTGACGGTCAAAAATGAATTAATAGAGTCCACCTGAAAACACTTAAAATTACATCTAGATGAAAAAAATCGTATTTTGTATCATTGCTATTGCATTGGCAATTCCCAGTGAGGCACAAGTATTGAACGCCTTGAAGAAAGCAGCCAAGGAGGCGACAGAGAAGACCCTCGAAAAAGTGACAAACAGCAGTTCCGACAACACCTCCTCGGTTTCATCCTCCACGTCTGCAACCACCGCAAAAAAGACTTCTGGAAAGACTTACTACGTTAGCCAGACCACTGGTAACAACCGCAATGACGGCAGCAAGGACTCGCCCTACAAAAACCTGCAGAAAGCCCTTGATGAGGCTGAAGACGGTGCCACTATCCTCGTGGCCGAAGGCAACTATTTTGGTATGCTCAACAAGGGTAATATCATCGTTTCCAAACCCGTTACTATACTTGGCGGCTACAGCACTGACTTTTCTACCCGCGACGTATTGAAACACCGTACTATGGTACAGCCTACACCAGCCTCCAACGGCTCGGCTAGTGGACAAGGTACCATCCAAATAAAAAGCGTTGTGGCACCGCAAGACCAAGTTGTTATTGACGGTCTCATCATGGATCGTGGCAACTCAATCGCCTACAACTCTAAAGGAGAAGGACGCCCAGAAGGCGTGGAATCTCCCCAAATGAATCCTATCGGTACACACGGCATCGGCGGAGCCAACCTTGACGAGAGTGTCGGCACCACCGAAACCGCCATTATTTATTTTGACGGGTATCAAGGGGTAGTCAACAACGTTAATGTTGTCATTCGCAACTGCACTTTCGTCAACTGTCCCAACTTCGGTATCCTCGGCATGTTGCGAGGCGGTTCTCTTACGGTTGACAACTGTGTATTCGTCAATGTCCGCATGGCTGCAATTGAGGTCCGTGGTGCCGATGCCAAGAGTGTGGTGCCTATCAACTTCACCAACAACACAGTGCTCTTCGTTTGGTCTCGTGTACGTGACTTGGCAGATATGGGCTACGGTTACCGTATGTTACCTGGTACCACCAACACCATCAACAACAACATCTTCGGCTGTGCCACCTTCTCGGCTCTCGACCGCACCCATATCGACAGCGACCGTGCCCGCGAAGCATTGCGCAAGGAGTGCGTAACCAACAACATATTCTTTCTCAATCGTCAGACCGACTTGACACTTCCCGGCGGTGGTATGTTCCTCCGCGTCAGTGCCAACGACTTCGACGATGTGGAACAACTGGACAAGGTCAGTGGCAACCGCATTCTTACCGACCCCAATCTATTCAATGGGAAAATCAACAAAGCCTACCTCCAGGGATTCATCAACCTCAAGAGTTCTTCCAACATGTCAGTTGACTACAATAGTTCTGTCAACCAATTCCGTTCCGCTTTCGGCATGAATCTGCAAGGTACCGGCAACACCACGACCAGCATGTATGCCAACCGCTACCCATGGGAAGAAGCGTTATTGCTTTTCGGAGCCGTGCCCGGTTGCGGTGCTCAATCCATAAAGAATTAATTTACGTATATTTAACCTTATCTATAGGTCGTGCAGTTGCACGACCTATAGATAATATGTCAAAACCTGAATATTTTTTTTCAATAAATAAAAAATAATAATGAAACAATTTTTATTATTACTTTTTTCTTTTTCCTTTATTGGAATATATGCTCAAAATAACGAAAAAAATGATTCAACATCTTTTCCTATTGATACTCTTGCTCCTCAATACCAAAATGTAATAATACGAGACTATGCATTTATCATCAATGAAGATAGTTCTTATCTTCTTTTAATACATAGACCTATTAAAAGATGAAAATAAATTATTCTTGTTTTTGACAGATACATATGAGGATGAATTTCAAAATTTTAACATAGATTCTATCAATATCATAGAATCAAAATTAATGTACAGCAAACCGCCTTATTATACCTATAGAGTTATTTGGGATTATTCTCCTAAACCAAATTTGAAACATGTTACGTATTTGACAATAAAGAATAAAAATAATTATTTCAAATTGGTCGGAATGTCTACAAAGGATGCTTATCCACCTCAAAATTAAAATTTCAACTCAGAAAGTTATAACCTCCTGAGTTGAAATTATTTAATAGTTTATTCTAATTTCTTAATCGATTGTTGATATAAAAATGTGAACGAAAATAATAAAATAGGGTTATTATTATATTGATAAATATCATTACAGTAATAACACCATAATAACTAAAGTGTTGAACAGCAAAATAATTCAATATCACACTTGCAATGCTACTGACAACAGAAACAACAAAATTGATATATGTTTTTTCAAAATAAACCATATAATATTGGAACAACAATTGCAAAGAAGCAAAAATTTGTCCTATACAAGCCAATGGAAGAACATAAACCATTTCATAATATTCTTTTGGAATAATATTCCATTGTAGAGACAGCCACACGCCAAAAACTATCAACAAAGAAAGAGCGAAAAAAGCAAGCGTTACCACTTTTGCAATACGATTGGTTTTTCGTCGCAATACGGTTAAATCTTTTTCTTTCATCATCAAGGGTAGCCAAATATTTTGAAAAGAATTGAAAATCACAGGTAATATCAAAGCAAATTGTAAAGCTTTGTTATAAACTGCAAATTCTTCTATTCCGCAATAACGTTGCACATAATATTTATCTGCAAAATTGATAAACAAATAGGCTATTGAAGTAAACATTATTGGCATTCCCAATTTTAAGGATTTCAACATCATTGTTTTACTAAATTGGCAAAACATCTCTCGAATAAAGTAACGAAAGAAATAAAGCATTATCAAAAATTCTATTATATAGGTAGCCGCTAAACGTATTTCTATTTTATCTCCTTTTAAGAAAAACAATGCTCCAAAAACTGCAATATTGCCTATTACACAGCGTGCTGCATTGTAACGTTGTATTTTTGATATTTTTTCTGAAGATACAAAAAACATTGTCAAAAATACGTTGTAAATCATTGCAACAATTGCCAATAAGATAAAAAATCGATATTGTTGGTAGGCTATAGGTTGATTTACCAAAAAATCAAACAGAACATAATCCAATTTGAAGCCATAGATGATTCCAAAAACAATGAAAAGGAATGTCAGCAAGGTTGTATGTATAGTAAACAACATTCGTCCTTTATCATGAGCATTATCGTAAAGGGGATACATTTTTGTAAGACTTACATACAAACCTAAACTGAGAGCAGGAGCCACACCAAAAACAAAAGTATATAAATAATCGTAAATACCAATTTCTTCTTGTGTCATCAAGTGCAAAAAAGCAGGTATCAACAAAAAATTGGTAGCACGAACAAAAACATCAACAGAAAATACTTTGGCAAATCGTTCTACCATTGTATTTCCTTTTATATATTGATAATACAATTGCTTTATGCTGTGTATCATAAAGTATTGAAAATATTATTCTTGTGTTGTTATTGGAGTATATACTCTTGTTTGCAATTCTTTATCGTATTGATATAAGCCGTAACCATCACCAATTAAATTCAAGGCATCTATTTTCGATTGGGCGGTTTCTTCTTCTTCTACTTGCTCATCTACAAACCAATTCAACAACGATTGAGAAGCATAATCTTTGTCTTCTACTGCTATTGCATACAAATTGTTTATCATTGCTGTTACTTTTTGTTCATGTGCCAATGTGTCTTTAAATGCTTCTAAAAGTGATTTCCACGATGTGGCAACTTTGGCAATAGGTTTTAAAGTTATTTTTCCTCCTCTTGCTATCACATAGTTCATAAACTTTTCTGCATGGTCACATTCTTCTTGATATTGGATTTTAAACCAATTGGCGGCTCCGGGAAGTCCTGCTGATGAAAAATGCACTGACATTGATAAATACAAATACGCTGACCAAAATTCTGCATTTACTTGGTCGTTCATTGCTTGTTCTAATTTCTTGCTTAACATAATTTGTTTTGTTTGTTAGTTATTTATTTATTTTTGATATTGCAAAATTATCATAATTTTTTTTAGAAAAATATCATTTATATAACTTTTTTTTGTATTTTTGCAAAAAAAATATTGTTTAATTAAATTTATAGTATGTATGAAAACATTATCAGAATTAAAATCGGCTGCTCTCCAAAGTTTAAAAGGGAAAAGAGGACTTTGTGTAATTGCAACATTAGTTTATTTTCTTTGTTGTATTCCTTATTCTTATATTAATTTTAAGATTCAGTTTCAAAATTTTTCTGAACCTTCTTTTAATAGTATGAATCTCCTGCTGTTGATGTATGCTTATCTATTTATTATTATGATGCCTTTATTCTGTCTCATTCCTTAAACTTGTTCGTGAAGATGACGATTATATGATATCACAAATGTTCCGTAATTTTGCTAATTATAAAAGAGCATTTTTAGTTCCATTAATAGTATTTATCTATACAGTTCTTTGGTCTTTATTACTTATAATACCTGGAATTATCAAATCTTTATCTTATAGTATGACTTATTTTATTTCTAAAGACCACCCAGAATATACTATAAATGAGTGCATAGAAGAAAGTATGCGTATCATGAAAGGCAATAAATGGAGACTTTTTATATTACAACTTTCTTTTATTGGCTGGATACTATTAACTATTTTAACACTAGGAATAGGTATTCTTTGGCTATTACCTTATATGTACATAACAATTGTTCATTTTTATGAAGAAATAAAAAATGAGAATCAACCTCAACAAATAGAAGAAGTTGCAGGAAACTAAAATAAAAAATATCGGACATTTAGTCCGATATTTTTTTATATTTTTGCAAAAAAAATAATTTTAAAACTTTACTTGTTGAATCTATAATCTTAACGTAAAAAGTTGTAAAAAAAATGTTACCTTTGCAAAAAAGTAGGTTATCCTATGAAAATAAGAAATTTTGTAATTGTATTGTTTTTATTTTTTTGTTTTGGATATGGATTGCAAGCACAAATTTCCCCCAATAACAATCTATCACAAACCAAAACACGAATACTATTTATTTTTGATGCTTCAAATAGTATGTGGGGAGATTGGCAAAGTGATAAAAAAATCCATATAGCCAACAAATTATTGTCAAAAATGATAGATAGTTTGGAACAATATCCTAATGTTGAATTGGCATTAAGAGTGTATGGACATCAAAAAGAATTTAAATTATATGATTGTAACGACACAAAATTGGAAGTTCCTTTTGCACCAAATAATTTCCAAAGGATACAACAAAAATTAAAATCTATTTATCCCAAAGGGACAACACCTATTAGTTTGTCTTTGGCTGCTTCCGAAAACGATTTTCCACAAGATTCTAATGCTCGCAATATTATTATTCTTATTACCGATGGTATAGAAGAATGTTCTGGAGACCCATGTGCAGTATCTCAAGCCTTGCAAAAAAAAGGCATTATTTTAAAACCTTTTATTATTGGTATCGGTTCAAATTTTAGTGTAGATTTAAGTTGTATCGGCAATTATATTGATGCAAGTAGCGAAAAAGAATTTGACCAAGCACTTACTATTATTATAGAACAAATTTTTAATAAAACAACTTGTCAAGTTAATTTATTAGATGCCAATGGAAAACCAACAGAAACAGATGTCAATATGAGTTTTTTTGACAATGCCAATGGAAAACTATTATATAATTATATTCATACTATGAATCCTCGAGGATTACCTGATACATTATATATAAATTCTATGCCCTCGTATCGAATAAAAGTGCATACGTTGCCACCAGTAGAAGTTACAGACATTAAACTCAATTCGGGCAATCATACTATAATTCCTATTGATGTTCCACAAGGAAGTCTTTTAATAAAATCTGTTACGAAAAACAATCGTTATCAAACAATTCCTGTTATTGTTCGTCAAGTTGGACAGCATGAAATTTTAAATGTTCAATATTTTAATGTAACAGAAAAATATCTTATAGGAAAATACGATTTAGAAGTACTTTGTTTGCCACGATTAAAGATTCCTAATGTAGAAATCAATCAAAGTTATACTACACAAATAAAAGTCCCCGACCCTGGTATTGCCATTGTTCAAAAAGGAGATTATGGAGATGGAAGTCTTTACTATGTAAACAACGGCAACGATGAATGGATTTACAATTTACGTACCGATGATACTTCAGAATCTATTTTGCTACAACCCGGTACTTACAAAGTCGTTTTTAGAAAAAAGAAAGAATATCAAACAATTAAAACACAAGAACTTATATTTATTGTTAAATCAAATTCTACAACAAGTGTTGTTGTACCCAAATAATTAGCAATGGGAAGAAAAAAGAAAGAACATTTTATTATAGAAAATTTAGTTATAAAAGAAGCAGGAGCCGAAGGCGTTTGCGTTGGAAGGCACGAAGATAGAGTAGTTTTTGTTTCCAATGTTGTTCCTGGAGATATTGTTGATGTAGAAGTTTACAAACGTAAACATTCTTACTATATGGCAAGACCAATACAAATAAAATCTTTTTCTGAGCATAGAGAACAACCGAAATGTGAACATTTTGGACAATGTGGAGGTTGTAAATGGCAAAATATGAAATACGAAACACAATTGTTTTACAAACAAAAGCAAGTTTTTGATAATTTTACTCGTATTGGCAAATTTGATTTTCCAGACATTTTACCTATTTTGCCTTCCGAAAATATTTACAATTATCGCAATAAAATAGAATATACTTTTTCCAATCGTCGGTGGCTTTCTTTTGAAGAATTGGAGCATAAAGATGATTTCAATCTCAATGGATTAGGTTTTCATTTACCGGGAATGTTCGACAAAGTGCTTGATATTCAACATTGTAATTTACACAATGAAATAGGAAATCTTATTCGTAATGAAATAAGAACTTTTGCTTTGCAGAACAATATTTCTTTTTACAATGCACGTTCTCATGAAGGATTTCTTCGAAATTTGATTATTAGAAATTCTGTTTGTGGCGACTTGATGGTTATTTTAATTGTTGCTTACAATGACAATAATTTATATTTATTATTGGATTATCTAAAAGAGAAATTTCCTCAAATTACTTCTCTTATGTACGCTATCAATGATAAATACAATGATAGTTTAAACGATGTTGCAATACATACTTACAATGGTAAAGATTATATGACCGAACAAATGGAAAATCTTTATTTTAAAGTCGCTCCTCATGCTTTTTATCAAACCAATTCGGCACAAGCACTTAAACTTTATCAAACTGTGAGAACTGTAGCAAATATTCAATCACACGATATTGTTTACGATTTATATACGGGCACAGGCACTATAGCATTGTTTGTTGCAAAATTGGCAAAAAAAGTTGTTGCTGTAGAATATGTTGAATCGGCTGTTGACAATGCCAAAGACAATGCGGCTATCAATCATATTGATAATGCTGTTTTTTACGCAGGCGATTTGGCTAAAATCTTTACTGATGATTTTATTGAACAAAATGAACGTCCAAATATTATCATTACCGACCCTCCAAGAACTGGTATGCACCCTGATGTTATTGCTCAAATATTAAAAATCAAACCTCAACGGATAGTTTATGTGAGTTGCAATCCTGCTACTCAAGCACGAGATATTGCTTTGATGACTCCTTTATATCAAGTCAAAGTTACTCAACCCGTAGATATGTTCCCTCAAACTCATCATGTTGAAAATGTATGTATGTTGGAATTAAAATAATATAGATAAAAGTGAAAGGAGAGGCGAAAGAGTTCCCCCTCCTTTTCTTATTTATGTTTATTGTAAATGAAACAATGAAAAAAACGTTAATATAATTTCACCTCTACAATTAAAAATATTAATATATATCCACATTAATACATAACAAATACCGTGCCAAAGGTTACCAAAAATATGATTTTTTTCAAAAAAAAATATAATGTCTTGATTTTTAGTAAGAAAAAGTTTTCAAAAAAAGAAAAAAAATAGTAGAACAATTTTGTTTGGAGTGAAAAATTATGAAAAACATCCGTTTCGTTGGATTTAGTAACGTTGTTGCATTAGAAATTGTATGCACATTGGCTTGTTAGTAAAACAATTTTTTTAGAATTTTGTTACACAATATATTGTGCTATCTTTGTTAAAAATATTTTAGAAAAATGAAAGTACATTTTATCGCTATCGGAGGCAGTGCAATGCACAATTTAGCCATATCATTGAAAATAAAAGGGTATCAAATATCAGGTTCTGACGATGAAATATTTGAACCATCTAAAAGTCGTTTAGCCAAATATAATATCTTACCAAGCAAAATCGGTTGGGACGAAAACAATATTACACCTGATTTAGATGCAGTTATATTGGGAATGCACGCCCGAGAAGATAATCCAGAATTGATAAAAGCCAAACAATTAGGGTTAAAAATATATTCTTATCCAGAATTTCTATACGAACAATCGAAAAATAAAACCCGTATAGTAGTAGGAGGTAGTCACGGAAAAACAACAATAACTTCAATGATTTTGCATGTATTCAATACTTATGGAATCGCTTGTGATTATATGGTTGGAGCCCAACTCGAAGGATTTGAAGTAATGGTAAAACTCTCTGAAGATGCCCCTTTTATGGTAATAGAAGGCGATGAATATTTAACTTCTCCAATAGACCGCCGACCAAAATTTCATTTGTACCAACCTCATATTGGTATTATTAGCGGAATCGCTTGGGACCATATCAATGTATTTCCTACTTTTGATATTTATGTAGAACAATTTAAAATTTTTGCAGATACCATTCCCGAAAAAGGAGCTTTTATTTATTGTCAAGAAGACGAAAATTGTTGTAAAATAGCAACACAAAGCAAAGTAAAACATTGTCACCCATATTCTTTACCTAAATATAGAATTGATAATCGCCAATATATTCTTTTAACAAAAGACAAAGAATTTCCACTACAAATATTTGGAAAACACAATCTTATGAATCTCAATGCTGCTCGTTGGGCTTGTCATTATGCAGGTATCTCCGAAAATGATTTTTATACCGCTATCAGTACTTTCAAAGGGGCTTCTAAACGTTTGGAATTGATAAAAGAAACACCTTCTTTTACTATGTACAAAGATTTTGCTCATTCTCCATCGAAATTAAAAGCAACAATAGACGCTGTTACAGAAAAATTTCCTGATAGACAAACAATAGCTTGTTTAGAATTGCACACTTTCAGTAGTCTTACTGCAGAATTTTTGCAACAATATGCTCATACCATGGACAAAGCAAGTGTTCCTATTGTCTATTTCAACCCACATACTATTGCTCACAAAAAATTACCACCTATTACTAATGAAATGATTTTCAATGCATTTCAAAATAATAATATTCTTGTTTATCAAGATTCAGCATTACTTTGCAAGGATTTATTAAATATAAATTGGCAAAATAAAACCTTATTGATGATGTCTTCTGGCAATTTTGATGGATTGAATTACAATAATATAGCTGATGATATTTGTTTAAATTAAATATCGAATGGAATAGAAACATTTTGTAATGCGTAAAAATAAATTCAATTTTTGAAAATTTGTAAAATAAAAATTTAACGAATAGATTCAACAAGCAAAGTTTTAAAATTATTTTTGATAAAAAAATATAACTATTCAATTTGAATTTATACTTTTTATGAATTTGTTTAAATTTTTTTATTACTTTTGCAAATTGATTATTTTGTATTTTGTTTAAAGGACTTTGCAAGATAAAAATATCAATACAAAGTAAGAATAAAAACAAAAAAGTCCTTGATGATTACAATGAAAAGATGTATTAGTATATGTATTGTAGCAAGTTTATTTGCTTATAGTTGTCAAACCAAACCAAAAGAAAATATGCAAAATCCGTTTTTCCAAACATGGGATACACCATTTGAGGTTCCTCCATTTGATAAGATAATTCCGGCACACTATATACCCGCTTTTGAAGAAGGAATGCGTCAACAAAATGAAGAAATTGTTGCGATAATCAACAATAGCGAAAGTCCAAATTTTAAGAATACTATTGCTGCTCTTGATTATAGTGGTAGTTTGCTTGACAAAGTGGCTGCAGTTTTTTTCAATGTGTTGGAAACCAATAATAATGAAGAAATGCAACAAATTGCTCAAGAAATATCACCAAAATTGAGTGCTCATAGCGATGCTATCAATTTTAATATTGATTTATTTAAAAGAGTAAAATTTGTTTATGATAATAGTGATAATGAAAAACTTACTCAAGAGGAACACCGTCTTTTAGAAAAAACTTACAAAGATTTTATTCGTGGAGGTGTTAATCTTTCAGGAGAACAAAAAGAACGGTTTGCGGCTATCAATCAAAGAATTGCAAAACTTACTCTTGATTTCAACAACAATGTATTAGCAGCGACTAATGCTTACAAACTAATAATTGAAGATAGCAATGACTTGAAAGGATTGCCAGCAAACATTGTTGAGGCTGCCAAAGAAGAAGCCAATAAAGACAATTCTACCAAAGGGAAATGGGTGTTTACACTTCAAAATCCAAGTTTAATACCATTTTTAGAATATGCTCAAAATCGAGATAAAAGACAAGAAATATGGCAAGCCTATTCTCAAAGATGTATTGGTGGAAAATATGATAACAATGCTATTATCAACGAATTGGTAAATTTACGTATAGAAAGAGCACAACTTTTGGGTTATCAATCACATGCTGCGTTTATTTTAGATGAAAATATGGCAAAAACATCTGAAGCCGTATATGAACTTCTTTTAAAAGTATGGGAACCTGCTCTAAAAAAAGCAAAAGAAGAATTGGCTTATTATCAGAAAAAAGCAGGTGATGAAAAAATAGCCCCTTGGGATTGGCGTTATTATACAGAAATTATTCGTAATGAGCAGTTTAATATAAATCAAGATACTCTTCGACCTTATTTTTCATTGCCGAATGTGCTTCAAGGAGTTTTTTCTGTGGCAAAAAATCTTTATGGACTTACTTTTGAAAAAAACAAAACACTTCCTATTTATGATAGTTCTGTTGTGACATACGAAGTAAAAGACCAAGGAAATACTATTGGTATTTTATATATGGATTTTTATGCTCGCGAAAGTAAATCCAGTGGAGCGTGGATGACAGAATTTCGTGGACAATACCGAACCCCAGAAGGAAAAAATATATTGCCTATTATTTCTGTAGTATGCAATTTTTCAAATCCGACAATCAATACGCCTTCTTTGCTCAATATTGACGAAGTTCAAACATTATTCCACGAATTTGGACATGCACTTCATGGTTTATTGAGTAAATGCCAATACAAATCAATGGCAGGAACAAATGTTTCCCGTGATTTTGTGGAATTACCTTCTCAAATTATGGAAAATTGGGCAACTTGTCCAGAAGTGTTGAAATCTTATGCAAAACACTATCAAACAGGAGAAACAATACCGCAATATCTTATTGATAAAATTTCCCAAAGTGAAACTTTTGGACAAGGATTTATCAATACAGAACTTATTGCCGCTTCTTTACTTGATATGGATTATCACACTTTGACAATAGTTCAAGATATAAATCCTATTGATTTTGAAACCAAAGCAATGCAAAAATATGGTCTTATTCCAGAAATAATTTCTCGCTACAAAAGTCAATATTTCAAACATATTTTTACAGATGCTTTTGGTTATTCAGCTGGTTATTACGGATATACATGGGCGGCTGTTTTAGATGCTGATGCTTTTGAAGCGTTTAAAGAAAATGGTTTGTTCGACCCTACAACCGCAAAAGCATTTCGTAGTAATATTTTAGAAAAAGGCAATAGTGTTGACCCAATGGAAGCATACAAAGCATTTCGTAAAAAAGAACCATCAATAGAGCCATTATTGAATAAAAGAGGATTAAAATAATTTAAGTAAATATATCATTATGAAAGACATATTAATTGCTTGCGACCATGCAGGATTTGAAACAAAAAAATATATTATAGAACAATTAGAAAAAGAAGGTTATACCTTTAAAGATATGGGTACTCATTCTACCGAAAGTATGGATTATCCAGATGTAGTTCACCCTTTAGCACAACTTATCAATGATGGAACATATCCAAAAGGTATTTTGCTTTGTGGTTCTGGCAATGGTGTAAATATGACTGCCAATAAATATCCTTCTGTTCGTTCTGCTTTATGTTGGACAGAAGAATTAGCAGCCTTGGCTCGACAACATAACAATGCTAATATTGTTGCAATTCCTGCTCGATTTGTAGATAAAGATATTGCGGTAAAAATTGCGAAAATATTTTTAAATACCGATTTTGAAGGAGGTCGTCACGAAAAACGAGTTGCAAAAATATATCCTTTTTAATTGCTCATTATTGAGTTTTTATGCCTGATTTTTTAGAATACTTGCATTTTGATAAAAAATGTTATCTTTGTAAATTCAATTTTATATCATACTTTATAATGTAAAGTATTGAATTAGTTTATTTTTAAAAATGGAAAATACAACATTAACAACAAAGTTAAACCTTTTTATTAAGGCATACTACGACAATATCATAAAAAAAGGAACTATTGTCTTTGTTATTGTTTTTTGTATATTATTCATTATCATTACATTATTAGAGTATTTTTCTTATTTTCAATCAGGTTTTCGTGCTGTTCTTTTTTATGGATTTATTGTGATTAATATTGCTGTTTTGGTATGGCAAATTTTGATTCCATGGTTTAAAAAACATCAATGGATAAAAGGAATTTCTCACGAAGAGGCTGCAAAAATTATCGGTAAACATTTCCCAGAAATTGATGATAAGTTGCTCAATGCAGTACAACTTCAATTGATGACCAAGCAATGTCCAGATAACAAAATGGAATTGCTTTTGGCAAGTATTGAAGAGAAAACTTTAGCAATGAACAAATTTCATTTCTCTTTGGCTATCAATTTGAAATCAACGCGTAAATATTTCAAATATGTTATTGCCTTGTTGGTGTTTATTGCTACTATATTTATATTTGATAATCGTATTTTTACACAACCAACACAACGGATAGTTCATTATTCTCAATATTTTGAAAAACCTGCTCCATATTTTTTTACAATAGAAAATGAAAACTTACAAGCATTTGAAAATGAAAACTTTACAATAAATATAACTGTTGACGGAGATGAAATTCCCGAAGAAGCGTTTATTAATATTAACAAAGTAAATTATAAATTAGAAAAAAAATCCAAAAATCAATATAGATATGAATTGAAAAATTTGCAACAAGATGTTGATATATATATATATACAGAAGAAGTTACATCAAAAAAATACCAAATAAAAGTTTTGCCCAAACCGATATTGATAGGATTTTCTATGCATTTGGATTATCCGAATTATATTGGAAGACCAAATGAAACAATAGAAAACAACGGAGATATTAGTGTTCCACAAGGTACAAAAATTACTTGGAAACTCAATTCTCGTAATACTGACAATATTCTGTTTAGATGTAACGAACAAATAGATACGCTTTTTGCTGCAAAAGACGAAAGTGTTCATACTTTGAAAGTTATGAACAATATTACGTATAGCATCATCAATGTAAATCAATATGTAAAAAATTTGGATTCAATTACATATATGATTGATGTTATTGCGGATAATTATCCTATAATTGATGTTGTTGCGGTAAACGATAGTGCATTTATTGATAGATTTTATTTTAAAGGTAATATTAAAGATGATTATGGTTTTACTCAGTTGCAATTTGTTTATACAATAAAAGAAAATGATGAAATTGTAAGTAGTAAAAAAGTTGATTTGCCTATAGAAACAGACAATATTTTGCAAGATTTTTATCATTATTTTGATGCACAAACATTGCAATTATCTGCAGGACAATCAATAGAATATTATTTTGAAGTTTTTGACAATGACGCTATCAACGGAGCCAAATCAAGTAAATCAACATTAATGGAATTCCATTTGCCATCGTTGAAAGAAATAGAAGAACAACAAAACAAAAGCAATCTGCAAACCCGAAAAGATATTGCAGAAATATTGAAAGATAGCGAGAAAATTTTACAACAAATCGATGATTTGAAAAAGAAAATGGTAAACCAAAACCAACCTTCTTGGGAAGAGAAAAAACAAATGGAAAATTTGTTACAACAACTTAAAGATATTCGTCAACAAGGAGAAAAAATTCTTGAAGAGCAAAAACGTCAAGAATATATCAACGAACAATATCAAAATCTTGAAGATGAAATTGTTGTAAAGCAGAAAGAAATACAACGTCGTATCAATGAATTATTCAACGATGAAATGAAATCGATGATAGAAGAAATAGAACGATTGATGCAACAAAACATTGATAAAAATAAAATGAATCAAATGCTTCAAGATATAAAAATCAATACCGAAGAATTGAATCAACAATTAGACCAAAATTTGGAATTGTTCAAACAAATGGAATTAGAGTCCAAAATGAACAATATTAGCACAAAAGCAGAACAATTGTCAAAAGAAGAATATAAATTGGCAGAAGAAACTGCGGAAAACAAAAAAGAAAATGCTCAATTGGAAGAAAAACAAAAATCTATTAGTCAGGAGTTTAAAGGTTTACAACAAACATTGCAAGAAGCCCAAAATCTTAATCAAGAATTGGAAAATCCTTACAAATTGGATAGTTTAGAACAATTGACACAAGAAATAGAAAAAGATTTGCAAGAAGCCCAAAAAGCATTGCAAAACAACAATAAATCGAAAGCGGTTCAACATCAAAAATCTGCTGCAGAAAAAATGGAAAAATTGGCGATAGAAGCAGAAGAGAAAATGGCAGACAATAAAGCAGAACAACTTGGAGAAGACATTAATACCATTCGTCAAATATTAGATAATATTGTAAAGGTATCGTTTGCACAAGAAAATATTATGACCCGTATGAGCACCATAAATCCGCAAGATGCTTTAATGCGAACATTGATACAAGAACAATATCAACTCAAAGACGGACTTCGATTGATAGAAGATTCTATTGCAGCCTTGGCAAAACGACAAATTATGGTAGAACCGTTTATTACCAAACAAGTGAAAACTATAAAGCAAGCCCAAGCCGATATTCTTGATTTAATGAGCAAATCTCAAGAACCTGCATTACAATATTATTATGGCAATAATATTCGACAAATTACTGCAAAAGAACAATTTACAATGAAATCACTTAACGATTTGGGACTTATGCTCGCCGAATCTATGAAAAAAATGGAAGAAGAAGAAAGTAATTGTAAAAATGGCAGTTGTGCAGGCAATAAACCCAAAGGAGGCAAAAAAAGTAAATCGGGAAAAAAATCGGCACAATCTATGCGACAAATGCAAGAAAAACTCAATCAGCAATTGCAACAAATGCGACAACAAATGCAAGAAGGAGCAAAACCCGGACAAAAAAATAATAATGGACAATCCTTGAGTGAACAATTTGCTCGAATGGCTGCTCAACAAGAGGCTATCAGAAAAATGATGCAAGATTATCAATCTGAATTAAAGAAAGAAGGTGGTGGTTATGCTGGTCTGCTCGAACAAATTATTAAAGAAATGCAACAAACAGAAAAAGAATTGGTTAACAAACAACTTAATCAACAAACTATCAATAGGCAAGAGCAAATTCTTACTCGTTTGTTGCAATCGGAACGTGCTGAATTACAGAGAGAAAAAGAAGAAATTAGAGAATCTAAACAAGGTGTTGATTTGCCCAAAAATACACCTCCATCACATATAGAACATGCTTTAATGAAAAAGAAAGAAACCGAATTATATAAAACAATTCCTCCCACTCTCAATAGGTATTATCGAGATAAAGTGAACACCTATTTTTATAAATTCAACACCAATGAATAATCGAATTTTACGATTAGCCATACCCAATATTATTACTAATATCACCGTTCCTCTTTTAGGCATTGTTGATTTAGCAATTGTTGGACATCTTGGCGATGAAACTTATATAGGTGCTATTGCCATTGGCACAATGATTTTTAATTTCATTTATTGGAATTTTGGTTTTTTGCGTATGGGAACAAGCGGTTTTACTGCTCAAGCATACGGAGCGAAAAAATTTAAAGAAGCCATTCTTGTTTTAGAAAGAGCATGTATTATTGCTTTATTTATTTCATTGACAATCATTGTTTTACAATATCCGATTGGTAAATTTAGCCTTTGGATTATTGATAGTTCTACAGAAATGGAAAATCTTGCTTATCAATATTTTAAGATTAGAATTTGGGCGGCTCCTGCAACACTTGGATTATATGCTTTCAAAGGTTGGTTTATTGGTATGCAAAATGCTAATACGCCAATGATTCTTGCTATTTTTATCAACATAATCAATATTATAGCAAGTTTTATTTTAGCAATAACATTTGATATGGGCATAGCAGGAGTGGCTTGGGGAACACTTATTGCACAATGGGCTGGTTTGTTTTTGTCTTTGATTGTTTGGTGGAAATATTATCGTAAATTATTTATTTACATTGATTTAAAAGCAGGTTTTCATTGGAGAGAATTGTCACATTTTTTTAAAATAAACAGCGATATTTTCTTACGAAGTTTGTGTTTGGTTGCCGTTTTTTCTTTTTTACCAATAGCAGGAGCAAAAATGGGTGATGAAATATTAGCGATTAATACTTTATTGTTGCAATATTTTACCATTTTTTCTTATATTATGGATGGATTTGCTTATGCTGGTGAAGCATTAACAGGAAAATATATAGGAGCACAAGACCGTATATCTTTGCATAAAACTATTCGAGGATTATTTCGCTGGGGATTTGTTTTAAGTATTTTATTTACTGCGATTTATGCTTTTGGAGGGAATGTGCTTTTGCACATTTTTACCGATAATGTTGATATTATTAATGCCTCTTCTCAATTTTACGTTTGGGTATTATTGGTTCCATTGACTGGTTTTGGGGCATTTTTATGGGACGGTATTTTTATTGGTGCTACTGCTTCAAAGGATATGAGAAATTGTATGTTTATTGCAACAACTTGCTTTTTTGTTATTTATTATTCTTGTGTGAACATTATGGGCAACAATGCTTTATGGTTGGCTTTGATTGTTTTTCTCTTTTTAAGAGGGGTTTTACAACATTTTAAAGCAAAAAATGCTATTTGGAAGCAAATTAAATAAACTATTCTTATGGATACCATTTTTTATATAGACAAGCAATAAAAAAACGACCGCTTTGCGGTCGTTTTTTGTGTTACTATGTTTTTTATAAATTATTATTTCAATGTATAAGTGTCAGTATAGTCACCAACAACTTCTCCTGTACCAGATTTAGTAATTTTATAATTTACAATTAACAATGTCCATACTTCAGGATTAGACGTAGGACCATAAGAAGCGGTTACAGTAAGTTTTGCAGGAGTTCCACTGTAATCCATAGAATGCTCAGCGGTAAGTATTCCTGTGCCATCTCCTACTAAATCTACATTAATATCCAATTCTGCAAAATTTTGTACAAACAATTTTGTATGGTCTAATTTTTGTAAAGCAACAACAGTAGGGAATGTATAAGATTTATTAGGATCATCATCTGCAGCAAGATTATCGATACTTTCTACAGAATAATTTCCTTCTAATCTTTTTGCAGAGATAATAGCGTCTCTTAAAACAGAAACTTCGTTATTTGCAGCGTCTATTGCAGTATAAGTCAATCCTGCTTTACCTACAAATTTAACACCATCAACTTTTAAAGAAGCGGTTACATCACCATCTTTGTTGTCTTTTGCAGTAACACCTTCTAAAGCGGCTTTTTCATCGCCCAATTCAAATTCAGGGGTTTCTGTACTTGTTGGGAATACAATTTCAGGAGCCACTAAATCATCACCACAACTTGTGAAAGTAAATACCATTGCCGCAGCAACTACTGATAAAAATAATTTTTTCATTTCTTTGAATTTTTAGTTATTAATACTTGTTAATTTAGATTTTTAATATACTTGATTAAAATATTTTTGCAAAATTACAAAAAAAAACAATACGTTAAAAAAAAATCTTACAAAATTATGAATTTTATTATTTTTTTTATTACTTTTGCAAAAAGTAACAATAAATAATAATCTTAGGAAAATGAAAAAATTATTTGCAGTATTAGCAGTAGCAGGATTAGCATTTGTTGCATGCGGTCCTAGTGCAGAAGAAATTGCAGCAGAAGAAAAAAGAGTTCAAGACTCTATCGCAGCAGAAGAACAAAGAGTACAAGATTCTATCGCTTTGGCAGAAGCAGAAGCAGCAAGAATTGCCGCTGAAGAAGCCGCAGCAATAGCAGCCGCTGAAGCAGAAGCAGCACAAAATGCTGCTAAAAAAGCAACAGCAAAAAAATCTAATGCTCCTGCAACAGGTACTATTGAAGCAGTAGAAAAAGCAACAACCGCTGCTGACAGAAGAGCTGCTTTAAGAGCAGGAAAACAAGTTGACTAAAATTTGTTTTTGCTAAAAACAAAAAACCGAACTTTTTGTTCGGTTTTTTTATTGTTCTTTAATAATAATTAATTATTCTTACTTGCATTTCTGTAACTTGTTCTGGATTTTGATATGTTGTTCTAACAATCCAATTGCCATAATCATCGTAACTATATTTGTATGTTTGTTGATAAAGTTGCATTCCTCCACTATCTAACCATTTTTCAGAAGTTACATTTCCGTATTTATCGTATTCATATACAAATTTTCTTCTCAATTCTCCATTGTCTCGTAAACTATTTTTTGTTACTATATTTCCTTGATTATCATAATTATATTCGTAAATAAAAATAGATTCTCCTTGGGTATTGCATTGTTTTTCTTTTATGATTTGTTTTTTGTCATTGTATTGTAATTGTAGCAAATCAATATTTTCCATTTTCTTTGCTATAAGTAATCCATTGTTGAATGTATAGTCTATTTTTTTCGACAATAATTCTCCTTGTTGCACATAAAAATTTTCTTCTTGGATTAGAACACCAGAGTTATAAGTGTAAATTATACTGTCAATCAATTGATTATTAATATCTTTTGTTACACAAGTAGAAAGTAAATCATCTTTATAAGTAGAAACAATAGATTGATTTAGTTGTTTATTATTGTACCACAATTTCAAAATTTCTCTTCCTTGAGCATCGTATTGATAGACATATTTACGTAACAAAACACCATTATTGGCTATTGTTTGTTGTTCTTTTAAATTACCATCAGCAAAAAAGGAATAAACAAAACTTCGCTTGATGTCGCCTTGTTCGATATTTCCATCAACAACTTTTGCATCGTAAACCTTTGTTTCCAAAGATGATACATTGCCTTGTAAATTCATTGTTGTAATAGTATTTTTTTTATCTGTTTGTGCAAAAGTGATTATTGTGCTACAAACAATGGTAATTGTGGTTATAATACTCTTTTTTAACATATTGTATAAATTTATTTTGCAAAAAAAAACCGATACCATAAAGTATCGGTTTTTTTTCAGATTAACTTTTATTTTTCGTGATTAACATGAATTTTTTTAGTACATACCGCATCATTCATTTTGATAGCGAGAACATATATACCATTAGCAAAATTGCTCATGTCGATAGTAATATCTCCATTAACATTGTTTGCTTCTTTTACTTGTTGACCATTGATAGCAAATATTGAAACATTTGCATTTTCTAAATTCTCAATGTGGAACATATCTCTAACATTGGTAGGATATATTTTTATTTGTTCCAAAATAGAATTTTCTATAGAAGTAACATTTACAATATCAAAAGTAAAAGTTAAGTCGCGATTTTTACCTTTCCCTAAATCTCCCAAATTCTTTGTTGAGACTACTGTTGCAGCAACAGATGCTTGATAATGTTTATCTTTTTCAATTACTGTAAGAGCATTGATATTATCCATTGCAGGATAAGAACCTTCAACATCAAATATTATTGTTGCTCCAGCAGCCAAATCGGAAGTTAAAGTAAATTTCTCATCTTCGTTATTATTGAAAGGCTCAAATCTTATTGATAATTCATTTCCTGCAGAAAGTGCAGTACTTCCATTGGTAACTTCCAAGGAAAAATAAATATTAGCAACACTTAGATTTGATTTGTACTCATACGGATTTTCTTTTAAATCTGTATAAGACCCGTTCTTTTTACTAAAAATTTTTGTAACTGTAGGTTGGGTTTGTGCACTTACTATGCAAAACATTAACATTCCTGCACATAAAAACATAAATTTTTTCATCTTTCTACTATTTTTACTTGTTAAACAATAATTTATTTTGGCAAAAATACAATTTTTTTTTAAACAAAATAAAAACAAAGTGTTTTTTTTTATTGTTTTTTTTGCATTAATAATCAAGTGTTTATAAATAAACAGATGTAAATTTGTTTATTTTTAACCAAGTATTGCATCAAAAAAAAGAATATTTTTACAAAAAATTATCTTTTTATAGTCATTTTCTTTGTTATACGGTGTCCATAAAAATCTATTGTATAAAAATAGATACCTGTTGCAAGATTTGTAATATCAATTGTTATGGAATGTTTTCCTGCGGTAGTATAAAAATGCTTTGTATAAACAATTTGTCCTATTGTAGAAGCAATCGTAAACACAATATTTCCTTCTTTTGGAACATTGTAATCAATTTTTGTTTTCTCATTTGTTGGATTTGGAATATTTTGTTCCATAGTAAAAATATCATTTTTCAACTCAATCACTTCTAACTCAATACATTTTGTGATTTTCAAAGTGTCATTTATTGTGTTAGCATCTCTTTTATCTACAAAAGTTACTATCGAATAGTTATTTGCTTGAGGAACAACAAATGGATGCGAAAATTGATAATTTATATTCTTTTGAGCAGGAATATTATCAATAGTTTCTTTCCAAGAAAAAATAGTATCATCAAGAACAAGCAAATGAGCAAAAATATCAACAGCAAAAATATCTTCATTAGGATTATTGTTCATCAAATTTACAATTATTGATTTTTGAGTACCAATTGTTGAACATTTTTCGGTACTATCTGGAGAAACAAAAGCGAGAATTGCAATATCATTTTTATCAATACATTCAATAATACTATCTTTGTAATACATATTAGGATTACAAGAAGGAAAAACAATAGCTTCCACACTATAAATTTCATCATTTGGAACAATATACGATTTTGATGATGTGAAATCAATAGTTTCTCCAACAGAAAATATACCATATAAAGTATCTACCAATGATGTGTCTAACAATCCATTGACATTGTATATGTTAAGCGTGATAACAATGTTTTCAAAATCTAAATTTCCATTATTAAGAATAGATAATTTTTGATTTATATATGTTCCAAAAGGTAAACAATTGTTTAAATTGATTCCGTTGGTAAATTGTTGCAATTTTACCATAATATTAGGATTTATGATTAAAGTATCTACCAAAGAATCGTTAGTATTTATATTGTCTATTGGTTTAATAATTTGAATATCAAAACAATAAGTTCCTATTTCAAAATTAAAATTAGTGTCAAGCAAAACGAATAAACTATCCCAAGGCTCAACAATACCATTAGTTATATCAATATTGTAAGATGTTGATTTTGAGCCTGTAATATTTGCTATTAAAGAAGTAGGAGTTACCGAGAAATCAACTTTTTTATTAGAAGTATTTTTTATAAAAATGCCAAATTCTTTTTGAGAAAAATTACAAGACGAAATATCATCAATTGCGATAGCACCAATAGCAATATCTTGTTCGGCAGTGATAAGAATTCTATCAATAAATTGTTCTCCGTTAAATATTAGTGAAGAGGCTCTCATCGATTCAAACAAAATGAAAACACAAGAATGTCCGATAAAACTATCCAAAGGGAAAGAATAATGTTTCCAACCCATATCTGTTTCGTTATTTTTGAAAAGAGAAGTTAAAGTGTGATAAGTTTTTCCAGCATCGAAAGTAAGCCGAATATCCGTATAATCCATAATACTTGCATTGGTATCGTGCCAATACCAAAATTCAAGTTTGGGGTGTAAAGCATTTTTCAAATTGATTTGCTGAGTTAACAAACGACTCATGGCACCACGCGAACCATTGAAAGCAAGCAATCCATTTCCGTATTGAGGATTTACATTACCACTTGCAGTAGTATTTTTTATAATCCAACCATCAATAGAATTGTTTTCTGTACGACGTAAAATAGGGGAGTAATATTGTGAAAACATTTCATCAATAGGCAAATTGATGTGTGGAGAAATATATTGTTTTTCAATAGTATCATCGTATGCTATTGCATCAATGGCTTCTATCCATATTTTTATATCGTAAATTCCTGATACTTTTATCGGTAAATCGTTTATTAAAGTAACATTAATTGTTTTTTTTGAAGATAAAATACCTTTATCTAAAGTGATAGTTTTGGTAATTTGAATAGGAGAATTTATATTTAAATGTAAAGTAACATTGTTTGTAGAAAAATTATAATGTTCTGCACTCAAATTAGCCAATTTTACACTAATTGGCATATATTCAGGATTACAAAAATTGTTGTTATAATCAGGAAGGACGATTTCTGTTAATGCAAGATTATTTTCGGAATAAGATTCGTAAGGAGAAACAAGAACAATCTGAATATTGGGACGATACAAAGATGTTGTTCCATTTCCGGAAGGGAAAGCGGTATTGCTTTCTGCATAAACACAACGAATTTGAGACGTGATATGATGAGCAAAATTGCTTAAAGGTTGCATTTCTCCTCCATGTTGATGATGCCAAATTACCAATAAGTTTTTTCCAGCAGGAAGTAAAAATGGTTGAAACAATTCTATTTCACACCAACCTTGTTCAAAAGGTAAACTTCCAAACCAAACTTGTTGCATATCGTGTACATCTATATATTTACCTGTTAAAACAGAATCATCGGTGATTAAAAAATAACAGGCTTGATTATCATAAGCAAAACCATCAGGATATAAATATTGCCATTTAATATGTGTAATTTGTCCTCCATTGCCATTGGCTTGAATTTCTTTTGCAAGATACAATTGTTGGGACCAACTATAACCTTTGGTTGTACTCATCGGAGTAACATTTTTCGATAAAGAAGCATTTCCTATTTGAACAACACTACTATCTTGAGCATAAAGCAAATAAGTACTATCAAAAAGAATGATAGAATTGCCCAATGTGTCATCAATTGTTGTTGAATAATATATTTTTGCACCATAATATTTTGGAGAAACAGATGTAATCCAAATGTCGTTATCATAGGGTTCCATTGGTAAAATTTCTTGTGAAATAAGAACAGAATCCATATATGTAGTTACAGTCATTGTAGGTTGATGAATTGTAGCCCCAGAACCTTCTGATATACGAGTAAAAACATCAAAAGACAACCCATACAAACATTTTGGAACTCTTGGAGAAACAAATTCTGCTAATGGTGTTACTGAAAAATCGGCAACAAGCGTGTCATTTTCTAATTTGTTATCACAACAATAATTATTTACACTATCTATCCAAACAGCTAAAGTAAATACAGTATCGGGAATGATTAAAGTATCTATTACTAAATTGTTTTTTGAATAGATATTTAGAGGTGTATTTGTTGACCAATGGAAAGAAGATTGTTTTTGACCATTTAGTGACCATGAAATAGTAGCCGATGAAATATTGGTATTTCCTAAATTAATAATTTCAACTTCAAGCGGAATTTGTTGTTTGGCAATTAAAGAAGTAGGAATATTTTTAAAGGATACAAGTGCCAAATCGAATGTTGAAGTTGTTTGCGAATAAGCTCCCATAATTGTACAACTATCTCTTAAGCAGTTGTTTATGTCTTTATCTACAGTGTTTATACGAGGACAAAGATATGGCAATATTGTTTTAGGTTTTAATAAAGATTCTTCATATTGAGGAAGAATGCTAATAGAATTTGTATCATTAGGTATCAATTGCTGCCAAGATGCCAATGAAACAATCTTTTTTGAAGCATACGCAATCGCATCGGGAGAATAGTAATTATTGTAAGCAAATTCTAAATTGTACATACTAAATGTATCCAATAGGTAGATTGGATAGCCTGAAAATAAGTCTATAATATTGTTTTTTATTGCTATTTTGCATTCTGAAAGGGCATTTATACTAATTCCTCTATTGTCTCCCAATTCATTGATTTTTATTGTATTATGGAATATATCAGCATGAGTGAACCCCATATCAATACCAATGGCAGTAACATTATTGTACAATTGAATGGTATTATTAATAATTTGAGTTTTGTATCTTTTTGAACCACAAAAACTTGCAGATATTCCGCACGGATAACCAATTGTTGAAATTCTTTGTTTTATCGAATTGGCAAAAATATTTGCATTTACAGAATCAATATTGATTGCAGTCCAATAAGCGTTTACATTATCTTTTCGACTCAATATATTATTACAAATAACAGAAACAAAATCTGCACACTTTATACGAATAGCACTATTTGCCTGATTTACAAATGTATTGCTATCTATATACAAACTTGTTCGATAAATAGACGATAGTTTTCCTTCAAAACAAAAACCATAATACCCGCCATTTAAGAGTGAATTTTTTAAGAAAATACTATCTATCAGTCCATTATCATTTTCTTTATAGATACAGGCTTTATTTGGAGAAGAAGTAGTTGTGTCGGAAAGGAGTTTACAATGATTAAAAACAATGTTTTTTGCTCCGTTTTGTATGGTAACAACGTAAGCATTTTGATTTTTGATAGTAATATTTTCAAATGTAATATTTTGATTATCATTGAGAATAATAGTATTTTGAGAAGATGTTAATTTGACTAATTCCGAATTTTCACTTTCGGAAGTAATCAATAATGGCAATTGTTTTAAAGCAGATTTCCATTGTCCTAAATTCCAACTTCCTGAATAAGAACCATCTTTCAGTTTCAACGTAATAGCATCTTTGGCACCACAAAGCAACAATTGATTTTCAAAATCTTCTTTATCAATAAAATCCGCATTATTTCCTATAGTATATATTCCAGAAAGCATGCTATCGCAGACAAAAAATTCACATTGTATAGTATCATTGAGTGGATTATCATCAAAAAACTGATTATTGGTGTTGATTAAATACACTTTTAATTGATTTTTTCCAGCGATAGGATAAAATTCTGGTAAGATAATTGTTTCAGTTGACAAAAAAGGAATAGTCTGATTTATAGTATCTTGCAATATTGTTACACCATTTAATTCCATTTGATATATCAAAGTATCAATATTATTTTGTCCTATATTTTTTACTGTTAAAACAGCTTTTGACGTATTTCCTGCAATAGTATTTTGAACTTCAAGATTCTGTAAAGCCAAATCTGAAGAAAGTATAGAAAAAGTATATGCTCCTTTATTTGTAACAATATTTCTATTATTTCCCTGAATATCAGTTAAAACACTATCATTTCGAGGACAAAGTAACAAAACAGTATCAGGTAATACAAGACTATACTCAGGATTTTCAAAATATGGATTTTCATTTGTAGAATTTGCATTTTGATATTTTTGCATTTCCTTCAAAGATGTTTTTTCAGATTGAATAAAACCAAGATATTTGCTATTGGTGAAATAATTGTTATAATCTATTTTACCATAAACATTATTGGTATCGTCAATATAAAGAGCATAGGCAATTTCTTTTCCTTGAACCATTATATTATTGTATTCAATATCACAAAAGGCTTTGTTGTTGCTACCTCGTACATATATTCCTCTTGCTAAATTATTATTACTTTTTGAGAAAATAGAATTGTTGTACACATAATAATGAGGAGAATTGTTCAAATTAATTCCGTAAACTGAATAATTAGAACTTGTCGATTGAGCAATAATTTCATTATTTGCCAACAAACCAGCCGTTGAAGCACCATAAGCATTAAGATTATGAAAATTTGTTAAGTTGATTCCCATTACTTCAGCGGTTCCAACTATATTGATTCGATTACCAATAATTTGTCGTGGTGACTGAAAATTTGACAAAAATATTCCTAAAAAAGCAGCACTATTGCTTCTTGAGGTTATTGTATTGTAATTTATACAACGAAAATAGGCATAATAATCACTATAAATAGCACTGTAATATGCATTTGTAAAACGATTACCTATTATAGTTATTCCATTACTATCGCTCATATTTTGGGCAGATTGTTGTGCATAAGTAAAATAAAGATTGTAATATCCTCCATTGATAAGATTATTTGAAAAAGTGATATTTTTTATCAATGTTTTGTCTATGTCTGACCCCGTGTATTCTATTGTTTTAGCTCTTCGGTTTATAGTTTTTACATTCCCAAGAAATTCGCACGAATCAAAAGTAATATTAGAACAATTTCCTTCAAAACGAATGACAACATCTTTGGTTCCATTCCCAAAAATTATATTCTTAAACATTACATTTTCAATGTTTTGCAATAGTACAACAGGAGCAGTTTCCGATAATATTACCGCTTTATTGTTGTCATAGTTTGTTATTGTCAATAAAGTATTTGAAGTATTAGTACTAAAATTAGTAAATAAATTTTCATGAACATATTGTGTGTCCATAAGAGCAAAATAGAGATGTTGTCCTATTCCACAAGCGACTGCTTTTTCCAGAGCAATAGTTAAATTAGCAAAATCTCCACCAGCACCAATCGTATAATAACCATTTAAAATACTATCACAACTATAAATATTAGCAACAATAGTATCCAAATCTGGATAAATATCACCAACTCCATTTGGTAATGAAGTAAATACTTTTATATTATAAATATCTGAATATGATGTAATTGTTGTTAAAGTAATCGTATCTGATGCAAATTGAATCAAATTTCCTGTCCATTGATAAACAGGAAGTTCTAATTCATTTATTTTGCAATGTATTGATAAGGAAGTTAGTGGGTTTAATCCATTATTAACAATTACAATTTTAATAGGAACATTATCTCCTTTAGGATAGCCATTTAATAAATTTACAAATTGTTCTGGATAAGCATCATGTTGACGATTCCAATAATGATAAGCTCCCATTGAAGTAATACTATCTCTTTTTTGTCCTAAAATATCTTTAGGGATTTGTTTTAATGATTTGACAGACAATCCAATACTGTCTTTAAGAATGAGATTATCTTTGGAAATAAAGTGAGGAATAATATTTACAGAATGGCTATCTGTTGTGATAACTTTTTGCCAATCTATTATAGTTTTTCGAGCTCCACTGGAATAACCAACATAAGAACTACCAACTAAATTGTTGGCATCAATATCATCGTTGTTTATTGAAAAAGGATTATTCAAATAAATGGGATAAGCGGATTTTCCTTGTGTAACAATAATATTATTTTTTACTCTCCGCAAAGAGCCTGTTCCTAAATAAATACCTCTTCCTAATTCTCCAACAACACGTATAGTGTTGTGAAATATTTCTGCTCTAAAATTCAATAAATGTATTCCTGCTTGTGCATTTGGTGTTTGTATATCAATGATATTGTTGGCAATCAAAGCATTCCAATTTCCTATGTTAATTGTATTTCCATAAATACCGTATGGATAAATAATATCTGCCGAACGTTGTATAATACAATTAGATAATATGTTAACATTAACGCATTGTACCCATATCGCATACCAATATTCGGAAGGCATTTTTTTTCTGCTATATATTTTATTGTTAGTCAAAGAAATAGAATCTCCATAATAAAGATACATTCCATATTCATATTGATTTTCAAAAATATTGCTATCTATTACAATATTTGTTCCAAATGCAGATGTACTTGTGCCAACATAAAAATAAAGACCTCGAAAACCTCCATAGATATGATTATTAATAATATAGATATTGTTGCAAATACCTGTGTTGTTATCTTTGTAAATAGGAACAGAAGTTAAACTATTTGTTTCATCGGATAAAATAATACAATTTCTTATTACAATATTGTTACAACTTGATGTAAATTGTATTCCATAAGTTGCATTTGTTGCATCTATTGTAAGATTTTCAATAACAACATTATCGGTTTTTCCTAAGTAAATTACACTGCCTGCACTTCCTATTACAACATCTGTTTTGTTTTTGTTTAAAGAATTGATAGTCAATGTATAACCATTGGAATGTAAATTTATATCTTGCAAATCACAGGATTCTATATAAGTTCCTGATTGTAAAGATAATACAACGTCTGCACCCATACCACAGACTTTTATTTTTTCTATTGCTAAACTTAAAGAAGGAAAATCTCCAGTATCTCCAATAGTATAGTTTCCTTGTAATCCATTTGGGAAACATTTCCACAACATTCCAACAAGAGTATCATTATCAGGATAATTATCGTTTATTGCCGCAACAATAATTTTAAAATTAATATTTCCAAAGGTTGAAGCAAAATGACCTAAACAAATAGTATCACTTTCTCCTGCCAATAATTGTCGGTGCAAACAGATATGTTGAGCGGTATCGGAATTGATTTGCCAAATAATATCAAAACTATCCAAAGGAAGAATTCCAGCATTGATAACAACAACCGATAAACTATCAGTGGCTTGTAATATTAAATCATGTTGGAATCCTATCAAAGAACTAATCATAGCATCTGTTTCTTGAGGAGCAATACCTCGATAAGCACCTCTTCCTGTGATACCGCCACGTTTTTCTCCGCAAATATCTGTTGTTGCTAAGGTGGATAGTTGTATATTGTTTGTGCTATAATCTATCCACTGTAAATTTTCTGTAGCATTGATATATTGAGGAACAATACTTACCGTTGTATGGTCATTTCCAAATAATTGTCGTAATGTTGTAATATCATAAATGGCACGTCCGACATAAGCCAATGCTGTTGTACTATAAAAATTGTTTCCTATACAACGTAAACGATTCATATAATTTGTTGAGGTAAATAATATAGGATACCCTTGATTTAAAACAACATCATTGTTTTGTATTGTTAATTGATTGGAACTGTGAGATAAAACATAAATACCATTTCCGCTACCGGTAGAAGTTACGTGGATAGAATTGTGAACAATATCGGCAGAAGAATATCCTACATACAATCCATAGAAATTTTGTGTTGTAAAAACTGAAATTTCGTTGTTTGCTATCAAATCATTGGTAGAATCTCCATGATTATGATAATAAAGAGAAATTCCACAAGATGAAATAATTGTATTAGACCTTTGCCATATTTTATTTCCTATAATAGTTCCTTCAGCGTAATATGAGCGTATTCCATAAAAAGAATTATTTGTAAATGCAACACGACTTCGGATTATATTTGCTTCAATTTTTGCTTCTCCACAATAATTGTAAATGCCATAAAAATACGAATTTTCAATTATATTGCTATCTATAAGCAAGTTAGTACTTTTTTGAGTAGTGTTCATTCCTTGTAGAATGATTCCAAAATAGCCACCAGTCATATAATTGTTTCTAATGCGGATATTATTCAAAAAACCTGTTCCTGCATTTTGTCCAAAAGGTGCTTCAGAAACAGAAGAGGTTGTATCTAATAAGATATTACAATGACTGATTTCTATATTGTCACAATTCCCTGCAAAAATAAATCCAGAGGCTGTGTCTCGTAAAAATGTTATGTAATTGATAGTAAGATTTCGAGTATTTCCAATAACATTTGGTTGTTCCGCATAAACAATTACACTATCTTTATTTTTTTTCAAAGAAGTAATGGTCAATGAATATTGTCCTAATATATCGCTTATATTAGAAAAATCCCAATGTTGATGATAATTTCCTGAAGGTAACAAAAATCTTACATCACTATTGACACCGCACAATTTAAGAACTTGCAATGCTTCTGAAACTGTTTTAAATCTATCATTGCCAATGATATAATCTCCAGACAATGGCGTTGCACAATTATAAACAATTTTTTCAATAGTATCATCGTAGGTTATTTTGTCCACAAAACCATTAGGAAGACTTACCCAAATAACTAAAGTATCAAATTTATTGGGAGAAGGAGAATAGGAACCTATTGTTATTTGTTTTTGAAAATCCCATTCCAAAGCCGTATCTAATACAACGACATATTCGGGTTGTGATACACCATTGAGTGTCCAATTTATAGTACAAGAATCTAAACGATGGCTACCTTTATTGCGAATAGTAACAGTTACAGGTAATTTTATATTGTAATTTTCATTTGATAGTAAAGGGGTATCAATACTTTGTAAAGTTACAGAATAATTTGGTAAAGATGTTTTTTGAAATTTTAATCGCAAATTTGGTAAATTGTATGAAGAATAACTTCCCGAATTGTAAGGGAAAGCATTATCTGCCATTTCGTACACACATCGTACGGAGGATGTTGAACTATAATAAAATTGATGTTCATTATTTGAGTTAGCATGTTTATTGTGCCATATTATCAATAAATTTTTATTTGGAGGCAAATAAAAAGGTTGTTTAAATGTAATATCGCACCAGCCTTGTTGTAGATGCAAGGTTCCAGACCATACTTGTTGTGCTCCAATAGCACTTGGGTCGGTATAATTTATTGTTAACACATCTTCATCGACAGCGGCTAAATAACATATTTGATTGGTATAATTATCTGGTGCAGAAGTATTACATTCCCATGCTAAATTGGTGATTACTCCTCCTTGATTAGTTTTGTTGATTTCTTTCGACAAATATAATTGTTTTGACCAACTATAGTTGTAATAAGTTACTATTGGAGCAGAATTAAATAATGTTTTTTTATCTCCAATAACAACCTCTTCAGTAATAAAATTATTTTGACAATCGCTAATCACATACGAAGATGTTGCTGTAGCATAATTATTTAATGAATCTTCTGCTATTATAATATAATGTACAAGAGAATTTTTGATAAATTGCGGTAACGTTGCTTGCCATAAACTATCGCCTTCAAAGGCAATCATAGGAAGTGTATCGGTAGTAATAGAATTATTAATATGTTGATTATAAATAAAATATGTTTGTTTAAGAGGTGCTGCTGTTTGTGAAGTTATTTTAGCATAAATTGTATAGGGGCCTGTATTACAAAGAGTGTCTTTTATCAATGGGTGTAAAAATTCAATTTTTGGAGGCTTAATTTCTTGATTTGCTGCAACAAATTGAACATTATCAATAAGCCAGCCATAAGCAATATTACTTCCAAGAACATTTTTCTTTTTTATAATAAATCTAAATTGTGCTTTGTCGTAAGAAACATAATTACTCAAATCGAAACATTCTTGTTTCCACCAATTTTCTTCTGGCAAAATGGTACTATCTTCGCTTTTCCATTCTTCATAACTATCTGAATTAAATCCTCTTGTATTGTAATTTTTTGCATTTCCTTCGTAAGAAGCAAAAGGTAAAGGTTTCCATTGCCCGGCTTGTCCCAATAAATCGATACGAAATTCTATCCTAACTTCATCGGAAGGAGAAACTTTGCAAATATGATAAAAACGTAATAAAACATTTGAATAATTGGTAAAATCATAAATAGGAGTAGTTAAAACTATGGAATCTCCATTGTAATGAGGAACACTTCCCCAAATAGCACTTTTTCCTGCGAAAGAATAGTCTTTTGTTATTCTCCACATATTGGTAGAGGAAAAAGTATGAGATTTATTCTCAAAGAATTCTTGTGCAACTATCACGTTTTGAGAATGTAGTGTTGAAGTTATTATCAACAAGATACCCAGTAACCATTTATTTATATTCATTATATAAGAGCAATTTTAAATTCATTTTGCAAAAGTACAATTTTTTTTTTAAAACAATATCTTTGATAAAAAAAAATATAATTTTTTTCTTAAAAAACTTTCTAATAAAAAAAAATATGTTATTTTTGCGGAAAATTTGGGAGGAAGCCGAAAATTCCAAAAAAGTTAAGAGAGTAGGTGTGAAAGTTATAACGTTGAATTTAAAATTTGTTAAATTAAAAAATTAAATTATGAGAGATTTTTTTATGAGGAAAACTTATTTCCTATTATGT
>JAZSKB010000003.1:0-3430 GCA_045534635.1 Bacteroidales bacterium
CTCTTTATTATATTTGTTTAGATATATCTTCTGAAATTCATTTCCCGCTACAGAATCGTTTGTTTTTACTGTTGAATCTCCTATTGTATCTATTAAACTTGTTGTTGTATCTTCCAACGATTTTAATATATCTTGAATATATGTATATTGGGCAACAGAAGAGTCGGGAACGGAAAAAACCTTATTTTTTACCTTACATTTTTTTATTTCAACCATTTCTACTTCTGACAATACTTTATGTCCATTTGTCTCCTTATTTTCAATTCTTTTTATAAGAAGACCTTTTCCACTGGGAGAATTTTCATACGGTATATTCATGGATGTATCTATCCATTCAGTAGAAATGGTCTTTATTGACATTTTTTCCATTAATAAAGATTCTGAAATAGTTTCTATTTTTATACAATTGTAGCCATTAACAAGTTCGAGCTGTTGTCCTATTGTTATTGTTATTGTTTTGTCTCTTTTCAATAAAGGAGTAATATTTTTTTTATCTCCCATAACTAAAACAATAGATTTATTTTTATCTATAGAATAATCAATAACATAGGTAATATTATTCAAATAAATTATTTTTTGTTTCATATAAGAATAATCAACCGAAGTATTTCCATTCTTTATATATTCTATGCATTCTGTTTTTCCTCCATTACTAGTTATTCGCCATGTTATTTTACCTTCAAAATCATCTTGAGCAAAAGCATTATGGACAAATATTGTCCATAATGCTACTATTAATAACTTTTTCATATTCATAAAATTAAGAAATCATCATACGACAAAGTGCATAACAACCCGCAACACAAAGAGCATAAGCAGGTCCTGCTTCTATACAACCAAGTGAACATATTGCAAGACATGCTTTGCAATCTTCACATGGCTCCTCTATGTACAGATGTCCGTTAGTTGCAGATAATGCGTCTCCTATGCTTGCTAATGCAGTTGCTGAACATTCAGAACATCCAGTATTAGTAGAAGTATATTCAGGATAAGCATCCATAAAATCATGAATATCCTGAGCTATAATATCCGAATAATAATTTACATCTATCTCCGATATGCCTAACAAGTTATAAAAACCCTCAAGATTATTTTCCAAACAAACAGATAAAATGGAAAGACTATCTTCATGATAAACTATATTACAAAGAGAATATATCTTATTTAAAACTTGTATTGTGTTGTCAAAATATCCAGTATAATCAATTTCTGTAATTTCTTTTTGTTGTTTAACACCTTGTTTTATTACTTCTTTTTTATCTGTTGTTGTCGTTTCCTTTTGGCAGGCAACAAATACCACGCCTGCTATCATTGTAGCTACCGCTACTGCTAAAATTAATTTTTTCATTTTTCTTTTATTTTTAATGTTAATGGCAGTTATCACTGCCAAGCGATGTATGAACTAATCCACCAATAAACACCACCGCAAAATAAATGTTATCGGGTGCAAAATTCTGTTTTTACAAGGTGACATTCTGCAATTTCCTTGCGGAGTCTTCACTTATGTTTCTGTTGCCCTTGTTAGTCGAAGTCCGATTTCTACCTAACAAGGGCTAAATTCGCCCAATGGGTCGTCGGGGTTTGGGTTTATTTGTATATGATTTCTTTCGCTATTGGAACTATAATTTTTTTGCATTTTGGCAAAAGTTCCTTTTGCCAAAACGATTTTTTGAGGTTTAAGGAGATTTACCCCCCCGCAATTCGCTGAAAATCAAGCAATTACAAGCAATTTCTGCAAAAACAGCAGAAAAGAACAAAGAAAATATCATCTCTATTACTTGTTTGAAGTAATTTCTCTTAAAAGCCGATATTTTTTCTTTCGTTTCCATCTCTAATTTTGTTTTGCAGTAATTACCATTTCTGTATTGGTTTCTTTACACTATCTTTTATTTTTATTTTATATTTTGTAACTATTTTTTATAATTTAAAATTTTCTGCAAATATACAAAAATTTTTAATACAAACAAAAAAATGAAACTTTTTTTTACTTTTTTTATTAAAACACTGTTAGACAGGGAGAAAAATTTTTACAAAACCATTTTTTAGCATTTCAAACATTTTTTATAACTTTGCTTGTTGGATTAATAATGTTCAATCTTTTTTAAAAAAATATTTAACAAATTGTTTTTTGATATTGTTTTTTTGAATAATTTTGCAAATTAGATAATTTACCAAATTTTCACATATAACACACTAATATTTATGGATTTATTAGAAAAAATTAGACAAAACGCTATCAATGCAAACAAATGTATCGTTCTACCAGAAGGCGATGAAGAAAGAACCCTAAAAGCGGCAGAAATCATTCTCAAAGAAAAAATTGCTCGTTTGATTTTATTAGGAAACAAAAACGATATTGAAACCAAAGCAAAAGAATGGGGATTAACTCACATTTGCCAAGCAACAATTATCGACCCTAAAAACAATCCTGAAGAAAGCAAATACGCTGAAATCCTTTATGATATTCGTAAAAGTAAAGGTATGACCATAGAACAAGCAACCCAATTGGTAAAAGACCCACTTTATTTAGGAACCCTTCTTATTAAAAACAAAGAAGCAGATGGAGAAGTTGCTGGTGCTCGCAATTCTACAGGAGATGTTTTGCGTCCTGCTTTCCAAATTGTAAAAACGCTTCCAGGTATTTCCGTTGTTTCTGGTGCTTTTATTATGTGTTTTCCTGATAAAAAATGGGGAGATGATGGTATTATGGTTTTTGCCGATTGTGCCGCAGACCCAAATACTGACGAAAACAAATTAGCACAAATTGCTGTTGTTACCGCAAAAACAGCGAAAAGTATTGCTGGAATTGAACCTCGTATTGCTATGTTGAGTTTTTCTACAAAAGGTTCTGCTAAACACGAACTTGTTGACAAAGTTGTCAATGCAACTCGCATTGCAAAAGAAATGGACCCTTCTTTAGTTATTGACGGAGATTTACAAGCAGATGCTGCTATCGTTCCTTCTGTTGCTGAGAAAAAAGCTCCCGGTAGCCCTGTCGCTGGAAAAGCCAATGTATTAATTTTCCCTTCTTTAGAAGTAGGTAATATTGCTTACAAATTGGTTCAACGTATGGCTGGTGCTGAAGCAGTTGGTCCTGTTATGCAAGGTATGGCGGCTCCTATCAATGATTTATCTCGCGGATGTTCTGTTGACGATATTGTTAACGTAGTTGCTATTACCGCCAACCAAGCCGCTGGCAAATAAAAATTATATCATTTTTTTTATATTTCATACATGGCATGTATTTTTTACATGCCTTTTCTTATATTCTTTTTTCAAATTGAATTTATAATCAAAAAAAGGGGCAACATTATGTTGCCCCTTGGGTTTAATTAATTTTAGAAGTTATGAACGAGTTTTTATTATTCTATTGTCATTTTCTTGACAAGTTTTTGTCCTTTGAACGTCATCGTGTAGAAATATATTCCTG
>JAZSKB010000038.1:0-99003 GCA_045534635.1 Bacteroidales bacterium
GGGGTTTGGTTCTATTTGTATATGATTTATTATGCTCTTTGGACCATAAGTTTTTTGCGTTTTGGCAAAAGTTTCTTTTGCCAAAACGATTTTTTGAGGTTTAAGGAGATTTACCCCCCCCGCAATTCGCTGAAAATCAAGCAATTACAAGCAATTTCTGCAAAAATCACAGAAAAGAACAAAGAAAATCTTATCTTTATTACTTGTTTGAAGTAATTTCTCTTAAAAGCCGATATTTTTTCTTTCGTTTCCATCTCTAATTTTGTTTTGCAATAATTGCAGTTTCCTATTGTTTTATTTATGTTATCTTCTGTTTTCTCTTTTATCTTTTTATTTTGTTCACTTATATTTAAAATTTTCTGCAAAAATACAAAAATTTTTAATACAAACAAAAAAATGAAACTTTTTTTACTTTTTTTTATTAAAACACTGTTAAACAGTGAGAAAAAAATTATATTTCTTTTTTCCAACAATCTTATTAATATTTTTACTATTTTTGCATTTTTATAAAAAATGAAAGAATTAAAAATAGTTATAATTTGTTTGTTCTCGTTGCAATTTTGCATTTCTTGTCAAAATGGAAAAATTATTGATAATGAAGATAATATATATCCAGATTCGACAATGAAAGTGAAATATGCACAAGGTTTTTCAGTAGATTATTTTCCTGATTATAAGCGAGTTCGTATATTTAATCCTTGGCAAAAAGGAGAAATATTGAACACTTATTATCTTGTAAATCAAAAAGAAATAGTTACCCCAGATAAGGTCAATACATTGGTAGTACCTTTGCAATCATTGGGCGTAACTTCGTGTACACACTTGGAATTTCTAAATATGATAGGAGCAACAAATTGTATAACAGGAATTTGTTCTCCAGAATTGGTGTATTCACCATTAGTAAAAAGTCGTTATCAAGCAAAAAAGATTGTTAATTTAGGCGATGCGTTCAATGTAAATATGGAATGTTTATTGGCATTACACCCCGAAGCATTGATGTTGGCAAGTTATAATCAACAAGATGAAAATACGAAACGCTTAATTTCTTCAGGTATTCCATTGATTTATAATAATGAATGGACAGAATCAACAATTTTGGCACGTGCAGAATGGTTGAAATTGGTGGCAACTTTTTTCAATCAAGAACAATTGGCAGATAGTTTATTCAACAATATCGAATTTCAATATTTAGAAGCCTTACAAATAGCACAAAAATTGAAATATCGTCCCACAATAGTATTAGGAGGAAATTTTAAAGGAACTTGGTATATGCCGGGAGGGAAAAGTTATATGGCTCAACTTTTTGCCGATGCTGGTTGCGATTATTATTACAAAAATGATACCAATACAGGAAGTTTACCACTAAATTTTGAAATGGTATTAAGCCAATTTGCACAAGCAGATTATTGGTTAAATGCTCCTGTTGCAACAATAGAAGAATTGTTTGCTATGGACGAACGACATCAACTTTTTAAAGCAGCAAAAAATAGAAAAGTTTTTGGATTTTTTGCACGAACAAACGAAAATGCTAACGATTTTTGGGAAAGTGCAATTGCTTATCCTGATAAAATACTTAAAGATGTAATTTGGGCAATTTCTCCTGAGTTAATGCAAGATTATAAACCAGTGTATATCAAAAAATTAGAATAAAATGCAAAAGAATATTTTTATTTTTATTGGGTTAACAATATTGGTAGGTATTCTTTTTATTATAGACTTAATTTTTGGAAGTGTAAACATACCATTGAATGCCATTTTCAGCGATGATGATATTGTTCGTAATATCGTTATAAATTTTCGATTGCCCAAAGCATTGACCGCAGTAGTAGTGGGAGCGGCAATTTCAGTTGCGGGCTTGTTGATGCAAACATTGTTTCGTAATCCTTTAGCGGGACCTTATGTATTGGGTGTAAGTTCTGGAGCAAGTTTAGGAGTAGCCGTTTTCATTTTAACGGGAATGACCTTTCCAATATTTTTTGTTCAAAATGGTTGGGGATTGGTTGTATCTGCTATTTTGGGAGCAATTTTGGTTTTACTATTGGTATTAGCGGTTTCTTTTCGTGTTCGACAATCGGTTTCTTTGCTTATTGTTGGCATTATGTTTGGACAAATTGCAGGTTCTTTGGTTACTATTTTGCAAAATGGAAGCAATCCCGATGCATTGAAATTATTTGTTGTATGGACATTTGGTAGCCTTTCTGCGGTATCGTGGACATATATGAGTGTAATGTTCCCTTTAATAATAATCGGTTTGATTATTGCTTTTTCTCTTCAAAAAACACTTAATGGAATGCTTTTAGGAGAAAATTATGCTCAAGGTTTGGGAATAAATATAGCCAAAACAAGATTATGGATTATAATTGCCGTAGCACTTTTAGCAGGAGCAACTACCGCTTTTACAGGTCCTATCGCATTTATTGGAATTGCTGTACCTCATTTGGTTCGAGGTTTGTTTCATACTTCAGACCATCGAATTACAATAATCGGTACGATATTGTGTGGGGCTGGATTGTTATTGTTGTGTGATATCGCAACACAATTGCCAACAAATGGTTACACTTTACCTATCAACGCAGTAAGTGCATTGGTTGGTGCCCCAATTATTATTTGGATTATTTTAAAACAAAAATAATGAAATTACAAACCCAACATTTAACTATTGGATACGGGAACAAAAAAATACAACAAAATTTATCTTTACAAGCAAATGCTGGAGATTTAATTTGTTTGATAGGTATCAATGGTGCTGGAAAGTCAACATTGTTGCATACTTTGGCAGGACTATTAAAACCAATAACAGGGAAAGTATTATTGAATGGAAAAAGTGTTCACGCATTGAGCAATTACGAACGTTCTACATTGTTTTCTTTGGTTCTTACCGATGCTATTGTTGTAGATAAAATGTCGGTGTACGATTTGGTAGCAATGGGTCGTTTACCATATACAAATTGGTTAGGCTACTTATCTCAAAATGACAAAAATATAATTTACAATTCTTTGCAACAAGTCAATCTTTTACATAAAAAAGATGCTTATATTTCTCAAATTTCCGATGGAGAAAAACAACGAGCAATTATAGCCAAAGCCTTGGCACAAGATACTCCATTGGTATTGTTAGATGAATCTACGGCTCATTTGGATTTGCCCAATAGAATAGAGGTAATGTTGTTATTACGTCGATTGTCGGTCAATACACGTAAAACTTTTATTTTGTCAACTCATGAATTAGATTTGGCTTTGCAAATGGCAGATAAAATATGGTTGATGACCACCGAAGGTGTACATGTTGGGATTCCTGAAGATTTAATGTTATCTGGTATTTTTCAGCAAGTTTTTGGAAGTAATGCTTATCATTTCGATGAAAATGATGGTCATTGTAAAATTAATCATATCAAGGGAACTTTACAAGTACAAATCAATGGAGAAAATACGGCTGCAAAATGGTTGTGTAAAGCATTGATACGCTGTGGAATTGAAGTAATTCCGCAAGCCGATATTGTTATTTCAGCAGAAGAACAAGGTTTTGAATATAAAGGAAAGAAAATCAAAACAATAGAAGAAGTTTTGAATTTATTGATGTATTATTAAAATACAATTGTTTTTGTTTAATTTATAATAAATATTTTTTATCTTGTCGAGAAGTTGTTATTGCTTCGGAAAAGTTATTGTAAAACAACTTATTTATTTGATTTTTATCAATAAAATTATTTTTTAAAGAAAAAAATATTTTACATAGATGTTCATTGGAATAAGGTTGTAAATGTTCAATATACGAAGTAGGTTGTATTGTAATATTATTTTGAGAAATAGAACTATCTTTACTTTGAGGTTTTAGAGAAACTCTATTTTGTCGAAGATTGTAACTAACAACATAAACATTTTCGGTAGGACGAAGATTCAATTTAGAGGTAACCGTACTATGTTGATTGTTGTTTAAAACAATTTTTACAATATAATTTCCGCGTTGTAAATCGCTAATGTGTATAGAATCTACAGGGTCTCCATTTTTACGAATATTATTTAAATAGAGCCAAAATTTTTCATCATTTTTTGCAACAACCGTTAAAGACATTTGAGCAAAAAGCACATAAGATAACGTAAAAAACAAAGAAAACAAAAATAACTTTTTCATAATCAACATTTTAAAAACACTCCCAAAAATTTGGGAGTGTTTAATTTATATTATAAATTATTTTTTCAAGAAAGTGAAACCATCAAAATTTTTCAAAGCGATAGCGGTACCTCTGGCAACTGCTCTTAATGGATCTTCAGCGATATGCACATCAAGTTTGGTTTTTTGTTGAATACGTTTGTCAAGACCTCTCAATAGAGCACCACCACCAGCCAACCAAATACCCGATTCATAAATATCGGCAGACAATTCAGCAGGTGTTTGTTCCAAAGCATTCAATACAGCCACTTCCACTTGAGAAATAGAAGAGTCTAAAGCAATTGCAATTTCTTGATGAGAAACCATCAACGCTTTTGGAATACCAGTAACAAGGTCTCGTCCTCTAACTTCGTAAGGAGCAGGAGGATTGTCAATGTCAGGAGTTGCTGCACCGATATTCATTTTTATCAATTCGGCAGTACGTTTCCCGATAGAGATATTATGTTCTTTTCGCATATAATCTTCAATATCGCTATTGAATTCATCACCAGCGGTTTTGATAGATTTGTTGCTAATAATACCACCTAAGGCTATTACAGCAATTTCACTCGTACCTCCACCAATATCAACAACCATATTTCCTTTTGATTCTAAAACATTTAATCCAATACCGATAGCAGCAGCCATAGGTTCGTGAATCAATCGAATTTCTTTAGCCCCTGCTTGTTCAGCAGAATCTCTAACAGCCCTTTCTTCTACTTCGGTAATACCAGAAGGGATACATACTACCATTTTTAAAGAAGGAGGTAATAACAATCGTTGTTGCTGATTGGTTTTACGCAAAAATTCGATTATCATCATTTCAGCGGCTTGAAAATCTGCAATAACACCATCTTTTAGAGGACGAATTACTTTAATATCATCAGGCGTTCTACCTTCCATTAACAACGCTTTACTACCAACGGCTTCCAATTTATGAGTATTTCTATTAATAGCAATAATAGAAGGTTCATCAACAACTACTTTATCATTATGAATGATTAAAGTATTTGCCGTTCCGAGGTCAATAGCGATTTCTTTTGAAAGAAATGAAAAAAATCCCATAGTTATTTAATTTTATTTATTATTAATGTTTAAAATGTCTAAATCCTGTAAATATCATAGGAATATCGGCATTGTTACAAGCCTCAATAGATTCTTGGTCTCTCACAGAACCTCCGGGCTGTATAATAGCAGATATACCTGCTTGTGCTGCAATAGTTACGCAGTCGCTAAAAGGGAAAAAAGCATCAGAAGCCATTACCGCACCATGAAGGTCAACACCAAAATGATGGGCTTTTTCTATTGCTTGTTTAAGAGCGTCAACTCGAGAAGTTTGACCCATTCCAGAAGCTAATAATTGTTTATTTTTTACTAAAACAATAGCATTAGATTTGGTATGTTTTACAAGTTTGTTTGCAAAAAACAAGTCGTCAATTTGTGAAGATGTTGGACGCTTTTGGGTTGGATAAGAAAGATTTTCAATATTTTCTAAACTAATATCTCTATCTTGTTCTATTTTTCCATTGAGCAAACTGCGGTATTGTTTAGCAGGCAAATCGAATTTTTTTTGTTTTAACAAAATACGATTTTTTTTAGATTCCAATATTTTTAAAGCCTCTTCGTGAAAATCAGGTGCGATGAGTACTTCAAAGAAAATTTTATTGATTTCTTCAGCAACAATAGCATCAATAGGAGCATTGCAAATAAGAATGCCACCAAAAGCAGAAACTGGGTCTCCGGCTAAAGCATCTTTCCATGCTTGAAGTAAATTATCTCGTTGTGCTACTCCGCAAGCATTATTATGTTTGATAATAGCAAAAGCATATTTATCCATATCGTGCATTAAAGCAACAGCGGAATCTATATCTAACAAATTGTTGTATGAAATTTCTTTGCCATGCAATTGGTCAAAATAATCAGATGTATTTCCGTGATATACAGCAGTTTGATGTGGATTTTCGCCATATCGTAAAGTTGTTTTTTCTGAAGAAAAATAATCTGATATTGCACTATCGTAATGTGAAGACACTTTAAAACAATATCCCGCAAAACGATGTCTTTCTTCTAAAGTTGTAGCACCTTTTCCTTTTTGCAATAAGTCAATTATATCTTGATAATAATCACGAGAAGGAACGCAAATAACATCTGCAAAATTTTTGGCAGCCGCACGAATTAAAGAAATACCACCAATATCTATTTTTTCGATAATCTCTTGTTGTTCAGAAGTTTGTTTGAGCGTCTCTTCAAAAGGATAAAGGTCAACTATAATCAAATCAATAGGAGGAATATTATATTTTTGTGCTTGTTGTAAATCTTCGTTATTATCTCTTCTGTAGAGAATACCGCCCATAACTGTTGGATGTAAAGTTTTAACTCTTCCTCCAAAAATAGAAGGATATCCTGTTAATGTTTCTATTGCTGTAGCAGAAACACCTATTTTTTGCAAATAGTCGAATGTACCTCCTGTAGAAAAAATATTGATATTCAATTCTTGTAACGCTTTTGCGATAATGTCAATTTTTTCTTTGTTGTAAACGGTAATTAATGCGTTTTGTATCTGTTTGACCATAATGAAATTTTTCTAAAAAAACTGTCTTTATAAACAACTAATTATCTGCAACTTATAAAGTTACAAATATTGTAATATATTTTTGCAAAAATAATAAAAATTGTATTACGATTAAGCATTTTTTACAAAAAAATTGCATTGTGATAATGTAAAAATAAAAAAGAGTTCTCCAAAATATTAGACGAAACTCCATCCCTCCTAATATTTCTCAAAATAAATTAATATTCTATTTAAGAAAAAACTATTCATTCTATTAAAAACCTATGCAAAATTATCGCATATTTTTTTAAAACAATACCATAATTTTTCATAGTTAATGCTTATCTTTGCAAACTCAAATATTCAAAATATGATACAAGAGTTAATAAAACGTTATATCTGGTTGATTGACACTGTTGCAAAAACAAGGGATGAAGGAATCAGCTATCAACAAATTAACGACAAATGGCAAAAATCCCCACTTTCGGACGGAAGTCCGTATCCGTGGCGGACCTTTCAAAATCACAGAGAACGTGTGGAATACATTTTCGGAATAGAAATAAAATGCCGTAAATCTGAAAATGTTTATTACATTGAGGACGATGATGAACTGAAAAACACCAAAGGATTTCAAAAATGGATGTTGGAAACCATTTCTATCAACAATACCATTGAAGAATATCACTCCTTACGCAGCCGTATTTTGCTGGATCATGTTCCTTCCGGACAAAAATATCTGCACGACATACTGCAAGCCATGCAAGAAAATCATAAAATCATGTTCTACTACCGTCCTTACTGGTGGGATAAGAAAGAACCTGTCAATGTTTTTGATTTTGAACCCTTTGCTTTGAAAATGTTTAAAAAACGCTGGTATGTTTTAGGAAAATACGAAGGCGGCGAAATGAAAATTTATTCTTTGGACCGTTTTGAAGATATAGACATTTCCGAAGACACTTTCTCTATGCCCGAAGATTTTGATGCAGAAGACTTTTTTAAAGACTTTTTAGGCATCATTATCGACCAAGAGGCAAAAACGGAAAACATCGTCTTGAAAGTAAGTGCCTACCAAGCCAACTATTTTCGGTCTTTGCCGCTACATAGCAGCCAACAGGAGACAGAACGCAATGAGCACTATTCGCTTTTTTCCTACCGCTTGAAACCCACTTTTGATTTTATGCAGGAACTGCTTTCCCATGGCAGTACCGTGGAAGTGCTCCAACCACTCTCTTTAAGAAAAGATATAGCAGACGAAATACGCGAAATGGCAAAACATTATCAAACAAGGAAGAAATGAATAAAAGTAGCAAAAATTGCATTACGACCGTGCAAAATTTTGAAAAAATTGCACGATGGCTAAGCATTTTTTAAGAAAATTTGCATTACGACCATGCACTTTTTTGTAAAAAAAATAGGCGGAAGTATGTTCCGCCTAAAAGTATTGTTACCGCCTAAATCTTTTTTGCTATATTTATAATTGTTTCAAATGTCTTTTTTGCGGTATTAATATCTTCCACATCAAAATCTTCGTATAAAATATAGTCTTCGTGTTTGGTTAAAACTTTTCGAATTTCTTTAATTTCATAAATTTTGCTGCTTTTTAAATTTATATCTCTCTCTTGTTTTTCTAAACAACAGCTCAAAGTTTCATAAGTATCATTCAAACTTATATATAACCAATAATCTTTTTTATTTATTTTCAAATCCTTGACTAAAATATCAATATCTTTTTTTGTAACATTATGATTTTGCTCATTTTCAGGAATCCATTTTTTAACTTCATCTTTTAGTCTCTCTCGTATGAAATTAATGAATTCATCATTAAAATTTTGTACTTTATTTTGTTCTACTATGAGTGTTTTTAAGTCATTTCCATATTTTTCTTCAAAAAAAACTTTCATGTTTTTATCCATTTCATCTCCTTTTTTTAATATTTCTAAATAATTTACATACTGTTCTAATGCACTTCTCAATTCAATTTCTTTGCACGGCAAGATGTCGAGTTCTTTTTTTAACCACAACAAAATGTCATACATATAGGAAAGATTTAAAAAGCGAGCAGAATATTCGCTTTCCTCTCTTTTTGAACTCCATGTATCACTACTTGGACTTTGATAATATTTAGTCAGATAAACTATATAAATATCGGCTTTACTATATTCTTTTTTCTGAATTCTGTCAATGTATCTTGATAGTTGTTTATCTTGATCAACTGCCCCACAGATCTTATTCTCAATTATTATTGCACTATCTTTGTTCATAATCAGAACATCAATTCTGTCTTTTTCCTGCGTGATTTCTGGAGAGACAATATTTATTTTTGAAAAATCACAACTAGAACCTTCCTTATCATTAATATACTCCAACAACGACTCCAAAAACACATATTTCCTTTCTTGGTCTCTATATTGCAGGATTTTAGCTAAAATACGGCTATGTGCATTCTCATTTATATGCAACTCCTCAATAATATTGAGATGGTAGGGTTGTTTCTCTTTTACTTCGTCCAATTTTTGACAGTAATCCTCCGCAAATTGGAGAATCTGTGCGGCTGTAATATCTTGCTGTTCTTTACTCATTCTATTGTTGTTTTAATTAATCAAAATCAATTTCGCAAATTGTTTTTTATCATTTTCTTAAAGACTTCAATTCTTCAAGTATTTTTTCTATAAATTCATATAATTTGTCCTCTTCAAAAAAACTAAAATGTTTTTCACATCGGAGTTTATCTTCTTCCTTGATAACAAAACCTTTTAGTGAAGTTGGACCTTCTATAAAATTTGAAAATAATTCTTCTGATATTTTGTCATAAGATTTATCATTTGGTGCCCAAAATTGTACACTATATCCATCTTCGAAGCACCAAATATCCATTTTGTAATATACATTATTAACTATAGCTCCCTCAAAAACAGCATCATTGTTTGAATAAATCCATATTTTAGAGAAAGGGGAGCAATTTCCACTAAACTTTTCTTGAATGCGAAAGGCTAAATACTTTGGTATTTCATTCATCATATTCCTGATTGATTGTGCTGTTTGCAGATTGTCTTTCTGCAATAATTCTTTGTAAAATTTTTCTAAAACAATATTATCCATAATATTACGATTTAATTTCTTTATTAAGATTGTATATTGTCGCAATGTAGAAACAACATCTATATCATTTGACAATAGGATAGATGGTTGTAACCAATCCTTAACCAAATTGATTTCTCCAGATTTATCATAAGCCGGTATTATAACCAGTAGTGGATTCACATTGTCTTTATCTTCTTGAGTCCAATCATCTATACTTGGCTTTTTATGAATATCTAATGGAATATACACGATTACATCAACAATATATGAGTTTTGAGTAACATAGTCATAATAACGAGGTATTTGCCGTTGCATATCAACAGCATTGTTGATTTTATTCTCAATAATAATAGCCTTTTTAGTGGTATTAGATTTTATAAGTATATCAATCTTCCCCTCTTCTCGAGTAGCTTCAACATCTTGATAATCATTAGAATCTATATTTTTCGCTTTTTTATTGAGCATTTCAATGAATGTGTTAAGATATACACTTCCTCCTCCATGTTTTTCTTTAGGATTTAAGAAGAAAGAAATAATATCTGAATGAAAGTTCTCCCTATAATACAAATCGGAGACGAGGTGAAAGACATTAAATATTTCCTTTTGATCGTCTTCCTTTGATTTGATATAATCTTTGCTAATAGAGGAACACTTATTCAATAAGCCTGACACAATATCAATATGTTTATTGATTTGTAGTTGCCATGTCTTTAATAATTCTATTTCTTTTTCCATTGAAATCATAACAATTATTTTCCAATCGCAAAATTACAACTTTTTCAAATACTTTTTGCAAAATACTGATTTTTTTTTAGTTACACATTTCACCTTTTTGTCATAAAACAATATCCAACCTACTACAAAGGATTGTTTTGTTAGGATTTAATCCGTCCGGATATTTCATTTTTTAATTTTTGTTATTAGGAAGAAAGTACAAGCTTTCATGGGATTTTTCAAGTATGCGATGAACTCCGTGGGTGATTACGTCGGGTTCATCGTTAAAATGTACCGGAAGATGGGTTATTTGGGTTATTTTATTTCCCATGTTTTTAAATCGGTCGTCGTATCTGGTCATATAGATGCCGTTTCCGTCAATAATGTCTGCAGAAACTTGTAGCGGAGCTTCTTCCAAAAAACGGAGAATGTCGTTTGCTATTGATTCGGCTTTAAGATTGTTGCCGATCATGTCACATATAATTCCGCCTAAAGCAACAATAGCTGCTTCGTAAAAGTCTTGTTCAATGTTCACTATCAAATTGCCTTCCGCTATGTCAGCCACACTCAATTCCATACCATAGGCTATCGCCATGATGGTGTGTAAGATGTTACAGTGCTCGTAGCCTGAAATTTCTGCAGCTTTTCTTAAATGGCATACATCTTCTTTACAAAAATTTATCGAAATGCAAATGATGACACCATTCTCGCGTTCAATTACATGTATTTGTTTTTTAATATCCTTATTAACATCGTTTAAATGTTGAAAGAATAAATCTAATTTTTGATTTTTGTTGTCCATAATTTGTCTTATTTTATATTTAACATTTTATCTTTATTTCTAAAATCCTATTCTTCGTTTTTCCGATTTGTCTAAACATTCGTTGTTGCAATGCTCGATTAATTTTTCCAAAGAAACGGTTTTCTCACCTTGCAACACGGTGTCTATGGTATAATGCCGGGCGACATTTTCTATCTGTCCGCCGCTAAAGTCGTATTTCTCCGCCAAAATTTTTATGTCGGCTTCCGGCAAATCGGGAAGCATGGATTGCCATATTTGCATTCTGGCCTTCAAGGCAGGCTTGTTGAATTTGATTTTATAGAGAAACCTGCGTTCAAAAGCCCTGTCCATGTTTTGGGCGAGATTGGTGGTGGCAATGAGTATGCCGTTGAGCGTTTCCATCTCTTGCAGGATGATGTTCTGAATAGCATTCTCCATCTTGTCAACCGCATCTGAGGCACTTTCTTTACGCATGCCGATAATGGCATCTGCCTCGTTGAAAAGCAAAATGGGCGTCATATCAGATTTTTCCACATTCGAGCGGTACTTGTCGAAAATCTGCTTGATGTTTTTTTCACTTTCTCCCACCCACATACTCTTGATTTTGGAAATATTCACCTGCATGATGTCGCGTCCTGCTTGGCGGGCCAATTGCAAGACGGTTTCCGTCTTGCCGGTGCCGGGTGCACCATAAAACAAGCAGGAAAAACCGCTATTGAAACCTTTTTCCTTTAATTGATGACAAATGTGGTGATAATTGTCTCCTTCCAAAAGTTGGCCAAGATTACTAATCTGATTGGCTATCTCTTGATCATAGAAAAGCTGTTTTTTCTGAATATCCTCATAACGAAGAAATTGCTGACGATCGTTAGACATCATATTTAATTGTAGTTCAGAAAAAAGTGTCTGTTTGGCCGCCCATGTCAGACAAAATGAATTAGCGTCAGCAAAACCATTGTTATTGACATATTCTATCAATTTGGCATCTTGCAAGGGATGTATATTAAATTTAAGTTTTGCTTTAAGTGTTCTAAATTCACTTTTTTTGTCGTAAAAGAATTCCAAGTCATAATAATGGACATTGTCATCGCTATTGTTAACAAATAAGTGGGCAAACAATACCAACAGGTTTTCTTCGGCTTTATTTAATTTGAAACTTTTCAATTTTTGAACAAAAACCAAATGTTTGTTTTTCTCCAACAATTCCTGTATGCGATTGGAAGCTAAGGCTGTAGTCGTTTCCTCATCTTCCCGCAACACCATGATTTCTCCTATCCTATTGAACAACTCATCACAACTAAGATTTGAATAATCCTTTGGCGTGTATTTCTCATTGTTTTTAAAAGCCTCTATCACATCCCACGGAACACGGTAACTCAAACCCATATTAGAGCGTTTTCCACAAATTAAACCTTTGCTTTCCAATACGTCAATGTCTTTCATAAACCGAATGATGCGAATGGTACTGCATTTGAGTTGCTTGGCAAAATCACTTATGCAAATGCTTGCATCACTGCTGTTATCCATAAAAAGTGCCATCATAAGGCTTTGCTCCTTGGTAATATCCAGTTGGGAGGAAAGATATTTCAATGGTTTTGACAGTTTTTTAAAAAACGCTGCATCAAACTGCGAAGTTTTGGAAAATTCTACAATTTCTTCCACAGCGCTTAACATATCCATTTTTTGTTTTGCATTTTTCTTCGTTTCCATTATTTGAATTTTTTACTTGTAAAACGCTGCAAAATTAGCACATGACTATGCAAAATTTTGGCATAATTATAAAAATAAAAAACGGCCACCTATTTTTTGATTTCCCTCCTCGGCTGTATCATGCATTTGGAGTCAAGTTTTAATTTCATGGCAATGGCGGCACATGCTTCCGCATCGGCTAATGCATAATGGTGGTTTTCCATGTGGTAGCCGCAAGCCTCCGCAACGGTATGCAGCTGATGATTTTCCAAATTCCGCAAATTAAGTCGCGAAGCTTTCAGCGTACAATAAAAGCGGCGGCAGCTCCATAATTCCCAGTCCATCCTGTACATTTCCATCACAGCCTGCAAACAAGCCCTGTCAAACGGGGCATTGTGGGCGACAAGCGGAAGTCCCTTTATCTTGGACGCTATTTTTCCCCAAACCAAAGGAAACACCTCGGCATTGTCGGTGTCTTCGTGCCCGAGCCCGTGAACGCTTCGGCAAATGCGACTATAATAATTGGGGTCCGGTTTGATAAGACTGTAGAATTTTTCTTTTATCTCTCCGTTTCTAACTATCACTATTCCCACACTGCACACGCTTGAACGTTGTCCGTTGGCTGTCTCAAAATCTATAGCGGCAAAATTTTTCATTTCTTTTTCAATTCTATTAAAAAACAAACTTACTCATCATGAGAAAAATATACAATTTGATACGGTTTGCTTGTCATTTTGCATAACTCAATATCATGTTTAGTCCCTTTTGATTCTCCGTCCCAAAATGCAATGCAAAAATCACACTTTGAGATTATTTCCTCGTTCCGAATATAGCCTGCCATTTTTCCCAGTTGTTTCCATTGCGGTTTTATCACCTCTATAGGAATTTGGTGCTCTTCGGCATATCTTTCCGCCAAAGTGTCGGCTCCTCTGGCACCTCCCGAAACAATGGTTTTAAAACTGATAGTCTGCAATTTTTGAGATAACAACTCGTAATCCATAAAACTTTTGGAACCTACTACCGCTAAAACGGAATAGCTCTTTTTTTCTTGTGTTTCCATATCTTTCTTATTAATACTTAATTGATTTACGGCTGCAAAATTAGAAACCGACTATGCAAAAGTATGGCATAAATTGTAAATTTTCATTCCTCCTTTAACCTGTCACACAAAAAAGTGGCTCGGAAAAATGTATTTTTTAATTACATAAAATCCAAGTCCACTTTCACTTCACAATAAAACTCACGGCAGTAAATAAAATCGGTGATGGCGAATTTGGTATGGTCGAACAGATTGTGGAAGGCAGATGTCAGATGAAGGTCTTTGGTCAGTTCTTGGTCAAGACCTTCGTTCCAGTTGGGCGGAGGACAATTCATACCGATAAAATCGTCAAAGTCGTTGGAAGAAAGATCATTAAATCCTGACAATCCTAATCCGAGAGGGAAAGTTACACCGCTATCGTACAATGGATTCCAACCGGAATCCTGCAGGGCATCCCAAAGTTCCTGACGATTCTCTCCTTGCAAAGGATGGAGAACCGGATAATCTCTGCCCAAGAAGCAATAAGCCTCCACCTCTATATCTTTGCTGAAATCTTTGTTGGCTTCGTATATAGCATGAGCTTTGTCAAACATTTTTCGCAAAGCTTCACTCATGGCATCATTAAAAGCAATGATATCGGGCAAAAGCAATTCCTGATATTGCAACACACGCCGATTAATGATATTTTGTCTGACTTCCAACAAACTTTGTTCGTTTGTATAGTCGTGGTCTTTGCTCCATCTTCCACACGACAAAATAATTTGGTCTTCAAGTACCTTTAAGGCATCATCTTGTAATAAATCTTTGATGTTCATTGTATTATTATTGTTTAATGTTTTTACGGCTGCAAAATTAGAAACCAATTATGCAAAAGTGTGGCATAGACTCAAAAAAGAATATTTTATGCAATATTTTTCCCTTTTGTCGTGTATTTTGACAATAATGGCAGAAAAAGTTTATTAAAATTTTCTTAATCTATCGGATCGCTGCAATATTCCCGCCGTTTGCAGGTTTTGCAGTGCAGTCCCATCCATACCTCGTCGTATTGCTTTATGGCTTGTTCCACTATTTCGGGCTCATCGGTAAGGATGCCCGCTTCGAAATTGCGGGTATTTTCTCCTTTCATGCCGATGCCGGCACCGGTAAGGTTGGCACTTCCGATGTAAACTTCTTTACAATCAAAGACTATCATTTTAAAATGAACTCTTGGACAGAGCACTCGCTCCAAGCGGTCGAACAGCACAGGGTATTTGTCAAAATCCTCTTGGAAAGCCGGACCCGGCTCCTTGGCGTGAATGAGCCTTACCTCCACACCCTTTCGGATAAGTTGGGCAATGATAGCCAAAAACGGCTTTTTCTCTCCTCCTGCCTCCACATACAAGTCCTTGATATCGGCAGTGCCAATCCATAGCGTCTGCTTTACTGACTTTACCCGCGAAAGCACTTCTTTGTAATGGTCAATATTGGAGATGTAGGTGAGCATAGGGAAGTTATTCACAAATCTTGTTTTGACAATCATCGTAGCAAGGTTTGTTTTGTTCATCTGCTTCGACTTGGTGGATTAGGCAGTCAAGCATTTTCGTAAAAATATCGGATGTGGTATTTTCATCTACTCGAAAGCAATAATATTCGTCCTCATCAGTACCTTTATCTGTTGTTTTTGAGTGTTTTTGGTACTCCTCCCAATTATCTGTCATCAAATAAATATCCAACTCTTTTGCATTCGGACTGCCCCACCATTGGAAGAAGTGATTGTTATATTTAAAGTTAACATTCTTGTTCTCACATTTATAGTATCGACACCCCTCTATCTTATTCTTCTCGCTATAGTCAATAGTATTATCGTATTTCAACTGTGCTAAAATTGGATTTAGTACGATCTGAGATGATGGATACCCACTTTGCCAAATAGCATGAAAACCATGGTATGTACTTCGAATCCACGCACCTGACATTTTATCGCAAACGTAATCCATCAATCCATCTTCAACGATGTTTTTTATATATTGATCGTTTTCGTTTATTTCGGCTATGAACTTACTCGTTACATCATCAGTTATCTCCGTTCCCATTATGGCATCAACTGCAGCTCTCCAATTGCTAGAGGTGAGTATGCGTTTCCACCGATTTGCATCATTTGAAAATTCAAAATGCCACCAAATCTTATTTCCGAAATCATCACAATTTGCCAGTAATGATTTCATTAATAAGGCATTGGACTTGAATTTTTCTTTTCCATCTTTTGCTCCATCTTTGTCAAAATACTCACGTGCATTTTTCCATTTAGTATCAAAGTGCTCCCAATCATCTCCAATTTTTTCTTTTGTAAACAAGCATCGTATTGCACCTTTGAAGAAGGCGTATCTCTCAGCCTCAATGATAATTTCTTCCCAAGTTTTTTCATCCGTGCGTTGTCCTCCGTTAAGGATTTGTGTGGCTTTTGCGATTTCTTCTGCTACTTGCTCTTGGGCGTGGTATTGATTTCCTAATTCAAAGGATTCAAACACATTTGCCAAAGCATTGTAGATTGTATGGCTTTTTGCTGAGAGTTTTTCTATCAGCCTTAATGCAGCGTGATATGTATCAGAACTGTCTATTGTTGAATTTTCAATGATGTTCCAAACTATACGCATCCATTGTGACAATGTTGTTTTAGTTTCTCTGTTCTCAACACTAAAATATCTCAACAATGCATAAAATGCTACACGAGAAGGATAGGTTTCGCTGTTTTCTCGATTTCTATCTCCTTCAAATAGTTTCCATTTGATTTCAATGTCTCTATTCCAAACAGCCTGACAATCTTCTTCGATATTGTTTTGCTTGCTTAACGTATCCCAAATATTGAATATTGGAGATAGACAATCTTCAACGCCGCATTTACCAATCACATATTCATAAATATCAAAAGAGACAAAATTATCCTTTGTCGGATACAATGGCATTTCTTCTTGAATCCTTTTATTAAATTCATCCTGCTCATCCTGCTCTTTCTTCTGTTCATCATTCAAAGAGTTTCGTTCTTTTTCTGTTTTGGAATTATTCTCATACCAACACCGCCAGACATTCATAAAATGACGGTTGAAGAAACTCATCATTAGGGTATCGGGCAAATTCTTCTCTTTTTTATCTTTGTTTGCGACTTCCCAAAATAAGTCTAGCCAAGTCCCATCAATTCCCGTATATTTTTGTAATGCCTTGTCATATTCACCTTTCAATCTACATAGTAAAACCCTGTATTTTCCTTGTAATTCAACAGAAAGATTTTCAGATTTTGATTTTTCTTCAAGATACTGCTCTAAACTTGCCTTGAAGTTTTCAAAAGGAGTCAATGTTTTCCCACGAGCATTCATCTTCACATATGTCTCATCAGACATTTTATGCTCGCCCATATCAACAAAATGAAACGTAATCGGACAGTTGCAACCACTTGTTAGTTTCTCGGCAAATGTTTTGAAATCGGTTTCGTTTTTCATTTGGCAATGAATTTCATCAAGCATTGTAAGCATACCCATTATAGTTGGGTCTTTTTCCCAGTCAGGATAGAACCACGATTGTTTTTTTATATTGTCCGTTAATGAATTGCCAGATATAATTTTCTCTTGCACCAATTTCTCACAAAATTCCCGTGAAGACTGCCGTGTGGCATAAGAAAACCTGCCGAGTATGTCTCCGCAAGAGCAATTGTCTTTATGGTTGCAACCTGAATCAGACTGACATTTTTCAAAAATATATTTATGAAAAAGAAAGAGTGTTGTTAGACGTTGCTGTCCATCAAATGGAATGAACTTGTTGTTGTCCACTCGCCCGTAAACAAAGTCAAAAAACAAAGGTTTGTTTTCTTCTACTGCTACTGCCTTTATCATATTATCAACAAGAGATTTCCTTACATCCGCAGCTTTAGGATTATTGTGCCCTTGAGCATAATCTCTTTGTATGATTGGTATTTCTATCTGATATTTGCTAATCAGTTGATAGAATGAATATATGTCGTTCATTTTTGTCCTCCTTTCAGTTTAATACCATATTGGAATTCTTCGTTTTCATTTTGCAGAATTGGTTCAAGTTGCAAGTATGCAGCCACAACTTTTGTCATCGCAGTGACGTACTCTTTTCCTGCCTGCTCATCCCATAGCAAGGGATTGGTTGAATTAGGCGAATAGTGTTTGAAAAATACGTTTCTTGTGCATATCGGCACAAACAACGATTCTCTTTCAACGTTTTCGTATTCAGCCAATTTTGCTCTTTTTTCAGGATATAGTTTATTGTTGAAAGCTGCGTTTTTGTCGCCTTGCAAAAGTGCCATATTTGTTAGGTGGTCATCTTTTTCAAACTCAGAAGTGAAAGTTATACTTCCATCGTCATTTGTATGTGACTGAACATTCTTCCCCATAAACGCTCCCATAATAGCTTTGTATGTGTTGTCATCTATACTTTCACTTGTTTCTTTGTCTTTCAAGTAGTTATTGAAGTCATCTATTCCTTCTACAGAAATTTTTTCCAAATACCCTTTTATTTGGTCAAATTGCTCTTTGTTCCAATTCGCTTTTTTCTCATTTTGGGCGTGAATATGTTCCAATGACCATTTCTTTTTTGCCGCTTCAAAGTGCTTGTCAAACGGATAACGAGACAGTTCGCTTATTTGATTTTGAGTGGTTGCAAGATTAAACAACAATAAGACATTGTGAATTTCATTGTTGTTTTTGTTATATTCCCAATCCGAAAAATTCTTTAGAGTTATTTCCTTCCCATCTTTTTGCTTAACACCAATACCAATTGATTGCTGACAACGCTTTATCAAAGAAGATAAAAACTCATCTTTGGGCTTATCTGCTTCGCATAATAATTTCCGAAGCGTTGTCATTTTGTTTTCCCCGTTTAGATTCATCAAATAACCTACATAGTGGTATAATTGTCGGTTATCGTACCACGATTTCATTATTCTGAAGAATTTTTGAATGTTACTCCATTGCTTTTCCCAACCTTCTTTGATATGTTCAGAATAAGTCGAAAAAATGAAGTAATCATTTTGTTTTAACTCATTTTCAATGTCGTATTTGAATTCATTTTTATCATTCTTCTCGCAACTCAGAACCATTTCCAAAAGGAAATCAATTCGTGTGCAGTTGAATCTCGCATCTTCTGGTTTGGGGTTTATAAAGTACCAAAACGAATTGTCGTGAAGTGTTTGCTCCATCCTGTCCCATTCGCCAGCCATTTCCAATTGTTTGAGACGCAGAGCATCAGAATTCAATCCGTTGAAATTGTCATCTTTAAGTAAAAGGGCTTTCACCAATTCGGCATTACTCAATGAAATTTTGCCAGAATTAAGGCGTTTGAAAACTTCGTAGGCATTATCTTGGGTTTCATACCATATTACTTTGCAATTTTCTTTGAGTTTTTGTGCAAGATTTTCTTTGTTCCCAGTCCATTCTTTTATAGTTTTCTTTGCTCCAATCATAAAATCATAATCAATGTTTTCAGCATTTTGGTCATCATTTTTAATCTTTTGCAGAAAAGTTTCGCTACCAGGACGCGTTTGGTATTTTAGAGATAATGCACTTTCAGGCTCCAGCAGATTTAGTATTATGAAAATTGTAGTCAATCTCTGCTGCCCGTCAATCACCTCATACCAATCTTTTTTTTCAATTTCTTTTTCTAAACGAGAATCCGTTTCGTCCATTTTTCTAACAACCAAAGGTTGCAAACAATACCAAGTGTCTTCTTTACCTTCATCTTTCTCTGGTTTGAACTCATTCACGTCATTTAACAAGTCCTTCACCTGCTGCTCTGTCCACCTATATCCTCGCTGGTAACTTGGTATAAAGAACTTCATCCCAAGAAGATTTTAGTTCAATCTTATTTTCTGCCATATAGTATAATAACTTTTCAAATTCAAAATCACTTGTAAAATTATATTTCACAAACGTTGCAAAGATACAACTTTTTTTTATACAAAATCATAAAGTGTTGATTTTTTTTTGTTACGTTTTTTATAATAAAAATAAAGCTTTTGTAAGTATCAGAAAACATCTGAAATTGTTTTATTTTTTAGATATAATTTTTGTTACTAAAAAAAATTATAAAAAAATAATTTATTAAAGATAATTATGAAATAAAAATGTTATCTTTGCAGATATTTATAAAACATAACAAGTAATAAATAATATTTATGAGAAATATAATAAAAATAATGTTTGCTATAACGATGGTATTAAGTATGGCAAGTTGTGTAAAATCAAGCGAAGAAAAAATACAAGGCAATTGGGACCGCTATAATACTAGTTTAGACCCATTTGTTGTTGACACTAATCAACAGGAGATGTGGAAATTTAATAAAGGAGATTTAAAAATATATAAAAGAAGTGCAAGTTCAGGTTTGGTTTTAGTAGCAGATTTGAATTATTCGATGAGATTGTCCAAAGGCAAAGTAGCAATGTTTATCGAAGCCGATGATAAGAACAAAATAACTCCATTAATAAAAGAATCCTATCTTGGCGAATCAAGAATATATCGTCTCCAAGAAGATAATTTTGCGATGAAAGGCGTTGAAACCTTGATATATTACGAGTTTTACAGACCTTAAAAATATATGGGCAAAACAAAAAGTATTTATTATTGTCAAAATTGTGGAGCACAATCAGCAACATGGTTAGGCAAGTGTAACAATTGCGGACAATGGAATACCTTTGTAGAAGAAATTATCCAACATTCGGCCTCTGCTAAAAAGTCGAATGCTGTTTCATTTGATAGTGTACCTCATCTATTGAGTGAAGTAAAAGAATCATCACTCAATAGAATACATTCAGGAATGAAAGAATTAGATAGAGTCCTCGGAGGAGGTATAGTACCGGGTTCTATCATTTTGCTGGGCGGCGACCCCGGAATAGGAAAATCAACATTAATGCTACAATTGGCATTGTGTTTGAAAAATATCAAAGTATTGTATGTCTCTGGCGAAGAAAGTGTATCGCAAATAAAATTACGAGCCTCTCGTCTGAAAAATGAAACAACAAACGATTGTTATATCCTTAATGAAACAAATTTACAAGCAATTTTTTCACATATCGAAAATATAAAACCACAATTGTTGATAGTAGATTCTATTCAAACATTACAATCATCGTTGATAGAATCTTCTGCTGGTTCAGTTTCTCAAATAAGAGAAACAGCATCAGAATTGCAACAATTTGCCAAACAAAGCTCAACCCCAGTATTCCTTGTAGGACATATTACCAAAGATGGAATGTTGGCAGGACCCAAAATATTAGAACATATTGTAGATGTCGTTTTGCAATTTGAAGGAGATAGCAATTATATATATCGTTTGGTACGTGCCGCCAAAAATAGATTTGGTTCTATAGCAGAAATAGGCATTTTTGAAATGTTGCAATCAGGATTACGAGAAGTAGAAAATCCATCGGAAATTCTTGTTTCTCATCGCGATGAAGATACATCTGGAGTAGCTATTGCCGCAACAATGGAAGGTCTGCGACCATTGCTGATAGAAATACAAACTTTGGTAACAAAAGCAGTTTATGGCAATCCACAACGGTCATCAACAGGTTTTGATATTCGTAGATTGAATATGCTTTTAGCCGTTTTGGATAAAAAATGTGGACAACATTTTGGCACACACGATGTTTTTCTCAATGTTGCTGGAGGCATTCGTACAGATGATACCGCAGTAGATTTGTCAATAATAGCCGCATTGATTTCATCAGTAACAGATATCCCCTTGAGTGCAAAAGATTGTTTTGTTGGAGAATTGAGTTTATCGGGCGAAATTCGTCCAGTAAGTCGTATAGAACAACGTATTGCCGAAGCACAAAAATTGGGATACAATCGTATTTTTATATCTTCTGGCAATCAACAATTGGGAACATTCCCCTCAATAAAAGTAATAAAAATATCGAAAGTTTCAGAAATGTTGAAATTTTTGTTTGAATAAAAAAGGAAACTTAATATCTTTTTTTCTGGTATTGAATTTTTTAGTAATTTTGCAAAGTTTTTATGATAATAATTAAAGATTAAAAATATGGGAAGAGCATTTGAATATAGAAAAGCAAGAAAATTTAAACGTTGGGGAAATATGGCAAAAGTATTTACCCGAATTGGTAAAGAAATAACAATGGCTGTAAAAGCAGGAGGACCAGACCCTGATGCCAATCCTCGTTTACGATTGTTGATTCAAAATGCACGTTCTGAAAATATGCCCAAAGAAAATGTAGAACGTGCCATAAAAAGAGCATTTGAAAAAGATACTTCCGACTATAAAGAAATAGTTTATGAAGGATATGCACCTCATGGTATCGCAATAGTAATAGAAACAGCAACCGACAATCATCAACGAACAGTTGCTAATTTACGTTCTTATTTTACCAAATTAGGAGGAAGCCTTGGAACTCAAGGAATGTTGGATTTTCTTTTTGATAGAAAATGTAGTTTTAGGGTTGTAAAAAAAGATGATGTAGATTTAGAAGAATTAGAACTTTTGTTGATAGATTATGGAGTAGAAGAAGTTTTTGAAGATGATGACGATATAATGATTTATGCAGAATTTCAAGCATTTGGTCCTATTCAAAAATATTTAGAAGACAATAATTTTGAAATAAAATCTTTCCAATTTGAAAGAATCCCTAATGATACAAAAGAAATCTCTGATGCTGAACGAGAAGAGGTTGAAAAATTGATAGAAAAAATAGAAGAAGATGATGATGTTACCAATGTTTTCCACAATATGAAGTAATATTTTTATAGAATTAAAAAAAAGGTAGCCCCAAAGGTTACCTTTTTTATTTTTTCAAAGTAAATGAACTAAAAATAATAAAAAAAATTGTACAGACAAAAATAAAAAGAATCAGTGCGAATTTTATTCGCACTGATTCTTTTTCGCCTAATTTTTATAGGCTTATTTTGGATTATCAAAAATTATTTTTTGATAGTCATCTTCTTCGTTAGACGTTGTCCGTTGAAGTCCATGGTGTAGAAATAAATACCAGCAGCAAGATTTGCAGTATTGAATTCAATGCTGTTTACTCCTGCTTCAGATTCAACTTCTTGAGTATGTAATATTTGTCCTGTAATGCTTGCAATAGTAAATACTACTTTGCCTTGACTTGGAATAGTATAATTAACTATTGCCATTTCATTAGCAGGGTTAGGAATATTTTGACTCATACCGATAGTGTTAATATCTGTTTCGCTAATACCTAAATTGATACATTTTGTAATTGATAATGTATCATTGTTGTTAGCATCATCAACTTTATCAATATAAACATCAATAGTATAATCATTTTCTTCTGGAATAGTAAACGATTGAGCAAAAGTGAAATCAATAGATGTTCCAGCACTAATTTCGTCAATTGTTGTTCTCCACGCGTTGATTTGGTTTCCATTAGAAGATATAATAGCATGGATAGTAATACCTGACATATCTACATTAGGATTTTTGTTGCTAATCTTAACCGTAACATTTTGTTTGTCTCCAACATTTGAACAATCTGCATTGTCTTCTGGAACAACAAATGAAACAAGTTCAATGTCTGTTAAATCAACACATTCTGTAACATAGTTTACATACTTGAAGTTGTTGTCGCACAAAGGACTAACGATAACTTCAACATTGTATGTTTCGTCTTCTGGTACTATGTACGCCTTGGTAAATGTATATGTAAGTTCTTGTCCAACAGGGAAATCTCCATTGATAGTATCATTATATGTTTGAACAATAACACCAGAAACATCGTAGATATTGAGCGTTAATAAAATATCGGTCATATCCATATTTCCAGAATTGCTGATATTCACTTCTTGGAAAACTTCAGAACCAATTGCAACACAATTTGCAAAAGATGTTCCTCCTGTTATTTGAGTAGGTGCTACAGAAATATTAGGATTAATTTCTATAGTATCAAGGACGAAATCATTTGCTTGATTGCTATCTATTGCCGTAGCAATACTTGCTGAAATATAATATGTTCCTGGTATGAAATCAAAGTTGTTGTCTATAACTAATGTATCAAAAGCCAATCCTTCAATTATACCATTGTTGAGAGGTAAAGTGTAAGATGCATTTTTAGCACCAGAAATATTAACTTGCAATTCTGTAGGCATTGAAGAAAAGTCAATATTTAAAGAAGTGGTAGCATTTAATACTACACCCAAAGAACGACCTGTTAGGTTACAAATATCGTAATCTGAAGAAATAATTTCACTAATAGCAAGGTCATGTTTTCCATAAATTCTGATTCTATCAATAAGTTGTTCACCGTTATAATCATCTGTAGTCCATCTCATTGCTGAAAAAGAAACAATAACACAAGGAGCATTAAAATTATCTAAAGGTAAACTATAGTAAGTCCAACCAGAATTAGAACCATCATTCTTTCTTATTATTGCGATAGTTTGGAATGAAGCACCACCATCTAAAGAAATCTTAACATTGGTATAATCCATAGTGCTGGCAGTGTTATCGTGCCAATACCAGAAATCAAGTTTTGGTTCAGAAGTTTTAGAAAGGTCTATTTGACGAGTGTAAATAGCGGAAATCGCTCCACGAGAACCTTTAAATGACAACATGTTAGTTCCATATTGTGGTAAAATAGTACCATCGCTATTTGTATTAACTATTTCCCATGTATTTTCAGAATTACATTCTTCTAAAGTAAATGAAGAAGACCATCCTTGAGAGAAATTTTCGTCAAAAGGTAATGAAATTTTGTGAATAGTATAAGAAGTAAACAAACTATCATCAACATTAATAGTATCATAACCATTTGAAATCCATGCAGATATATAATAATCTCCAGAATCAACAAGTTCAAAGTTATTCATAATAGGAATAGTAATTTTTTGTAGAATAGGCAAAGTACCTTTATTCCAAATAACAACAGTATCCCAATTTTTTGTACCAGAAATATTGAGATGTAAATATAATGTATCTGTAGGGAAGTTTACTGTTACAGCCCCTTTTCCTGTAATAACATAAGATATAGTTGAAGGTCCTGAAGAACAACGGTCATTGCTATCTGGTAAACCAAGAATTTCAACTAATTCAATAGATTTACCATCGATAGTTTCCATAGAGTAAGCACCTAAAACGGTAGTTTCACCTCTTCTTCTTCCTCTAATATCATAATCAATATCTGCAAGGTTAGGACATGCGAAAGGAGAGTAATCATAAACATCAAGATTAATATTTGTATCAATAAATATTGGATTAACACTTATAGAATTTACATCTTGATAAGTTGCATTTCTCAATGCTGCCATAGAAGTCATAGCAGTACCAATATATCCAACAGTATTTTGATTGCTGGAATAATTATTGTAATCAAGAGTTGTTCCATTTGTCGTTGTTGCATAAGTTGCTGTACTCGCATAAATAGGATAATTAGATCCTGTTGTGGTAGTTGAGTGAAGCATATTCGCTAAAAATCTTAAATTATAAGAAGATGTTTGATTTCCTATATAAAGACCATAACAAGTTCCTGACGTACTCGTTAAATAAACACTATTATTCAAAATATTGGCTGTAGTGTAATAAGAATAAATACCATATTTAGTTCCTGTTCCTAATTGAGTAGGATTTTGACGAATTTCATTATTCACAATATATGCCAATGTTCTTGGACTAGTGCTTCCTTTTATATTGTAATAATTATTATAATATAATCTAATACCATACTGAGTTCCTGTACTATTCATACTAATGATATTATTTTGCATAGTATCAATAGTAACATAATAATATGCATTGAGATGATATTGTGTACTTGTTCCAGTACGAGAAGATAACATATTATAAGAAACACTTGGATAATATCCATAATAATATAAATAGATACCATAATAATAATAATCTGTAATATTATTGCTATCTATTCTTACACTACTATTTCCAATTACAGAACCACTATTCGCTACATAATATAAGTAGAAACTATAGTATCCACCACTAATATTATTTTTAACGAAATTAACATCGTACAATGTAGTTCCAGAAGAGCTAGAATTATAATATCTTACAGCAACAGAGGTAGAAGCTGTTGATGTAGGAGATGCTTTAATATTACATTGATAGAAATCAATATGTGAGTTATCATTAACAAAACACACTCCGATATTTCCTGCTGTTGCATCAAAAGTAAGATTGGTAAATCTTAAATGAGCAGCATTATTTAGAACAAGTGCTGTATCTCCTGTCATAGCAACAAATTCAACATCATCAGCATTACCAGTAGCAGAAGTAAAGGTAATAGTATTAATAGTTGAAGCTCCAGGAATATTTCCATAAACATTGAAAGTAGAATAAGTTCCTGTTGCTATATTGAATGTAACAGGAGCAGATACACCACATTGTGATAATTCATACAATGCATCATCAATAGTAAGATAATCAGATGCAGAATCTCCAACAGTGTATGTTCCTGCAAGAGGAGCTCCACATGCAAAGAAATCGCTAATGATAGTATCGTTGTATTGATTATTATCAATACCTATACCATTAACATCGCTTAGCCAAATTTCAATAAAATGTTTACCTTTTGTTGTAGATCCTAATGAAATAGAGGTAACATCAGAGAAATTAGCAAGGTTGCCTGTCCAATTGAAAGGTGTTTGAAGAACACTATCAAGTGTCCAAAGAATAGTAGCACTATTGATAGCCATTTGTCCTAAATTCAAAAAATCTACATTAATTGTTGAAACTCCATTATCTGTAGTAATTTCAAAATTTCCTAATGCCAAATCTAAACTATCAGGAATAATACTATATGCACCAACAGTCGTTTGTCCATAACGAGGATTACCTTTTATATCGGTATTAACTCCAATATTAGGCACAAGCAAATCTAAATGATTGTAAACATCAAATTCTGTAGGCTTAATCCATTCTGGTTGAATTTTCATTGAATGTACATCTTGTTTTGTCTTATCTTGTAACGCTCCAATGCTTGTTAATGCTCCACCAACATAACCAACATTTGTAGTAGAATAATAATTGTTGTAATCTAATGTTACTCCATAACTTTGTAATACGTAATTCGTATTAGATGCATACAGAGGATATTTTGTACTGCTTGTTTGAGAAATAAGCATATTGTTCTTAATAACAGCGTTGTAAGTAGAACTCATTGTACTTAAATACAAACAATAATCGGTACCAGAGCCTCTTCCTACTATCGTATTGTGGAATACATCCATATTAGAATAATATACATAAATACCATAAAACGTTCCAGCATTTCGTTTTGAAATAACATTATTCGCTATTAAAGCATTGTTTGTAGCTCCAGTATTTCCATGATTTAAATAATAAGGATAAATACCATAAGATGTAGAAGTACCTTGCATTTCAATAGTATTTCCAATAATACCACTATCTACACGATTATAATAATAAATATACATACCATATTGAGCAGCAGAAGCATTTCTGGAAGTGATAGTATTGTTACTAATAAAGTCATAACGTCCGTAATAATAAGCATATATACCATAATAATAGAAATTATTAATAGTATTTCCTTTAATAGTAGCAATGCCTGGATTGTTGGCTATGCTTGTAGAGTTAGGATGTAAATAATATAATCGAATACCATAATATCCCCCATTAATCGTATTGTTTAAAATACGAAGGTCTCCATTGGCTGTTTTAGAACTAGAACCATAGTAACAAATTCCTATACTTGTAGATGATGTTGCTGTAGGTGATGCATTAATAATACAATTATTAATTTCAATATTATCACAAGGATGTGTAAATAATACTCCTATCATACTCGTTTTTGAAGATACATCAATAGTTATATTTTGGATATAAATATTTTTGTTTTTCGCTAAGACAAATCCACTATCAGAAAAAATAATACGAACGTCACTTGGGTCTCCAGATACAGAAGTAATAATAAGTGTATCTGTTATATCCATTCTCTCTGCAATCAATGTTAAATTACATGATGCTTGATAATATTCACCATCATTTATTTCTAAAACTGTCGTTCCATTCAAACCACATTCACTAACAATTTTAACAAAATCTGCAAGATTGGTAAAATCACTACCCGAATGTCCCATAGTATAGTGATTAACTGTAGAGGCAGGACAAGTAAGTATTTTCGTAGATATAGTATCATCAAAGAATGAAGTACTATCAATAATATCATTAGGCATTGACACCCATACTTTAATGTCATAGAAAAAACTATTTGTAACCACAGAACCTATATTTACAGTATCAATAAAATCAGGTGGTAAAAATCCTGTCCATGCTATAGCTGGTTGTTCTACTCCATTGACACTCCAATTGATATCACAACTTTCTAAATTATTAGTCCCCATATTTCGAATAACTACAGAAACTGGATGTGTCCCTGCAGGAAGGGTTGTTGTAGGTGTTGCGAAAGATTGTATTGCAACAGAATTTTCAACCTCTTCTCTTGTTTCGATAAGATGAAATCTTGTAATTGGACGCCAATCGTACCAACCTTCTGTATCCATCTGTTGGTCTCCACCCCAAGATACACATAAATGATTATCTATACTATTCATAGAAGAATACCAATATAAATCACTATTATATGTTCCATCTTCGCAAAGCCAATAAACAAGTAAATTCATGTGAGAAGGAACAAAAAATGGCACATCCAGAGGAATATCTAACCAAACATTCTGAATAGCATTAAGATTACCACTCCATACCAATGTCGCATTATCTTTAATTGGGTCTATGTATTCTTCCGAATCAATAACGCTATCTGTAACGAGTTTCATATAACATGAAATATTATAAGTAGGTCCATTACCATAACGTTCACTCGGTTTGTATGCGATTGTATTGATGATATGGTCTCCCCCATTAACAGTGAGTTCGTTACTCTTATAAAGAATTCTACCCCAACTATAATCATATAAATCGGCGAAAGGAACATTTTCTACTATATAAGATGTATTAGTATCTTCTACATATACATAATGAAATTGTCCTCCCGATGGTAATCTATTAATGAAATAATCTTCACTAATAGATACTATATTATTGAGACTATCGTTGATAGTTACACTAAATTCAACATTATGATGGTATAATACATTAGGTATATATACTGACCATATATTGTTGTTGGTATATGTCATAGGCAATGATAAATTACTATCAACAACAGTACCAGTAGTATCAACATAACGATAAACTAAATTTAAATCAGGTATAGGTTGTTCTGAAAGAGAATATGCTTTCAGTTTTATATTATGAGGACCTGTTGTATATACAGTATCTTGAGGACGATTAACCCAACCAAATACAATATCTGCACTTCCAAATGAAATAATACAAGTAGTATCGTCCCAAGTAGTTGTGTCAACTGCTCCATTAGGCATACTTACCCATGCTATAATAGTATCGTATTGATTGATACGAGGAGTATAATTTCCAATAGTATCTATACAGTAATAATCATCAGGCATGTTTCCTGTCCAATTGTATGTAGTTTGAGGTATTCCATTGAGTGTCCAATTGATAGTTGCGGATGTAAGATTTGCAAATCCTTTGTTATGTATTTTTACTGCAACAGGAACTTGTAGTGTTGGATAGGTGATTACAGTATCGTTAAGATAAATTTCTGTTAATCCAACAGAATTATCATCAGAAGAATTTCCTATCAAATTTAAACGAATATTTGGTCGTGAAGTACTAGCTGTTCCTGCACTTGTAGGGAATGAACCATCTGCATATTTATAATAACACATATTGGTAGCAGGGGCAGGAGAAGTTGTCCAAGTAACAGCCCCATTGCCACTATAAGAACCATCATTACTAATTACATATATCAATAAGTTTTGTCCAGGAGGAAGCATAAATCTATTATGCAATTCTAAATCATACCAACCTACATTAGGAATACATGTTCCAGACCATACCAAAGAGGCTCCATCTTGAATAGGGTCAACATAAGTACTATTTAATACATTGTCTTTTGTCGCTTTAAAATAAATAGAAATACTATCGTTTCTATTAGAAGTTGACATTACTTGATAGGCTAAATTGGAAATTAATCCACCTTGTTCTGTAGAAGATACTTCTGAACTTAAATACAATGTTTTAGTCCAACTATAATCATAATTATAATAATAAGGAACGTAATTTGTAGTTGTTGTAGATGTAGTATCTCCTATATATGTCATTCCTGATATGCCTCCAGTGGCATGATGTGAGACAAATGTATTTTGATTGTCATAATAATTACCAGCAGAATCTTCTGCATGTATAGAATATTTAATAGTTGTTCCAAAAATATGTTGAGGAATTGTTGCTGTCCACAAAGAATCTCCTTCATAAGCAGTCATGGCTATAGTTTCAGTATGCACTCTTGCAACAGGATGCGAAGCAGTATATACTAAAGATGGTGGCAATATAGGAGCAGATGTTCTTGTTGCTACTTTTGCTTTAATAGTATATGGTCCTGTATTGTAAACAGTATCACTGACATTACTTATAAATTCACAAACAGGAGCATCTATCTCAAATGATGAACCTAAAACTTTAAAATCATCTATCAACCAACCATAAGAAATATCAGAACCTATAACGTCTCTTTTCTTAATAATAAAACGAAATTGAACTTTTGCAAATGATGCTTGATTTGATAAATTGAATACTTCATTTTTCCACCATGAATTTGAAGGGATAGCCGTACTATCTGCATTATTCCATATAGTATAGCTTTGGGCATTAAATCCAGAACTTGCATAATTTGAAGCCTTGCCTCTGTATGCAGATGAAGGTATATCCTTCCAAGTTTCTCCAACATAATCTGGTCTGTATTGTATCCGTACTAAATCTGACGGAGATACTTTACAGATGTGGCTAAATTGTAAAGCTACAAATTCGTATGCTTCACAATCGTAAACTGGAGTTGTTACAATGATAGAATCTCCCGAAACAATTGGAACCAACATCCATAATGATTTCGAATTACTTAATGAATAATTGTTGTCTACTATTGCTCCTCCAGAAGAAGAGATAGTAAATTGATGTGGGGGACCATCAAAATTTTCACTCCCCACAATTACAGGCTGTGCATGTGTTGTTTGTATTATTAAATACAACAAACACAAAAAATTAAAAATCTTTTTCATTGTATATTGCATTTTTTATTACACCTACTCTTTTTTATGGATTTTCGGCTTCCTCCTTCTCGATTTTTGACACCTCAAAAATAATAAAAAAATATATACAAAGTATCAAAATAAAAAAATTTTTTTTTTTATTATAAAACAATAAATTACACAATAAAAAAATTATAATTTTACAAAAAGTTTGAAATTTTATGACGCTGAAAACAATTAATATGTAGAAATTCGTTTATACCCCCTTTCTTAATTGATTATTTACAAATCGTAGGGAAAATTTACAATTTCTGATTTCTCTTGTTCTAAAAAAGTTTCCTAAATTTAAATTGTATATTATGACCATAATGAAAAAAATCATCGAAAAAGAGTTTGGGAAAACGTTAGTTTAAATCTATAATTATTCTATCATAAATTAAAATTCCGAAATATGAAAACATTTAGTGTCAAACAATAATATACATATTACTTGATATCTACAATGCTATATAAAAATTTACAAATATTGAAATAATTTATCTTTACATTTTGGACATATAAAATTGAATATTTATTTTTTAGTACTATTTTATATTAAAAAAAATGTTATCTTTGCAAATTATATAGTACAAAAATATGGATAAAATGAAAAAAGAGTGTCCAAACATGGCTAATTGTCAGATAATAAAAGAAAAAGGATTTGTTCCAGATGAACAAATAAAACAACAGTATGTTAGTCATTATTGTATAGCAGGCGAAGAAAATTTTTCAATATGCAAACGTTATCAGACGAAACAAACTTTAGGTTTTTGTCCAGATTTTGTATTTCCAGATTCTACATATAATATAGATGAAATCATGGAAAAGTGTGAACAATAAATTTATTTATAAAATCAATAATTATGGCAGATTTGAATTTTGATGGAGATGGATTTTTAACGAATCCTGAAATATGGAATGAAGAAGTTGCAAAACAAATTGCAGAACAAGATGGTATTAACATGACAGACCAACATTGGGCAATTGTTCGCGTAATTAGAAATAATTACAATGAAAAAGGAAATGCTCCAATGATTAGAACTATTTGTAAAGAAACAGGTTTGAAATTGAAAGATATATACGAGTTGTTTCCATTAGGTCCAGCCAGAGGAGCCTGTCGAGTGGCAGGGCTACCCAAACCAGATGGTTGTGTATAATGCTAAATATTTAATTATCAAAAAAAATAGTATTATGATTTGGTATCATTATTTTAGTTTAGCCGCCTTATTGGTTTGTATTATTGTAATGTTGATACGCTTTATCCATTTGATAAAAATGGGTAATCCAAAAGATTTATCTCAAAAAAAAGGAAATATTTTTCAATCGGAGGTTTATTCTTATACGATAGCGATGATGCCAAACAAAAAAGAATCGGCGTATTTACATATTTTTTCTTTTACCGCAGGTGTATTATTTCACATTGCTACATTATTGAGTTTTGTTCTCTTTGTGCTATTCTTTTTTATTGCCCCACAAGCAATGTTATGGAATATACGTTGGATATTATCATTGATAATATTAATAGGTGCATTTAGTGGTTTTGCACTATTTATCAAACGAATGTTAGTAAAAAAAATGAGAAATTTGTCAAATTTAGACGATTATTTGTCAAATTTTTTAACAACATTTTTTCAAATGTGTACAATTTTGTATTTATTATTAGGAAATAATATTGCACCATTGTATTATATTGTATTTGGAATTTTATGTTTGTATATGCCAATAGGAAAATTGAAACATGTATTGTATTTTTTTGCAGCACGTTATCATTTAGGATTTTTCTATGGTTGGCGAGGTTCTTGGCCTCCTAAAAAACATTAATTATTATGAGCAAATTGACAAAAGAACAAATAGAAAATGCAATATCTGTATTGAAAATAAGACCAGATACAAAATTGGAATCTTATTTAAGTGCATGTGTGCATTGTGGTTTATGTGCAAAAAGTTGTATGTATTACAAAACAATGCACGAAGATAAATTTATTCCAGCAAGAAAAGTAGAATTAGTGGCTTCGTTGTATCGTTATTATTGTACAACAATAGGAAGAATACTTCCTTTTTTGGTAAATGCTCGTCCTTTGGACAATAAAATGGCAGCAGATATGATAGATTCACTTTTTGGTGCTTGTACCATGTGTGGTCGTTGTGTTAAACATTGTTCCGTTGGTGTTGATATTGCTTATGTCGTTCATTTTGGTAGAAGAATGTTGTCAGCAATGGATTTGGTTCCTCAATCATTACAATCTACTGTAGATGCTGCTTTGGAAACAGGCAACAATATGGCAATTCCTACAGAAGATTTTGTTGATACCATTAAATGGATGGAAGAAGATTTGCAAGATGAATGCGGTCCAAAAGCTACAATTCCTTTAGATGAAACGGATAAAAATATACTTTATACCCTTAATCCTCGAGAAGCAAAATTTTTTCCGCTTTCTATTGCCGCAGCGGCAAAAATATTTTATGCCGCCAAAGAAAGTTGGACATTATCAACACACATGTATGATGTTACCAATTATGGACTTTTTAGTGGTAATAACGAACATGCTGCTTGTATTGCCAAACGTTTACACGATGAAGTAATTCTGAAACGATGTAACGAATTAGTGTTGGGAGAATGCGGTCATGGTTCTCGTGCTAATCGCTGGGAAGCCCCCAATTATTTAAATCAATCGTTTGAATATAATACCATTACAATGGTAGAATTAATTAATAATTATATCCGAACAAAGCGTATTTATTTAGATAAATCGCTTAACAATGAATTGGTAACTTTGCACGACCCTTGTAATTTAGTACGTAATGGAGGTCTGCTCAATGAATTACGCTTTGCCGTTAAAAGTTCAGCAAATCATTTCGTAGAAATGACACCTCATGGAATGGATAATTTTTGTTGTGGTGGTGGCGGTGGTCAATTAGCAATGAGTGAATACAATGAAAGACGACTTAAAATTGGTGAAATTAAAGCCGAACAAATTAGAAAAACTGGTGCTAAAATTGTAGTTACTCCTTGTCACAATTGTGTTGACCAACTTTCACAACTAAATCAAGTATATAAATTAAACATTAAAATAAAAACCATAGCCGAACTTGTTGCTGATGCTTTGGTAATAAATAATATCGAAATAGAAAAATAATAGTAATATAAAAAATATTAATTATGATATATTTAGACAATTCTGCAACAACATATCCAAAACCAGATGTTGTTTATGATTTTATGATAAATTTTTATCGTAAACATGGTGTAAACCCCGGACGTTCTGGATTTGATGCCGCTATTGAAACAGAAGAAATTGTTTTTAATACAAGAAAAATGCTTACTGAATTGTTTAATGGTGGCGATGACCCAAATCGTTTGACATTTAGTTACAATGCAACTGATTCGTTGAATATTATTTTGCAAGGTCTTGCAGAAAAAGGAACTCATGTTATTACCACAATGTTAGAACACAATTCTGTACTGCGTCCATTGCATTGTATGCAAGAACAAGGCATTATAGATGTAACTTACGTTCCTTTTGATGAAAATGGATATGTTCATCCTGAAGATATAAAAAAGGCTATTCGTAAAAATACCAAATTTGTAGTTTGTACACATAGTTCCAATGTGATAGGTACAATACAACCATTAGCAGAAATAGGAAAAATTTGCAAAGAAAATGGTCTTATTTTTGTTGTTGATGGTAGCCAAGGAGCGGGAGCCTGTGAAGTGGATATGGTAGCAGCAGGAATAGATGTTTATGTTTTTACTGGTCACAAATGTTTAATGGGACCAACGGGAATAGGTGGTTCTTATGTTAGAGAAGGCGTTGAAATTCGTCATACTCGTTTTGGTGGAACAGGTGTAAGAAGTGCAATAAAAACACATCTTGATGAATATCCTTATCGATTGGAAGCCGGCACATTAAACCTTTTAGGTGTTGCTGGTTTGAATGCTGGTGTTAAATGGATTAAAGAACAAGGTATTTCTAAACTTCATCAACAAGAAATACTTTTGTGGGACCGTTTGCGTAAAGGCTTACAAAATATTGATGGCGTAAAAACATATTGTGCTGTTGATACTGCAAATCAAAATCCTGTTTTAAGTTTCAATATCAATGGATTTGAAGCAGGTGATGTTGGTATGATGTTAGATGTTGATTATGACATTGCTTGTCGTACTGGTTTGCAATGTGCTCCAAAAGTGCATGAAAATATTGGTACTTTTGATATTCATGGAACAGTACGTTTTAGCGTAGGAGCATTTACTACAGAACAAGATATTGACACAGCAATACAAGCCGTAAAAGAAATTGCTGCTATCAAAAATTAGTAACTATAGTCTATTCAAATATTCTTTTTAACAAAATATTTATAAAAATAATTACGACTCAAAAGGAATTTTGAGTCGTAATTGCTTATTTAAACTTATTTAAAGAATGAAACGTATTATTCAAAAATGAAGATTAAAGGTAACAAAAGCATTAAATAAAAAAAGATGCTATTCTTCTTCTGTTTTTTCTGCTTTATCAGCGGCTTTGCCAGTAGCTTCGGTTACTATTATGTTACGACCCTGAACTTCTGTTCCGTTTAACATTTCAATAGCCTTGCGACCGTTTTCTTCTTCCATTTCAACAAATCCATAACCTTTACTTCTTCTATTGACTTTGTTGATAATTACTCTCGCTGCTGTTACTTCTCCATAGGGTTTGAACAACTCTTCTAAATCTTTTCCTTTTCTTAATGCAAAAGGAAGGTTTCCAATAAAAATATTCATCTTTTTATTATTTTTTAAGTGATATGCAAAGGTAACATTTTTTTTTATAAAAATAAAAAAAATGATTATTTTTTTACAGACGTTGTTCTATTTCGTTCCAATTGATTATTTGCCAAAGTGCTTTCAAATGGTCTGCTCTACGATTTTGATAATCAATATAATACGCGTGTTCCCATACATCAAAAGTTAGAAGGGGTTTCAAACCTTTTTGTATAGGATTGGAAGCGTTGGTTTCTTGAGTAATAATCAATTTTTCATTTGTGTCAACAGAAAGCCATACCCAACCAGAGCCGAACAGAGTAACACCTTTATTGACAAATTCTGTTTGAAATGCTTCAAAAGAACCAAATTGTTCAATGAACATTTTTTCAAGTCGTTTTGTTGGTTTGTTATTTGTTTTTGGGGCTTGAAATTGAGCAAAATAGAGATTATGATTCAATATTTGTCCAGCATTGTTAAGCATACCTGCTTCGGCTTTCATTACAATATCATGCAAAGTCATATTTGCAAAAGGTGTTCCTTCTATTGAAGAAATTAAATTATTAACGTAAGTTTGTAAGTGTTTGCCATAGTGGAAATTAATGGTTTGCTCGGAAATAATAGGTTCTAACGCTTTTGTAGAATAAGGCAAGGTAATTGATTTTAGTGTATTCATAATATTAAGTTTTAAAGTTATTTTGCAAAAGTAGTTTTTTTTTAGAAATAAAAAAGAAAAAAAATTTTTTTTTATAAAAAAATGAATACTATTTTTTGAAAATCTAAATTTTTGTAAAAAAAAATTATACATTTGCAAGTTGAAATAAAGAAAGTTTTTTTTAAGAAAATTTAGATAAAAATAGTTAAAGAATAAAAAAGTAAAACTAATAAAAAGTAAGTATGAAAGGTCCAAAGTACATTATTATTCAGGGAGTTCTAATTTTAGGTATTATTGTGGTTTCTGTATTGATATATCGTTCTATAATGCGACCACAGAAGTTTAACAATATTTACGAAGCAAGAAAAGCAGAAGTAGTTGTTAAATTAAAGGATATTCGTTCATTGCAAGCCTATTACAAAACAGAAAAAGGTTCTTATGCTCAATCTTTTGAACAATTGCGTGATTTTTGGAATAATGGAACAATGACAGTAGTTGTCAAAGAAGGCAACGTTCCAGATACGCTAACAGAGGCAGAGGCTTTGAAAATAGGTATCATCAAAAGGGATACTGTTATTGTAAACGCAAAAACCGAAATGTTGAAAACTTTACCAGATTTGGATATTGATAAGTTTGACATTATCCCATTTTCTGATGGTGAACGTTTCCATATAGCAGCAGATACCATCAAACGTTCAAATATTCCTGTATGTGTTTACGAAGTAAGAGCAGAGAAAAAACAATATTTGAAAAATTTGGACAATGACCCACGCGTAAAAAATGCTTTTATGGGAACATTGCTTTATTCTGGTTTGCAAGAGGAATTTTTAGGTCCAAATTTTGATTTTAAAGACAATATCAAAGATATTATATTAGGTTCTCTTACAGAGCCTTCCACAGACGGTAATTGGGAATAATATGCCAAATGTTTCTTCTAATTTGCTATACGAGTACACAGCAATAAAAACTGACCAAAAACCAACAAAGAAAATAATTCGTTTGTCGGTAGATAGTTTTTGTATTGCTTTGCTTTGTCAAGAGCAAATTTTAACATTGAAACATTATGGTTTTATGTCTCAACAAATGTCTTTTGCAGAAAAAATCAATGCCATTCTTGCTGTTGATGAGCAGTACAATGGCATTGATGATTTTATTTTTTCTTATCATACCTATGCCAATATACAAATTCCTCAAAAAGTATATACTTCGCAAATGTGTTTACCTGCAATGCAATTGTTGCTCAATGAGGCAGATAAATATGAATTTATAGAAGAAAATGTAGTAAATTTTGATTTGGTAAATGTTTCTGCATGGGAAAAAGATTTATTATCTACTATCAAAGAAGTTTTTCCAAATTATAAATTACAATCGCTTTCTTCTACATTGTTACATTTGCTTTATTCGCTCAAAGGCAATACTTTGCTTTTTATTGATAGCAACAAATTAACAATATTGGCAAAAAAAGGAAATAATTTATTGGGAATGAATACTTTTATGTTTCAAAATGAAACCGATGCTTGTTATTATACGTTGGCTTTTTTGCGTAAAATGTTTGTAAATATATCGGAAGTAGAATTGTTTTTATGTGGCAATTTTAGTCATTCTTCTCCAATATATACAGCATTGCAACGATATTTTCCGAATATGCAATCTTGGCAATCTTCTCAAAAAATATTTGATTTGGAATATCGTTATTGTGATATATTAACATATTGATTATGAGAATTATTAGTGGAAATCGGAGAGGAAAAAAAATTGTTGCTCCTAAAAATTTACCGGTGCGACCAACAACCGATTTTGCCAAAGAAAGTTTGTTTAATATTTTAAACAATTATTTCAATTTAGATGCAATTCGTGTTTTAGATTTATTTGCAGGAACAGGAAATATAAGTTATGAATTTGCCGCAAGAGGAGCAGAAAATGTTGTTTCTATAGATAATTCGGAGGCTTGTACCAATTTCATTAGAAGAACTGCTAATAGTCTTCAATTTGACAATATCAATGTTTTTAATGTTGATGCGGTTGCATTTTTAAAGACTTGTAAAATGCAATTTAATGTTATTTTTGCAGACCCTCCGTACGATTGGAATGGTTATCATTCTATTCCTGAATTGGTTTTCAACAATAATTTGTTGTTGCCTGATGGTTTTTTGGTGATAGAACATTCTGAACAAATTTCGTTCAAAGATTATCAAAAATTTTATCAACAGCGAAACTATGGAAAAGTTAATTTTTCCATATTTGCAGAAAATTTGTAGAGTATGATTAAATCAATGACAGGCTTTGGTAGCGTAGTTTGCCGTTATGGCAATCGCTCTTACAATATAGAAATTCGGTCTATAAATTCCAAATCTTTGGATATTAATACAAAAATACCTGCTGAATTTAAAGAAAAAGAATTGGAGATTCGTACAAAAATAGCCCAATTGTTGGAAAGAGGAAAAATTGATGTTGTTTTTACAATGGAACAAGGTTTTGATACTTCCATTACCTTAGATGCCAATGCGGTAAAAATACATTATACTGAACTAAAGGAAATTGCAGATTCTCTGAACATTAAATACCATGATTCAGAACTTTTTTCTATGGCTTTGCATATTGGTGATGCATTGATTCCTAAAAAAGATGTTTTTTCGGAAGAAGATTATCTTAATGTATTGAAGCATATCGAAATCGCTTGTTTATCAGTAAACAAAAGCAGAATTGAAGAAGGCAAAGCATTGGAAAAAGATTTTATTTTACGGATATCTCTTATTGAAAAATATTTAGAACAAATCGAACCAATAGAATCTATTAGAATCAATAATATTAAAGAACGTTTGCAAAAACAATTGGCAGCAATTGATGTCAATTTCGACCAAAATCGTTTTGAACAAGAATTGATATTTTATCTTGAAAAATTTGATTTCACTGAAGAAAAAATTCGGTTACGAAAACATTGCAATTATTTCAAAGAAACAATGACCGAAGAAATTCAAAATGGGAAAAAATTGGCTTTTATTTCTCAAGAAATTGGACGAGAAATCAATACTTTAGGTTCTAAAGCCTCTGATGCAGAAATTCAAAAATTGGTAGTGCAAATGAAAGATGAGTTAGAAAAAATTAAAGAACAATTGGCTAATGTTTTATAAAAAATCGAGTTTTGCGATAGCGTTTGTTTTATTTTTGTTCGTTTTCAATGCTGTTTTTGCTCAAGATTTGGATTCGTTGAATAATAAAAAAAATGTGAAAAGCATTCATGCCCAGATGCTAATTCCCTCCAATATTGTACAAAAAAAAGGAAAAATTATCTCATTTGATACCATTGCTCTAAAAGAAAACATTATTTATTATTACGATACAATGGGTAATCTTCTTTCTGATTTTCGTTATTCAAAAGATGGAAAACCTATAGAAGGTTACAATTATACTTATAATGCTAAAAATCAACTATTAGAAAAACGGCGAACTTTCAATCAAACATTATATGGCGGGAAAACTATCTATTCATATAAAAACAACGGAACTCTTTTGTATTCAACTATTTATGATGCTGATAACAATGTATATCGTTATATAGGATATGTTTATGAAGACAATCGTTTAATTAAAGAAGAAATTTTCAATTCGGCAAGAATCGTTATTGCTAATCAAGAATTTAAATATGATGAAAATGGACGTATAATAGAATTCATTAATAATGACTTTTATAAAAAAGATAAAAATTATTCTTATAAACAATTTTACAAAGATAGTTTGTTGATACGAAAAGAATATTTTGGAGCAGATGGAGAATTGCTTCTATTCTGGATATATCTTTACGATGAAAAAAATCGTTTGATAGAAGAAAAACAATACGATTATGAAGAAACTATGCTTACCGCAGAATACAAAACCTACGATAAAATAGGAAATATGATTGTAAATCATCGAATTGATACTCAAATTTCCAAACGAATGAAAATGGTTTATACATATTGGTCAGATGGTAACTACAAATCTTTGAAAGTTTATATTGATGATTCTAAACGACCACAATACTACAAAGAATGTTTTTACGATGAACGTGGCAATTGGATTTTATGGAAAGAAAGCGATAATAACAAGAAAATTATTGCTATTGGTTGTCGTTCTATTGAATATTTTGACTAATTTTTCCATAGAATAACAGATTTTTTAATTTTTAACTAGTTTTTAATAAAGATTTTACAACTAAAAATGACGGTTGATAAATTTTTTTTGAAAAAATTGTCAATGGTATGTTTTTTTTTTATACTTTTGCAAATCATTAGAAGGTACCATGGCCGAGGGGCTAGGCAGAAGTCTGCAAAACTTTCTACGGCGGTTCGAATCCGTCTGGTACCTCTGGGGAATATGGTAAGTGATACTTACTAAAAAAAGAGACTGAGTTTCAGTCTCTTTTTTTTATTGATTGACCATTGCTGTTACTGCACAAGTAAACATTGCTGCTGTTTCTGTGCGTAATCGCATGGAACCCAAGGTTATTGGCAAAAAACCTTTTGCAAGAGCAAGATTAACTTCTCTTTCTGAAAAATCACCCTCTGGTCCTATTAAAACTAAAGCCTTTCCATTTTTTTGAAGTGCATCTTTTAATAATATTTTGGGTTGTGAAGTTTCTCCACAATAGGCTATCAATTTGGTACAATTTTCATTATCGTATTGGGATAGCAAATTCTCAAAAGGAATATTGCTTTCAAAAGTTGGCAAAAAAGTTCTTAACGATTGTTTCATTGCGGCTACCATTACACGTTTTATCCGTTCTGTTTTTAAAAAAGCACGTTCTGAATTTTCACATGTAATTGTATATATGTTGCTTACGCCTATTTCTACCGCTTTTTCAGCAAACCATTCCATACGTTCGGTATTTTTGGTTGGGGCTACTGCTATGTCCAAACTATATGATAATTTACCATAATCAACTATCTCTTCCAATATCGATACTTGACAATATTTTATATCTGCAGTAAGAATTTTTGCTTTGTACAAAATACCTTTACCATTGGTTAAAAATATTTCATCGCCAACTTTAAGTCGCAAGGATTTTAAACAATGAATTGCTTCTTCTTGTGGTAATACATATTGATTACCAATTATTTCTGGTGCATAAAACAACAACATCTTTTTTTTGCAAAGGTAACATTTTTTTATAAAACAATAAAAATTACCATCCTATTCTGCTGGATTATAAATTCAGCAACTCAACGCAGGCGGATTGCAAATCCTCCTGAACGATAATTCGGTAGAAAAAAAATAATCTAAAAATTAAAAATGTATTATATTTTTTTATACTTTTGCATTTTAAAAGTATAAATTAAAAAATACTATTATCTTTGTAAAAAAAAATATTGCATTTAAATCAACAAGAGTATGAAAAGAATAATTTTTACAATCATCGGTAGTACATTTTTTCTACAAGCCCATTCGCAGACGGTATTACCGAGAGAATACGAATACGACAATGCTGGCAATCGTATAGTAAGAAAGGTTATCACATTGTCTTCTATTCAAAATGAAGACAATAATACTGTTGACAAACAAGAAGAAAATACAGCATTTACTATCAAGATAATCTTTCGGATATGGATATTTTAATTTATCCGAGTGCGACAAGTTCAGAAGTTAAAATTGTTGTACAAAATGGTAATAATGAGATAAAAGGACAAGCACAAGTTTACAACTCATTAGGAGTGAAAGTTTTTGAAAAAAACATATTTGGAGAGATTACCCAACTCAATTTCAATGAATTATCAAAAGGAATTTATTATATAGTTTTACAAATCAACGGAAAAGAAACACAATGGAAAATTATAAAAAAATAAGTAAAAAATACATTCTTGTATTATTTTGTATTTCAAGTATTTTAAGTATTCAGGGACAATCATTTGTAGGAACACAAATAGAGGTAAACAACACCGACCAAGGCGGATTACAATGTCGGATACCATTGTCTTTGCCTTCTGGAGGAGCGGGATTAACCCCAGAATTGTCAATTGTTTACAATAGTCAATCACATAGTGGTATTATTGGTAATGGTTGGGATTTAGGTGGTTTGTCGGCAATAGTTCGCACTCCCAAAAACCTATATTACGATGGAAAAATTTCGGCTATCACTTTAGATACTTTCGACAGATTTTCGTTAGATGGTCAACGTTTGCTTGTCACCAATAAAAAACAATATGGAAACGAAAGTTGTATTTACGGAACAGAAGAAGAAAGTTTTGTAAGAATTACTTCCAAAAATTATAGTTACCATGTACCACAATATTTTATAGCAACAATGGACAATGGCAACGTTGCAAGATACCAAGCCTCTGAAATGAATGCCAAATTACATTGGTACATAGATAGTTTAGCCGATAAAAATGGCAATTACATTCGTTATCATTTCAAATCAGAAAACAACTTTTTACGAATAGATTCCATTGCTTATACGGGCAATCATTTTGCGGGAATAAAACCATACAATAAAATAGAATTCTTATACGATACTTGCCTCAATTTCAACAACATACGTTATGTTGCTCAAATGGAAATTATTCAAAGATTTCTTTTAAAAGAAATTGTTGTCAAAAGTCAAGGCGAAATTGTTCGCAGGTATCAACTTAAATATGAAAACTTTAACAATTCATTTCCGCGTTTGATTCAAGTATTAGAAATAGGAAGCGACAATAAACCTTTTAAACCAATAAAATTAGAATATCTTTATAATAATTCAGAATTTCAACAATGGGAAGATGAAGGATTTAAAATCACCTCACCAGTACAACGGCTTATGTGTGGTAATTTTTATAGTAGCGACACTACAACATTTATTCGAGCAAGATTGTACGAAGGCAAAATTCTCTACGGCGATAAAAACGAAAAAGGCGGTATTATTGGACCATGGAGACATCCTGCTGGAGGCAATTATTTAGCGGTAACATTCAATGCTTTTACTTGTGATATTGATGCCAATCATTCCGATGAAATTTTGTTTAATGTCGCCATTAGCACAAAAAATAATTCTATTTACGACAAAGGAATGGTTTATTGGTGTCGATATGAGAACAATGGAGGAAAATACCAATGGACTGCCCGACAACTTCAAGAAAATACAAATCCTAACCAAGTTGTTTTTGGTAATTTCGATGATAATCCTCTACTTGATTATATTTTTGTTAAAGATGGTAAATTATACGTACATCCTAATTTTTGTGATAGTAGATATACGGCAAGTGCTACCACTATATCCATCAGTGAATATGAAAAATTAGAATCTGTGGACATCAATGGTGATGGTGTTTTAGAATTGATGGTCATTCCCCCTTCAAATGGAGGACGCGTTTATAAAAATGCCAATTCTGTAAATATTAATTTTCAGATTTTAAATTGTAATATTCCTAATCTTTTTTTTAATCGAGACTATAGGTTTCATGTTTACTTTGGTGATGTCAATGGTGATGGTATTTCTGATATGATAAGACCTCTTCCAAAAAGAAACTGGATACCAGAAGACACTATTTTTTGGAGTGTCAATCTTGGAACGGGAAATGGATTTTCTTCTGTTGTATATTCCTCTTCTATAAGATTTTACCCAACTCATTCAGAATCAACATCTTTACAATTGCTTGACCTCAACGGAGACGGTTGCGATGATTTTATTGTTGGCTCTGATATTAAGGGACTTAACTCTTATACTGCCATTTCTGCATATATCAGCAATAGTTTTTGCCTTACTAATATGATGTTACGAGAATTTCACACTACACAAATTATGAACTCTACTTTCAATCTTATTGCCAAAGATAATATGATGAATGTACCTTATTGTTACACAGATATTAATAACGATGGCATTGTTGATTTTACTTGTGTTCACTATAAAGAAGGACATCTTATCGGTGTTATTTCCAAAAAATATCCAATGACTTTACTCAATAAAATTACGGATACTTGGGGAAATATTTACACCATTACTTATGAACACAAAAATCTCAGACCTGCTTTTAATGGAAAAGTCAACAAAATTCATCACGGACAAAAAACAAATGTCGTTTTGCTCAAAAATATCAAACTAACAAAAAATGACGAAGCGAAAACCATTATCTTTAATAAACATTTCACTTACAATTCTTCTGTTTATAACTATAATAAACGTGCATTTTTAGGTTTTCTTAATATTCAAACGATAGATACTATACAAGCATACCAAGAAATTTCTACTTACGAATACAATTCTTCTTTTCAACGAGTTTTACCAAAAACATACAGAAAAACGGCTATTGCTTCGGAAAACATTCTCAATAACAATATTATACACAATTACACTTATACTAATGCAATTCAAGGGCTTACCAATGGATTGACAAAAACATATCAATCGGCTATCAATCTAATAGATAATGGAATAAGTAAAACAATGACGACTTCTATTGATATTTCTTCTGGAAGAATTTCAAAAACAACTTCTGCGTACAATGGACAATGGAAAGAAGAAACTTCTTTTACATACGGAGAAGCCGCACTTGCTGACGGTAGAAAATTGACAAAAGTTGTTCAAGAAAGACATTGGAAACAAATCGCAAACACATTGGAAAACAATTATTTAAAAGACACAACCTTTTATATTTACAACAATGGTGACCCTATTGTTGTACAAACTCGACAAGATGGACAAATGTTCACCACACGTTTCGATTACGATTTTACTTTTGGCGTATTAAAAAGCAAATCTATCGGTTCTACTACGTCAAAATCAGAATTTTACGATTACGATTCTTTAAAAAGATTTGTTACTGTCAAAAGAACTCTGTACAATTTTACTGAATTTTGGGATTACGATTGTTGGGGAAATATTTTGACTTACACCGATATAAACAACAATACAACAAGTTACGATTACGATGGTTTTGGCAGAATCAAAAATATTTATTATCCTGACGGAGTTCATGAACATTTTACCTATTCTATGGATAATCTTTTAGGTATTGACATTGCTGACATCAAATATTCTATTATGAAAAGAAGAAACAATACTATTGTTTCTATTGCTTATTTTGATGCTCTTCTCAATGAAATTTTAACAAAAAATATCAATAGTTTTGTTAGAAAAAAATACGATATTAAAGGAAGATTGATTGCGGTTTCTTATCCTTTTATTGCAAGTAAATCTCCAACAAATTGGCATACATATACTTACAATGCTATGGACTTGCTTCAAAGGGAAGTTTCGCCTTTGGTTAACTATCAATATAATTATCAATGTTTTGCTTCTAATAACACTATTAAAACTTCTATTAATGATAAGTTAAGGGAAACTATCAGCACTAAAACGGTTTTAGCTAATGGTTTGGTTGATAAAATTGAAATTGATGTCAACGGGGACAATTACAACGTTACTTCTTTTAGTTATTCCGCTGAAAAAGTAAACAATATTTCTGTTATGAAAACTTCTATCGTTACCAATAACGCTTCTTCGACTTCTATTTTTACCGATTTCAGAAATAGACAAATTAAAACCGTTGATTCTGACGCTGGTACAACAAATTCCTCTTACAACGATTTCGATGAACTTGTTGCTCACACCGATGCTAACAATATCACGGCTTATTATACTTACGATAGCATTAGCAGAGTTACTTCCATTGCTTACGACGATGGCTCGGTGATTGAATACACTTACGATAGTAACAATTGTAAAGGAACGCTTTCTAAAGAAGTTTTTAACAATAACGCTATTGAGTATTTTTACGATTCTTTGGCAAGAATTTTAAGAAAAACATATATTGTTGACAATCTGAATTTTACATACAATTATGCTTACGATAATCTGGGTAGATTGAATCAAATCGTTTATCCTAATAATATAAAAATCAATTATTTACATAACTCTTACGACCAACTTGAAGAAATTAAACTCAATGATGAAAGTATTTATAAAATTATAACAAGAGATGCTCGCTATCTTAAACCAACTTCTTTACAATTGGGAAAAAATCACGGAAAAGCATTTACTTTCAATCATTTAGGTCAATTGACGGAAAATGTTTGCAAAAAAGGAAAAACAAACACCATTTTTAATAACAATAATCAACATTATCAAGAGGTTAACTCCGCTAAAATTGAAGAGGTTAAGTTAAAAAACAACAAACAAAAATCTTTCCTTTCTAATTCTGCCTCTATGAATTTACCAACTTCTTTTACATTTACAGATACTACTATCTTTGAAAAATATTATTATTATAATCTATTCATTCCTAATAGATTATCATCAATTTCAGAGAACAAACCGATAAATTTGCCCTCAGAACAGCCTATTAATGCTTATGATACAAAACCTTTTCAATCTGAAGAGTATTTTAGATACGATAATTTAGATAGATTAACGACAAATGAACGGAATATTGTCCGTGATGTTTGGATAGCAAGATTTGACAATCCGACGAATGGATTTTATGTTAAAATGGACGGAAGAGATACTTTGCAAGAACTTCTCTACGATAAAACAAAAATGATTGAAAATTCTGCTGTCGGCACTTTCTCTTATGATAATAAATCTCACGCTATCAATTCGGTACAACCAATAAATGATTCTGTTATTAGTCCCGCTACTTGCAATATTGCTTACAACATTTTTAACAAAACACAAACAATAACAGAAGATAAAAAACGTTATGATATTACATATTTCCCTAACCAACAGCGGGCTATGACAACTTACACGTTTAACGGTATAGAGCAAGAAAAGAAAATTTATGCAGGTGTGGAGTTTGAGAAAAATCTCTCTTCCAACACCACATATTCTTATATCTACGCTGGAAATGAACCGATTGCCGTTTATATACAAAACGATAGCAACAAACTTTATTATTTGCATTCGGTTCTCAATGGTAGCATCTCTTATATTACTGATACAGAAGGAAATAAAGTGGATACACTTTCTTACACGCCTTTTGGACAAAGAAGAATGTTCTCCGATTGGAGCAAAACAGACACCGCTAAACACCTTATTGACAGAGGTTTTACTGGACAGCAACATTTGGATAACTTTGCCCTTATTAACTTTAACGGTAGAATGTACGACCCTGTTTTGGCTCACTTTTTAAGTCCTGACCCGTACATACAAAACCCAGAAAACCCACTAAACCACAATAGATATTCCTATTGCTTGTTCTCTCCGCTGCAATATGTGGACCCGACAGGATTGCTGATATGGCATCCCGATAAAAATGGTAATTTAGTAGCAGACCCAGGAGATGATTATAATACTTTAAAAACATATTTAATCACTATATATGGAGATGAAAGTAAAATCCCTGCCTCTGAATGGGATTACTTTAAATCTCAAATTGATAATTATCTACTCTCTACTGGTGGAACTGATTTAACAGGTATGCAACTTTCTTCAGAAATGGGAACATTTGAAAATTTAGTCGGAAAATTTCTTGTAACAAGATTTAATGAAAATCAAGATTGGGGTCTTCCAGAAAATCCTGATTATCATGAATGTTCTCCTACTACATTCAATAGAGTAAATTTGGCAACCGAATTTGTTTATGGAAAGAAAATGTTAGGTAAATTTGGTTGGAATAATTCCATTTATAGTAGTTGGAATGGACATTCCAAAGATAGTTATCCAACATGGGGAGCTCCAATAATTGCACATTTAGGGTTAGGGCAGTCTGTAAACAAAAATGATTTTCAAAGTGGATTACTACCTGGTGCTATAATTGGATTACAGAGTATTTATTATAATGGAGGTCATTCATCAATTTTTATTGGATATCTAGGGAATAGCATAATTGAATGGGGACATACTGGAAAATATATAAGAAATATTAATGATAGTGATTTCCATAGTAAGAGAATAGTGAGAGCAACAAATTTCAAATGAAAAAAATTTATTTTATACAAATTTTGTTAGTCGTTAGTATTGTTTGTACAGGACAATCCAAAATTATCATTGACGAATATCTGATAAAAAGAACGATAACCAATGATATTTTTTACCAATGGAACATCAATGGCATTACATTTACACTTGAATCAGCAGATATAGCAATTCATCCACATAATAAGGGATTGGATACCATTTATTTTCAAAAAACAGTGAACGCACATACATACTATGACACTATTTTCTGCAACATACCTAACAATACATCGTTACTCATGACCATTGGATGTTGTGATGATGGGTTTGACATGGTCAAAAAAGAAGATTATGACCAACTTTGCAAAAAACAATCCTTAGATAGTGATTCTGCATATTCTCTATATCTTAATTCTTTGGATTATGGATGGTTGAAATTTGTGGTAAAAAATAAGCCCAAATCAGACACGTTGATTTTCACTTATAACAAACCCTATGTAAATTTTGGTCAAATGATTACAACAAAAAAAGATTATGGTTGGGTAACACCTTGTAAATTTGGATATATTGACAACATTATACGCATAGACATCTTCAAAAAGACTAAAAACATGTCTTTGACAACTTATGCGGACGATTTAGATTGCTCTAAAGGAACAGATGTTATGGTATGGGATATAGAAGATGAATCTCATGAAAGTATAAAATCATTCGGCTTACGTATATTTGACAAAAAAAATGTTATCATTCAATATGATTATGCTAATGGAGAATTACAATTACAAATCGATGAATAAAACAAATATATGCAAATCTTTTATACACTATACAACACAACAACAACCGACCCTGTTTTAGCACACTTCCTCTCCCCTGACCCTTATATCCAATCCCCCGAAAACCCGCTGAACTACAATAGATATTCTTATTGTTTGTTTTCTCCATTGCAATATGTTGACCCGAGCGGATTGCTGATAGATGAATGGGAAGTTAATATTAATGGTAAAATAAAGTGGGTAAGAGAAAGTAAAACTCATGTTTTATATTCTGTTGATGCCAATGGTGACCGTACAGGAGAATTTGTTGTTCTAAAAAATAGAGATATTCTTGACCAACTTGTTGAATCTGGAAAGCAAAATAAATATAAACTTTCTTTTGCAATTGGCTCCGAATCTGACCAAACTGATATGATAAAAGCATTCAAATTTTTGGCTGACCATACGGATGTTGAATGGCGTTTAGACAGATTCCGCAACGAAAACGGAGGCAATGACTATTCTATTGGGACATCACATGATGCAGATATATCACCTTCCGCCAGTGATATGGGACACTCAAGTTCTTCTGTGATAGCTTTAATTCATTCTCATCCAAATATTACTCCTATAAATGAAAAAGCTAGTATGGGCTTTAAAATAGGAAATGTCACGTATGGAGATATGGCTGTTAAATATAATACTTATCCCAATAGTCTTTATTATATGTATGCTCCTACTTCTGGAAATATATGGGAAATTCGCAATTATGGTCAATCTCCCCGTTTCATTAAACAAACCCATAATTATAAAGATTTTCTTTTTGGAACATTAAACACTCGATAAGTATGTACAAATTAATAATAATCTTTCTTTTCTCTCTTTTTTTTATTGTTAGTAGTTGTCATAGAGAAAATATTTATGATGAAAAAATAATTTCCAATTCAGATTTTTCTTTAGAAAAAGATATTTCCAAGTTTTCTGAAACGATGAAAGACGAGGATACTATATTCGTTTGTGCAGATTTATCTGTTTGCATGCTAAGACTGAAATATTACAATCGTATAACAAAGAATCATGATACCATATATATAGAAACAACATCCATAGACAATACAGAAAACAATGATGGAATTATAATTAATCATGGAAAAACAATTTATACAAAAAATCCCAATGATTCCCTAAATTTAGAAGATATGATTTGCTATATACAAAAAAACGCAAATAAAGACAAAGATTTATATCGTCCAACATTACAAATCACACATAATAATGATACGCTTTCATATCAATTAAATGGTATATTAAAAATTTTAGACCTTACACATTATTATATTACCATCATGGAAAAATTTTATCCAATAGAAGAAATATATCCATTTTATGAAATCATAAACAATGAAAAAAATAATCATAAAATTGATAGTATTGTTCCTCATTATGAAATAAAATAATAAAAAAGTAGAAAAATGAAATTAAAAAAACTTTTTTTATCTGTAACAATAAATATAGTGTTGATAATCGCATTATCTATTAGTTTATATTGTATTATAAAGCAAAGGCAGGTCATAAGAACTACTATTGAAATAATAGAAGAAATGACAAAAGAAACAAAAGAAGACTTTGCTAATGATTTTCAATATTTTGAAATGCAAAAATCTTTCATTGAAGAAGATATAGATTCTTTTTATCTGAAAAAAAATGAAAATATTGATAATGTAAAAAAGTATTATGAAGCAACAATAGGTTTTCATACTGAAAATAAATTGGTTTTTAACACAATAAAACGGATGTCTCCACAATCAATGCATTATGAATTATTCTCAAAACTAATAGAATATCAATTCATTACAAGAATAACAAAAAAGGGCTATACAAGTTTCTTTTGGTTAGATGGTGTTGGAATAAATATCATATCCAAACAAGATACGATTAATTTAGGGGAAAAGTATGTATCTGAATTTATTCTTTCGGGAGATATTTTTAACAAAAAACAAAATCCTATAATTGTAATGGACAGTGATACACTGATGGTTTATGACAACTTTTTTTATGGTTCTTATCAATTTATGGAAAACACTGAAAAAAGAGGAACTATCAAACATCAAGGTTATATGACATTTTTTCATCCGTCAATGGGGACAACTAAACTTCCTATAGATTTTGAATATTATGTAAAATAATAAAAATGACAAATACTTTCACCTATATCCAATCCCCCGAAAACCCACTAAAACACAATAGATATTCCTATTGCCTGTTCTCACCTTTGCAGTATGTTGACCCGAGTGGGGAGATGTATAACCCTATTTTTGATTGGCAAGGCAATTTTCTTGGAACTGACGATAGAGGAATACAAGGAGAAGCAATTATTATGAATAAATGGGATTTTGTTCAAAACATGTCTCACGAAGAGACTTTGAAAAAAGGAATTAAAAGAAGCGAATTGCCTGAAATCGAATTCTAATGTAATAACCTATCTCAAAAAATATCGTAAAAAAATTCAGCAATTTTTTAAAACCATGCAAGCAAATACGAAAGAGCAACACCTAAATAAGTTCCTACAGCATAACCTACCAATCCAATAACGAGACCACTTATCAATACTTTTTTATTTCCCATTGCCCCTACCACAGGAGGAACAAAAGGAGGAGAACACAATAATGCAATATTCGATACGGTAAACAAATCTCCATCAATTTTTACAAAACGACAAAATAAAATATGTAAAACAACGGCAGTCAACATTATAAACAAAATAAAACAAAGCAATGTAAATGCCGAAGTATTTAATGCTGTAATATCAAATTGAGAGGCTACAACAATACTAAAAATTAATATCAATAGCATTCCTAATTCAAATGTTTTTGGCAAATTACGTATTTTTTTTGAACAAGAGGCTACAATTGCCAATGTTGTTACTGTCATTATAATTATCAATTCACTCAATTTACCTGTTAAATATATTGATAGACAAACTCCTACCAACAAAAATACTATTGACAAAAGAAATGCAAACATTGTTTTTGGAAAAATATTTTTATTCAACATATTTGCATAATTTTCTTCTCCACAATCTATAGTTGTTACATCTTTTTCTTCTGATTTTATTTGTATTTTATTTGAAAATGGCAACAAACGACGAAATAATTTATATCCACCTGCTACTATAAACAATATTAAAGGGAATGTTACCAACATTTCAAAAGTATAAACCAAAGTAACAATATTTGAATTGACATGAAGAATTGAAGCCAAAGCAAAAAAATTCATAGAACCTCCTGTATAAATACCCACCATCATTGATGAAACATTTGCCAAATCGGTGATTCCTTTATCTTGGAATACAAAAAATGCTAATACAATTGCTATTACAATAGAAATAATTCCTCCAGCAAGTGTTATCATTGTTTTGGGTAAAGATTTTGACCATAATTTAAAATCCGAACCAAACAACATTAATGGTATTGCTAATGGTACTGTCAAATTCATTATCCATTTTTGAATTGTTGACAATGTTACAAACTCTGCCGAACCTATTTCAAAAGCAACCATTCCCGTCAACGACATTAACAATCCCACAAAATAAGACATTATTACCGTACCTATCTTTTGAAAAAATTTCCACTTGTGAAAAATTGATACTATAATGATTGGAAATATTAAATAAATGGTTGTTATGAGAATCAATCGCATAAATATTTATATTTTTTACAAATCTTTAAATTATTGCATTTGTTTACAACTATTTTTTGACTATTTGCAAAAGTAGCAAAAAAAATATTACCTTTGCAAAAGATGAATAAGAAAAAAATTTTTATAATTATTGCCTTTATGGCACTGATTTTTACCACAATAGCAATTGTTGGTGCTTATATTGCTTATCGTTCTATTTTCAAAGACAATATCAAAAAAAGTAACGATACGTTGTTTTACATTCCTACTGGTGCAAATTTTGAAGACATTGTTTTACAATTACAAAATGAAGATTTGCTCATTGATGAAAATTCTTTTATATGGGTAGCCCAAAAGAAAAATTATCCTCAAAAAATAAAAAGTGGTTGCTATCTCATTAAAGCTAATATGAGCAACAACGAATTGGTGAATATGCTTCGTGGAGGATTACAAAATCCTATCAAACTAACATTCAATAACATACGAACAAAAGAAGATTTTTCCAAATGTATTGCAGCACAATTGGAATTTTCTGAAGAAGAATTATTGTCATTGCTCAACAACGATACTTTTTTGTTGCAATATGGTTTAAACAGCGAAACAGCATTAACACTTTTTTTACCTAATACTTACGAATTTTGGTGGAATACCTCTGCAAAGAAATTCATTGAAAGAATGAATCAAGAATTTCATAAATTTTGGAACAAAAGTCGCTCTTCTAAAGCTGCCGCTATTCCATTTTCCCCAATAGAAGTAAGTATTTTAGCGGCTATTGTCGAAGAAGAAAACTCACTTTCTGACGAACAACCTATCATTGCTGGATTGTATATCAATCGATTACGAAAAGGAATGTTGTTACAAGCAGACCCAACATTAAAATATGCTCTCGGCGATTTTGCCATAAAACGATTGCTTAACAAAGATAAAACAATAGACTCGCCATACAATACTTATCTTTATGCTGGTTTGCCTCCAGGACCTATCAGAATTCCTTCTATACAAGCCATTGAGGCAGTATTGAATTACGAACGACATAATTATTTGTATATGTGTGCAAAAGAAGATTTTTCTGGACAACATAATTTTGCGGTATCCTTATCCGCTCATGAAAACAATGCTCAGAAATATCGCAATGCTCTCAATCAAAAAGGAATAAAAAGATAAACAATGAAAATATATACCAAAACCGGTGATACAGGAGAAACCTCTCTTATTGATAACGTTAGAGTTCCAAAAGATGATATTCGTGTGGAAGCATACGGAACTGTTGACGAACTCAATGCTCATATTGCATTAATTTCAACGCTTACAAGTGATAATAATTGCAAACAAATTTTACTTGATATTGAAAAAACATTGTTTGTTGTCCAAACTCATTTGGCTATAAACGACAAAAACAATTGCAATATCCCTATCGTTGATATTAACGAAATTAAACCACAAAATTTAGAATCTGCTATTGATGAAATGCAAGCGATTTTGCCTAAAAATCATTCTTTTATATTGCTTAGTGCTAATGAAATTGCTGCCCAATGCCATATCGCAAGAACAATTTGCCGACGTTGCGAAAGAAGACTTGTTTCGCTTAATAGACAAAAAAACGTTGATAGCATTATCATGTGTTATATCAATCGATTATCCGATTTTCTTTTTATTTTGGCTCGCTATTTCACTTTTGTTAACAATAACAACGAATCTGAACTTTCTCTTAGAAAAAACAACAAACAATAATGCAAGTTTTGTTGTAAATACAATTTTTTTAAAACATTTCTTTTTCTATTTTGTTTTTAAAACATTAAAAAACAACAAATTAATAAATTATTTAATTTGTTATTTTGTATTTTTCTTCACTTTTTTTCAAAAATCAACAACTTTGGCACGGAATTTGCTATGTAAAAAATAGTAACTAAAAAATTTATATTATGAACACTTTAAAAAAATATTTTTTCGGTATTTCATTAGTCGTTTTTGCCCTAACAAATACGCTGGCCCAAAACATGTCTAACTACATTACACTCAACGTAAAAGCAAACGAAGATGTAGGTTTTGAAATTTTGGGAGATAGTCCAAACGATTCCGCCAGAGTTGTTTGCGGTAAAATGGACACCTCTTTTCTTCTTTCATCAAATATATTTGTTGATATAACTTTTACTACACAAGATAGCATACTTACCATTTACGGAAACGTAAGAGTTTTTTCTTGTTCTTTTAATGATTATATTAGAAGCATTGACTTTTCTAATAATCCTAATTTAAAAGAAATTTCTTGTGACTATTTAGATTCGCTTACATCTTTGAATGTTAGCAACAATCCTGCAATAACTCATTTATCGTGTACAAACTGCCCAAAACTAACAGTTTTAGATATTAGTAGTTGCTCAAACTTAACATACTTGAATTGCAATAATAACAATTTAACTTCTTTAACTTTTCCTAAAAGTTCGTCAATTTTTGAGTTATCTTGTTTTGATAATAAATTGACTTCTTTAAATCTTACAAATTGTACTTCTTTAGTATCTATTAATTGTTCCAACAATTTACTAACATCTCTTGATGTTAGCAACAATCCTCAATTAAGAGATATATCCTGCGACAACAACAATTTAACATCTTTACATATTCACAATAATTATTATTTACAAACAATTAATTGTTCTGGTAATTCATTTACTACACAAGCATTTGACGATTTGATGTGTTCTTTACCAGCAACTAATGGAGTCTTATATCCTCTTTACAACCAAAATGATAAAAATTATGCCGAATTTATGGCAAGTAATGCAAAAAATGCAAATGCAAAACATTGGTCTGTAGAATATTATGAGAATAATTCTTCTATTATTGATAGTACAACTGGAAATTTTGTTTGTAACAATACATATTTTGTTGATACGAATTACCGCATCACATTATATCATAAAACCAATAAGAATTTACAATTTATGCTTTCCTCAAACAAACTTGACAATATGGCAAGAATTGTTAATGGTAATTTAGACACATTGGTTTTTTTAGGAACATATCTTTATTATGGACTCAATGTTGAAGAGGCGGTTACTACCATTTACGGAAATATCAATGGTTTTGAATGTAATAACAATGATATTGATTCTATTGATATTACTAAAAATACATTATTAGAATATTTATTTTGCCGAAACAATAATTTATCCTCATTAGATGTAAGTAAACATACAAAGTTAATAGAATTGGACTGCGGTGAAAATAATTTAACAAATTTAGATGTTACTAAAAATACAATGTTACGTTCTTTGATGTGTAACGATTGTAAACTTACCTCCTTGAATATTACTGCTTGTTCTGCATTAATATCTTTAGTTTGTTCTAACAATCAATTATCTGATTTAGACCTAACTAAAAATACAGCATTAGAAGTATTGTTTTGCGATAGAAATAAATTAACTTCATTAAATATTAGTACTTGTATTGCATTGAGATACTTGTATTGTAATGACAATCTCCTTACTGAACTTGACCTAAGTAATTGTACAATGTTAAGAGATTTATCTTGTCAAAATAATGAATTAACAACATTAAACGTTAACAAATGTCATGATTTAAGCGAATTACATTGTAACAACAATAAATTAACATCTTTAGATTTAAGTACAAATGGAATAGGCTATGCATCTATTTACAATAATCCATTCACAACAGATGTTTTCAACGATATAATGTGTTCTTTACCTTCAGTAAGTTGGGGCACTCTTTATGTTCTTGAAAACGATAAGGACACAAATGCTTCCATATTCGAGGCTTCTAATGGTAATATAGCAATAGACAAAGGTTATTCTCTTCGCTATGCTGAAACTTCAAATGATATTCCTGCGACAAATGGTACTTTTACTTGTACTCCATTAATATTAGATAGTAGCGAATACATTACACTAAATATCCGAAAAGGAGAAAATGTTAATTTTTATTTTGCTTCCCCAATAAACAATACTCCTATTAAAATTAAAAATGGAAACGATATATCTTATTTAGTTAGCGGAGCAAACGGTAACTCTTATTCTTCTACAATGGATTCTGATACATTAATCATTTATGGAAATATACATTCTTTTGAATGTAATTATAATCTTGCTCTCTCCAATGTTGATATTAGTACTGCTCCTTCTTTAATAGAACTTAGATTATATTTCACTAATTTAACTTCATTGGATATAAGTAAAAACATTGCTCTAACAAAATTAAACATTGAAGGCAATAAATTAACTTCATTAGACGTAAGCAATAATACAGCATTACGAGAATTAAATTGTACAAATAATCAGTTAACAAAATTGGAATTAAAAAATAACACTAATTTAAAAGAAGTTTCTTGTTTTGAAAATGCTTTCACTACCCAAGCCTTTGATGATATAATGTGTTCTTTACCAAAAGTAAATGGACAAGGTATATTTATTCCATTATTTTCTACAAATGATAAAAATACCGCTGCATTTATGGCAAGTAATTCCGCTAATGCAATAGCAAAAAATTGGCAAATAACTTATGCCAGAGGTGAAGAAATTCCAGCAACAAATGGTTCTTATTCTTGTAGTGGAGGTAATGCTATTACAGAAACACCAAATTCATCAATAGTGTTGTATCCTAATCCGACTAAAACAATGCTAAATATTGAAAACGTAACAGGAAATGTACAAATTTTCGATATTACCGGTCGTGTGGTAATGAGTGCAACCAATAATGGAGAAACATTGTTACAAATCAATGTGTCTAATTTATTTAAAGGTATGTATTTTGTAAAAATAGGGAATCATACTACAAAATTTATTAAAGAGTAATCTTATATTTTTTTTTCATGTTTCTTTCACAAATTTTTTGACCCGCAGGGCTGCGGGTCTTTTTTATTTTTAGAAAAATGCTATGTTATATTTCCCTATTGTATCAAAATACACTTGTTGAAAAAATAAAGAATTAAGCAAAATCAATATTTTCAATAGGTCTATTAAAGAAAATATTAAAATAGAAAAGATATTTTTTTCTTGTTTTTTTTGTTTTAAGTAAAAAAAATGTTAATTTTGCAAGTTATTAACATAAAGATAATGGATAAAACAAAGCAAATAGAGAAGACAAATTTTTTAAACGAAAATATAGATTTAGAAGAAGATATAAACATCTCGTGTGCTCATAGTTACGAAGCAGATGCAATAGCCGCCAATAAATTCCTTAGTAGAGGATTGTCGGCACCTCCAAAAGCAGAAGGTTCTAACAATACACTTTTTAGTCATAATTGTTGCAAATTAGGCACATACAATTGGATGAAAGATGTAGAAGTATTGGATTCCGAACAAATCTATGCTGAAGTACAATTCAAAAATAGTCATAAAGATTTTTTTGTTTTGCCTTCTGAAGAACCATTTGAAGAAGGAGATATTGTTGTGACAGAAGCAACAACTGGCTTTGATATTGGAATAATTTCACTTTTGGGCAAAGCGGTTCTTTTACAAATGAAAAACAAAAAAGTAAAAGAAGTTAGCAAAAAAATATACAGAAGAGCCAAAGCCGCTGATATAGAAAAATGGGTGTCTGTTGTTAATAAAGAAGACGATACCATGATGAAATCTCGCTATATTGCTTGGGACATCAATTTAGATATGAAAATAAATGATGTTGAATATCAAGGAGATGGAACAAAAGCAGTTTTTTATTATTCGTCAGAAGATAGGGTTGATTTTCGAGAATTGATAAAAATATTGGCAGAAAAATTTCATATTCGTATAGAAATGCGTCAAATAGGAGTACGACAAGAAGCAGCCCGTTTGGGCGGTTTAGGTTGTTGTGGAAGAGAAATCTGTTGTGCCTCATGGTTGAACAATTTCCAAACAGTATCAACAAGTACAGCGAGAACACAACAATTGTCGCTCAATCCTCAAAAATTGGCAGGACAATGTGGAAAATTGAAATGTTGTTTAAATTTTGAAAACGAAGCATACCAAGAAGAATTGAAATTGTTTCCCGATATTCATACACAAATAAAAACAGAAAAAGGAGATGCATATTGTCATAAAATAGACATATTTAAAAAATTGATGTGGTATTCTTATAAACAAGATTCTTCGCATATGTCGTATGCAATATCAACCGAAAAAGTAAAAGAAATCATTCAAATAAACAAACAAAATAAATTAATATCTGCTTTGGAAGAATATGCAGCAATCAATCAAGGAAAAAATGAAGAAAATTCATATAATATAGAGGATTTAAAATCAATAAATGATTAAAATATGAAAAGGATAATATATATTGTTTTCATTTTTTTAGGCATAATAAATATTTCCTGTCATTCGGAAGTAAATTATGTGATGAGAGAAAATCAAGATATTCCTAATATGCAATGGATATTTTCGGAAAAACCTTCGTTTAATATAGATATTCAAGACACAACCGAAAATTACATTTTAGGATTTTGTATCAGATACAACAATGATTATCCAGATGCGAATATTTATTTATTTGTACATACCCAATTTCCAGAAGGAGAAAAATCAATAGACACTTTATCCATAGATTTGTTCTATCCCGATGGGAGTCCAACAGGAAGTGGAAAATATATAAAAGAATTGAATGTAAATGTAAGTCAAGTTCGATTTCCACAAATTGGTAGATACATTTTAGATATAGAACAAGCCAGTCGGCGAGACACTTTACAAGGTATTGCCGCAGTAGGTGTATATTTATTGTCTGATTCAAAAAATGAAGGTTATGGCAAAGAAGAAAAATAAATTATCGTTTGTAAAAACATTATGGATACTTTTTGGTTGTTTTTGGGGTATCATAGTTGTTTTTTTTACATTAATATCTTTGGGTTGGTTGGGTTTTATGCCATCATTTGAGGAATTAGAAAATCCTCGTACCAATTTAGCAACCGAAATTATTTCTGAAGATGGATATGTTTTAGGAAAATATTATGTAGAAAATCGTTCGAGTATTCCATACAATCAACTGTCTCCCAATTTAACAAATGCCTTGATAGCCACAGAAGATATTCGCTTTTACAAACATTCTGGCATAGATTTAAGAGCATTGTTTCGTGTGGCAAGCGGAGTATTGTTAGGAGGAAATCGAGGAGGAGGAAGCACAATAAGTCAACAATTAGCAAAAAATCTTTTCCCAAGAGAAAGCGACCGAAATATTTTTGAAGTTTCTTTTGCAAAATTTAAAGAATGGATTGTTGCCGTAAAATTAGAAAAAGCATATTCTAAAGAAGAAATTATTGCAATGTATTTTAATACTGTAGATTTTGGAAATCTTTCTCATGGTATAAATTCTGCAGCAAAAACATATTTCGACAAAACACCTTTGGAATTAACAACAGAAGAAAGTGCTTTGTTAGTAGGTATGTTGAAAGCACCATCAAAATATAATCCTCGAAGAAATCCAGATTTGGCACTCAAAAGAAGAAATACAGTGTTGAATCAAATGTATAAATACGATTACCTTACAAAAGAAGAATACGATTCTTTAAAAAATATCCCTATTGATATGTCTCGATTTAGATTACAAGACCACAAAGCTGGAATTGCAACCTATTTTAGAGAATATCTTCGTCAAGAACTTACTCAATGGATTAAAGAAAATCCAAAACCAGACGGAAGCAAATGGAATATTTATAAAGATGGTTTAAAAATATATACTACCATCAATTATAAAATGCAAAAATATGCAGAAGAAGCTGTTTATGAATGGATTTGTAAAGAATTACAACCTCGTTTTTTCAGAGAAATGAGAAATAACAAAAATGCTCCATTTGTTAATTTATCGAAAGAACAAACCGAAAATATTATGCGTAGGGCAATGAAAAACTCAGAAAGATATAAAACTTTAAAAGATGATGGTTTTTCAGAGTCGGAAATTCAAAAAATATTCAATGAACCTGTAAGAATGTGGATACATTCTTGGGAAGGAGAAAAAGATACCATAATGTCTCCTATGGATTCTTTACGTTATATGAAATCATTTCTCAATTGTGGTTTTATGGCAATGGAACCTCATACTGGACATGTTAAAGCCTATGTAGGTGGAACTGATTATCAATATTTTCAATACGACCATGTAACCAAAGCACAACGACAAGTTGGTTCTACTTTTAAACCATTTGTATATACTATAGCCATGCAAGAAGGTGAATATTATCCATGTTCTATGGTTCCTAACTTACCTGTAACCATAGAAACTCCGGGTAGCGAACCTTGGACACCTAAAAATTCAAGTGATTACAAAGTAGGACAAATGATAACACTCAGCGAAGCATTGGCTCAATCATTAAATAACATTTCGGCATATCTTATGAAAAGATACGGTCCTTCTGCGGTAGTACACATGGTTCGTAAAATGGGTATGACAAGCGATATTCCAGAAGTCCCCGCTATTTGTTTGGGTGCATGCGAACTTACTCTTTATGAGATGGTTGGTGCTATCAACACATTCAACAATAAAGGAATATATGTCAAACCAATATTTATTACCAAAATATGCAACAATAAAGGCAATGTTTTGGCAACATTTAATACAACACAAGAGGAAGTTATGGACGAATTTTCTGCATACAAAACTGTTCGTTTGATGCAAGGTGTTGTCAATTCAGGTACTGCTATTCGTTTAAATTATCGCTACAAACTTAATATGCCTATGGCTGGGAAAACAGGAACAACCGACAACAATTCAGATGGTTGGTTTATGGGATATACGCCAATGTTAACCGCTGGTGCTTGGGTTGGTTGTGAAGATAGAGCCGCTCATTTTAGAGCAACTGCCGAAGGACAAGGAGCAAATTCGGCTTTGCCTGTTTGGGCTTTATTCATGAAAAAATGTTATGAAGATGCAAGTTTGAATTTAGAAAAAATTGATTTTCAAATGCCTGAAGGTGAAAATGTTGACCCGACATTATTTAATTGCAAAGAAATCAATAATGCTATCAATGCTTCTCAACAACAATTCAATTTTGAATAATGGATAGAAATACAGACATTTTCTACACTATTGCACTTTTGCAAATACCGATGGTCGGTTGTATTACTTTTCATCGTCTTGTGGAGGCTTTAGGTAATGCCGAAAATGTACTGAATGCTTCAAAAAAAACATTGCTCGAAATTGAACATATCAACAAATCTGTTGTTAATCAAATATTTGAAAACAAATCTATTGCATTGCAATCGGCTGAAAATGAGGTTCATTTTTTACAAAAAAATAATATTACAACATTATTAATTAGTGACAAAAATTATCCTAAACGATTGAAAGAATGTGTAGATGCTCCGCCAATTTTGTTTGCTCGTGGCAATTTCGACAGTAATGCAAAAAAATGTATCGCCATTGTTGGAACACGACATTGCACTTCGTATGGTGCCAAAATGACAAAAAAAATAATCGAAGAATTAGCACAATATAATGTAATGGTTATTAGCGGATTAGCCGCTGGAATTGATACTATTGCTCATCAAACAGCTCTCGAACAAGGGTTAACAACTATTGGTATCTTGGGACATGGTTTAAAATATATATATCCTGTAAATAATCGACGATTAGCCAAAACAATGATTGAAAATGGTGGTGTTGTTACCGAATATTTTAGCAATACTCCTGGAGATGTTGGCAATTTTCCTCGTCGTAATCGGATTATTGCTGGAATGAGCGATGCTATTCTTGTGGTAGAATCTCGAATTAGAGGCGGTGCTTTGATTACTGCAGATTTAGGTTTTTCTTACGACAGAGATGTTTTTGCTGTTCCCGGACGGGCTTCCGATATTGCTTCTGAAGGCTGTAACAAACTTATTTTTCAAAATAAAGCCGCTTTAGTTACTTCTGGTGAAGATATTGCCAAATTGTTGAATTGGACAGGGAAAACTAAAACAAATAAAAAAAATGAATTAAATTCTTCTTTATTGCAAAATCTTAATAAAGAAGAGCTTATGATAATCAATATTTTAAAAGAAAAAACAGAATTAAATATCGATGAATTATCCTTGGCAACCAATCTAAATATGTTAACATTGACAAATACATTATTATCGTTAGAATTTAAAGGCTGTATAGAGTGTTTGCCCGGAAAACGTTATCACTTAATATAATAAAAAATGGAAACAAAATATTTGAATAAGGTAAAATTTTATGTAATTCAGTTATTTACAACAACATTTGCAATTATTTTTGCCGCATGGCTGTTACAAAAAGGCATTCATATTGAAAGTCCTAAATTAATAACAGGAATTGTTGTTGCAGTTGTGCTTTTATTGGTTAATATGTTTGTTCGTCCAATTTTAATTATGTTAACCGTTCCGATAACAATAAGCACTTTTGGAATTTTCTTGTTGGTTATCAACGCATTGACAATTATGATAGTTGATTTTTTTGTAGAAAAATTTATTGTAGATAGTTTTGGTTGGGCATTATTGTTTAGTCTTATTGTTTCTGCAACAACATCAATTATGGAAACAATTTCCAAAACAAAAATAATCCGTATTCATCGCGACAATAATACCAAAGACGATGATAATGGATTTTCCGATTATGAAGAAATTTAATTATTGAAAAAGAAATAATTATTGTTCTGCTATATTTATAATCAGCCAAATAAATTAGTTATTCTTGGTAATTCTCATTCATACAAGTTCCATTTGTAATGCGAAAAAAAATATCATTGCAAAAAACAATCCCCGCAAGGCTGCGAGGATTGAAATATTTATATATTAAATTAAAAAAAATGCGTTTTCAATTATTCTTTCACAAACTTGGTTGTATAGTTGCCTATTTTTACTAAATACAAACCATTTGCTAAATTAGCAACATTGATTTGCAACAAGTTTGTTTCTTTATTTTCTACATTGATAAGCAAACGACCACTAATATCGAATATTTGAACGTTTTCTGTAGCATTTTCGATAGTAAGCATTGTTTTCGCTGGGTTTGGACAAACAATTACTTGGTTCAACAAAGGTTCTACTATATCAACAGAAGATTTTACTTCAAACTTTTTAGTACTTGAATAATTTCCATTTGGCAATGCAATCCACTGTTTATTAATACTATATAAAATTTTTACACTATAACTACCTTCAGGAAGTCCCGTACAAGTAAAATTTTTAATAACTTGAAATCCTCTGGGTAAAGAAAAATCGTTTATTTCTTCTATCGTTGATATCAATGTATTATCTTTATAAATACAAACTTTTATTCCTCCTATGTATTTATAACTACTATAATTAGCAATTTTTGCAGATATAGTAAATTGAGATTCTGGTTCAATATCTTTTGGGACAATTGATATTTCATCTGCCATTTGGATATCTCCATTTATTGGGGAAGTCAATTTAAATTGTAATAAATTGGAATAGAAATCATTCTCTTCTACAAAAAACCACTTATTTGATGAATTTCCCCCTTGTTGATAACAAACTGAAGCATAATATGTTCCCGGGGTTAACATTGATAATCCTGTTGTTGAGAATATTATAGAATCGTAATACATTGACCTCAAAGTTTTATTGCTTTTGCTATCCATCCAACAACAAAAATCTCCTATACTATCAAAAATACCTATAGCGTAACTACCTGAAAAATCATTACTACCATAATTTGCTATACATACAGCAATAGAAAAAGATTCGTTGTTAGCAACTATTGTTGAAGGTTTCATAATCATATTGCTATATAGACGCAAATCTGACATAGACACAGAATCTGGGTAAATATTAATAATCGCTCTTTGATTTTCTGAAAACCCCCCACCTGTACCACCTCCTATACCTGTTCCTATAGGGTCAATAGATGATACAAAAAAATATCCATCGTATGCTCCTCCCCATCCAAAATTAAAATGAAATCTATCGTCTGCATCGTATCCATCACAAACAAAAGCATGACCTCCTCCATCTCCACTTCCTGCATAATAGATAGGGCGACCATTGTCTAATTCATTTTTTAGCATTGTTATCCAGTCGGAATTTGTATAATCTTCTTTGTATTTACCAACAACATCACTATATTTGAAATGTGTTTTCAAAGCAGTAGGGACATCTCTATATCCATAATCTATATATTCTTGTGACAATAAAGAGTATGCTCCACTTCCTCCTTCTGAAGAAACATTATAATCCATTGCTACTGATACTCCACAATGATACATCAATGTTGCAACAGCATTTTTAGAAGAAGAAGAACTATTAGAATTTAATTTTTTTGGCATATCTGCCCATTGATATGTAGTATTGGCAAAATTAGCAGATAATGTTCCGTAATATGAATTTGTTGTTGGAATATAAGAATATGACCCTTCCCCATTTTGTGGGTAATTCCAATATTTTAAAATTTGAGCCATCGCTGTTGCTACGCAACCTGTAACTGCACGCTCTTGATAGTTTGAATCGTAAGGACATAAATCGTTATAGTATGGTGCTTGATTCCATGTTGTTGTCAACAATGGAAATTCAACAGATTTTTGCCTTTTCGTTTCTTGAAATATTGTATTATTTATATATTGATTCCATAAATTGATTCTTTCTTTTGAAGCACTTTCTTCAATCTTGCATACATAATCTAATTCTTTTTGATATGTTTCAAACCAATATTTTACATTGGCTGGCAGGTTTGTTGTATCAAAAGCATTTGCCGTTGAATAGGCTAAAATTGGCAACATTCGTTTATCTCCTCCAACAACAACAAAACTACTATCTGTATTGAATACATAATAATAAGTTGTATTTTTTGTGCTTTTTTGTAGTGGTGTTGCTACTTTTATTTGATACAAACTACAATTTGATGTATTTTTTTGTAAATTGCTTTTCGAAAGAAAATTTTCTGCCACTGCTGTTGCTTCTACAAGTGTAACCGATTGAGCATATAATTCTGATAATACGCTAAATAACAATACAATAATCCATATTTGATTTTTCATATTCATTACTTTTATTGTTTACTTTTAAAATCCAAACTAATCTTATTGTTTTTGCAAATTTATGAAAAAAACTATTTGACATTTATCTGAAAAAACAACTTTGCAAAAGTATCATTTTTTTCTATAAAAAACAATCCCCGCAAGGCTGCGAGGATTGAAATATTTATATATTAACGTTAAAAAAATGCGTTTTCAATTATTCTTTCACAAACTTGGTTGTATAGTTGCCTATTTTTACAAAATACAAATCATTTGCTAAGTTAGCAACATTGATTTGTAACAAGTTTGTTTCTTTATTTTCTACATTGATAAGCAAACGACCACTAATATCAAATATTTGAACATTTTCTGTTGCATTTTCGATAGTAAGCATTGTTTTTGCTGGGTTTGGATATAATTCTATATTAGAAAGTTTGATTTCTGAAATATTTGTTGGGTCTTCTCCGCCTCCGCCGTTACAATCGTAATCTCCTGTTGTTGCTGGAATTTCTTCACCAGACAAGTCAACCACTTCCCAATTTTTTGCTGTGGCATTTTTTGCATTAGTTGCCATAAATACATTGTAATTTGCATCACTTGCATCATAAATTGAAATAAATGCTGCTCCGTCTGCAGTATCTCTCATTGGCAATGAACACATTAATGAATCAAAACCTGCTGTTGTAAATGGATTAAGTGCTACTGCTAATAAATATAAATTTTTATTGTTACTTATATCTAAACTACTTAATTCATTGTCAAAAGCCATTAACACATACAATTCTGGACAATTACTTACATCTAAGGTCGTTAAATGATTTGTCCAACAACCAACTTCTTCCAATGCTACACAACCATTTAAATTCAATGAAGTTAATTCATTGTTAAAACATATAAGTGTCACTAAATTTGGATTGTTACTTAAATCCAATGTTGTTAAACTATTTTCATAGCAAGACAAGTCTTCCAGTTTTGTACAGCCACTTACATCTAAAAATGTTAAATCATTGCTATCGCAATATAAAACTTCTAATAGTTCATTATGGCTTGCATCTAATCCAATAATATTCAAATTATTACCATTGCAATCAAAACCTATTACATCTCCGTAAATTACTATACTATCGGCATGGGCATAAAAATTCATAGTTTCTGTCCAGTCTGTTCCAGTTACTATCGTTGTATCCCAATCTCCACTAACTATTTTTACTGGTATATCGTTTGTTCCTGTGTATATATCAAAAGCGATTGATTCATCTTTTGTTACATTTAAAGTAATGTAATTCAACATATTTACTCCGCTACAATCGTAATTTCCATTTGTCATAGGAATTTCATTAGCTAAAATATAATTTACTTTCCAATTTTTTGCTTTAGCATTTAAAGAATTTGCTTCCATAAATCTGATAGCATTCGTATCATTTGCATCTTCAAGAGGGTAAAATCTTGCATTATCAATAGTGTCTTTCATTGGCATTGAACACATTAACTTATCGTAGGCTACTGTTGTAAAAGGGATTCCATAACAATACAAATATCCTAACGATGTATTGTTTCTTACATCTAACGATGTTAAATTATTGTAACAACAATTCAAAGACAGTAATTCCGTATTATTGCTTACATCCAAAAAACTTAAATTGTTATTCTCACAAGACAACAGAGATAATTTACTACAATTACTTACATCTATAGCATCTAAATTATTGTGATGACAAGACACGTTTGTTATACTATTATTTAAAATTAAAGATGTTAAATTATTATAAGAACAAGACAAATATGTCAATGCACTACAATTACTTACATCTAAAGTATCTAAATTATTGTCTGTACAAGCCAAGAATGTTAATGTATTATTACTACTTACATTTATTTTTGTGATATTGGTCTTGTTAGAACTACAAGTAAGTTGTTTTACATCTCCGTAAATTGTCATAGTATCGGCACCTGCTTTATATTCTTTTGGAGCTGTTGAAGTATTAGTAATATTGTAAATGCTATCTCCGCTAACGATTTGTATCGGGGTATTGGCATCTGCTACTAATGTTATTTTAATTAGAGAGTCTTTCATAACGTTAAGCGTTATATAATGGGTCATGTTTTGGGCATGTATCAACCCACCAAATAGGAAAATACTACTTAGTAATAGTAAAGAGCATCTTTTTGCACCTTTGTACCATAATTTTAAATACTGAATTTTCATCTTTTAAAAATTTTAATTATTACTTTATTTTATTATTTTAATTTATTCAAAAAAAAATGCAGGTACCCCAAAAGGACATCTGCATTTTTTACTCAATTAGCAAGTTTATAAAAAACAAACTACTAATTTTTATTTTGCAAAGGTATAATTTTTTTTTATACAAAAGTGCTTTTTTTGTAAAGATTTTTAACATTTTTAATCTATGTGTGGGGATAAAAACATTATGTATCAATTAGTTGCGAATGCAAAAAAAACACAAATACGGACACACGCAGTGTGTTCATATAATTGAGACAACAAAAAATATAACTGCAACATTGTTGATAAAAACGTTGCCAACAAGTAAAAAAAACAACTCATTTATTTTCTTTATTAAGAATACAAAAAAAAATGTTACCTTTGTCAAAGAAAAAATAGATAACGTGAGAGTCAGATATAAAATATTTTTTTTATTGTGTTGTTTATATAACTATATAGAGGCACAAAATAGTTATCCATACGGATTTTCTTATTCCGATGGAGTTGTCGTGCTATCGCAAAATGGTCAACAATTACAATATCCATTTGCTGGTGGTATTAATGGAACACAATTCGCTTTGTTGGATTGCAATTTCGATGGGGTAAAAGATTTAGTATGTTTTGATGTTCAAGGAGAAAATATAAGAATATTTCTTCGAAAAGGAAACACTTGGGAATATTCTCCTCAATATTCAAGATATTTTCCTCAATTACATGGCTTTATGCAACTGCACGACTTTGATAAAGACGGGAAAGAAGATATTTTTACCAATTCTACAGCGGGGATAGCAGTTTATAAAAACATTTCCGATAATATATTAAAATTTGAATTGTTTACCTCGAGAATCAATTCCATTTATTATGAAAACCAAAACCCTATCAATATATTTTGTACACCAGCCGATTATGTAATCATCAAAGATATGGACAATGATGGCGATTTAGAAATACTTTCATTTGGAGCATTGGGAAAATATATTGAATATCACAAAAATATATCAATGGAAAAATATGGCAATTGTCAACATTTAGAATATCAAGTTCTTGATAGATGTTGGGGGAAATTTTCAGAAAGTGGCGAAGATAACCAAATAATCTTAAACGATAATTGCAATTATAAATCTGCTTTTCCCACAACAAAATCATTTCGGCATACAGGCTCGTCTATGTTGGCTATGGATTTTGATAACAATGGATTGCAAGATTTGATATTGGGCGATATGGATTTTCCTTTCTTATTTCTATTGTCCAATGGTGGCACAGCAGATTCTACCCATTTTGTATCAGTAGATACGCTTTTTCCTTCTCAAAATGTACCAGTAAATTTGTATTCAATGCCTTGTCCTATGTTACTGAATCTATCTTCTGATACAGTACAAGATTTATTGGTATCGCCAATAGATTTAAGTTTATTGAAATCTGAAAATAAAGCAAGTGTTTGGTATTACAAAAATTATGGTTCAACACAAATTCCAGACTTTCGTTTAATCACTAAATCTTTTTTACAAGAAGAAATGTTAGATTTTGGCTCTGGTGCAATTCCAATTTTAGCGGATATAAATCAAGATGGCTTAATAGATTTACTTGTTGGCAATTATGGTTATTACGATAGTGCGGTCAAAACTCCAGACAATTTAACTTGTTTTTATTCTTCTTCTATTGCTTATTTACAAAATATTGGAAACGAAAAAAATCCTGTTTTTCAATTAATCACAGAAGATTTATGCAATTTACGAGAAATGGGATATCTATCTCTTTATCCTGCTGTTGCAGACCTAAATAACGATAAAAAACCAGATATTTTACTTTCTGATTCTCGTGGAAAATTATTGTACTTAATCAATAATAGCACTGATAGTTTACATTTTATAGTGGATTCTACTTATTTTGATACTCATATAGTTGAAGATACCCCTGTAAGTAGAGAATTTTCCTCAATTGCATTGTCGGATATAGACAAAGACGGAAAAATAGATATGATTTGTGGAACACAAAAAGGCTCTTTGTTATATTATCAAAATATCGGAACATTGGAAAAACCTCATTTTAATTTAACTACATTACAATGGGGAGCTATTGATAAAAGAAATGATTGTTGCGATGATTTTTATGGATATGCTACTGTGGCAGTAAAAGATAGTTGTTTATTTGTTGGCAGTGCATGCGGAAAAATTGCTTGTTATGCTATTTCCCAACAAGATACGTTTGTAGAATTGATACCAGAATTGTTTGTCGTTGATAACAATAAAGGTTATTCTATTAAAGAAGGAATTCGTACATCTGTCTCTGTCGCTGATTTAGATAATGATGGTTATGCAGAAATGATTGTCGGCAATTTTTCTGGAGGATTGACTTATTATAAAGGAATAATACCTCCTCAAAAAAATATTGATGTTGATGTTAAAATTGTTGAAAAAGAAAATGTCAATGAAATATGTTTTTTTCCAAATCCAACTTACGGACAAATACAATGTTCTAATATTCAAAAAATTACAAAAATAAGTATTTTCAACACTATCGGACAATGTGTCTTTGAAAGTACCGATTTTAATATTTGGAATAATATTTTGAATATAAACAATTTAAAATCAGGATTTTATATTATTTGCGGAAAACTAAAAAACGGAGAATCTTTTTCTCAAAAAATCATTAAACTATGAGAAAAAAAGGAGAAACATTATTATTTGCTATTTTTGTTACATTCTTTTGCGTATGCTTACTTTTAAACAAAAAAATAGGTGACGAAAAAAAATATAATTTTAATACTTTTGAAGAAATTCAACAAGAAAAAATATTACGCGTTGGTATTTTGCACAATTATTCTGATTATTATCTAAATAATGGAAAAATTGAAGGATTTCAATATGAAATGACAGAAAAATTAGCCGAAAAATACAATTTAAATGTTCATTATCTTGTTGCAGAAAATCAAAATGATTTATACATTTTATTGCTCAACAATGAAGTAGATATGCTTGCAATAGATGTTTGTAATACACCATTGATGTCTTTATTTTTCTCTTTGACAAAATCACATTCTTATTCGGATATTGTTGTTGTACAAAACAAAAAACACAAAGTTGTAACTTTCAAAAACAATAATTTGTTAGTTTTAGATACCCAATGTCGATTTTTTTATCCTCTGATAGCCACCGATAATTTCAATTTTAATTTTAACCAATATTTATCTGACACTTCAATAAAATATTGCTTTCACAATACAAAATCTATTGTTGATATGTTGCAATATATAGACACAAGTCGTACAAATTTTAGTTTTGCATTGTCCAAAACATTCACAGCGTATGCTCCGTTGTTTCAACACCTTGACGCAAATATTCGTTTAGGAGAAAAAATAAGTCAACATTGGATTGTTGCAAAAAGAAATATTTCTTTGAAAAATAATATTGATTTATGGCTTGAAGAATATATGAAAACAATAGAATATCGGCTATTGCTAAAAAAATATAATCAACAAAAAAAATCGAAACAACAAATACATCTTACCAAAGAATTCCGAAAAGGAAATCGAATTTCAAAAAAAGATGATATTTTTAAAAAGTATGGAAAAAAATACCATATTGATTGGCGTTTTTTGGCAGCAGTCGCCTATCATGAATCACGATTTGATGCAAATGCAATTGGTTTAGGTCAAACAATCGGAATAATGCAAATGAAACCAAGTACCGCTTCAGATTTAGGCAATTACGATTTAAGCAATGAAGAACATCAAATTCAAGCAGGAGCACATTTGATAGCAGAATTATTAAAACGATTTGAAAAAATAAATGTTTATCCTCAAGATAAATATGCTTTTGTTTTGGCTGCCTACAACGCAGGATTTGGTAAAATTGAAGAGGCTATGCTTTTAACAAAAAAAATGGGAAGAGACCCTTATTCTTGGAATGATGTAAAAAGTATGTTGCTATTGATGAAAAATAAATCATTCGTAAAAAAATACAATTTGACAAGAGTTTACAAACGTGGCAAAATAACTATTGATTATGTTCAAGAGATTTTTAAAATATATGAACATTATTGTAATTTGGTTGAATTGTAAATAATCTTATTTTTTGAATACAAAAAAATACTAATCAAATTTGATTGTCTTCAATAAGTCGGACAATTTTTTCAATTTCTTTGTCTTTTCCGTAAGGGTCGTATTCTGTTTTAAGGTCATATTTAAACATTTTTGCAATCGTTTGATAAAAAAATGCTCGCATTTTTCCTCTAAATTCGTGAATAATTTTGTAAGACGTTTTACCAGTTTCTCTATCTATGAGTTTAATAAGAATAATTCCTTGAGAAAACGTCAATCTTTCAATATCTTTTTGAAATTCTGCATACAATTGTTTTTCAACACTTTTCATTGCAACTTGTCGGTCATTTTTATTAGGAATAAGTGCCAACATTTCATCATATTCTTTCATTTTTTCCGCAGCAAGTTTTGCATAAGGATACACTTTAATAACATTACGAACCAATTTAGTGTATTGTTTTTGTTTTCTGCTACTCACTTTTGAACGAAATCCAATAACAATGTGCGTTCTTGTTGTTATACAAGGAATTGTATCTCCATCAACAATGATGGCAGGAAGTATATATCCTTCTGTTTGCGTTTGTCCCTTTACTATTCCTATCATTAAGACGGAGAGGAGTATTAATATTAATAATCGCTTCATATCGTCATATTTTTTAGTACATTTTGCAAATTGTATGCATAATTACTTTTTATATATAATGCAAAAAATGCAATTTTATTTTCTAAAATAATACATTTTATTTCAAAATAAATGTCCTTTATTCTTAAAATATTGTAAACAAATTGATTACAAAACAAAGATAAAGCAAATTAGTAAAATATTATCTATTGTTTCTATTTTTTTACAAAAACTGCTTTTTTGTTTTTATACAATATTTTTTTTACTTTCTCGTTTTATATTGATAATGACATACAAATAAATAATATGAGACATAAGATTGTACTTTTATTACTAATATTCAATTCTTTGCTAATAAATGCTCAAGAATATCGTACAAGTTTATTTTTCAACGATACGCTTCAAAAAATGGCTAAAGAAAACAAGATACGTAAAAATACTAAATTTATTACTTACACACCAATATTTATACCTTTTTTGGAAGATTTTTCTAACTATAACAATTTTCCAGACACATCTTTATGGGCTAATAATCAAGCATTTATAAACAACGGATTTGCATTAAATCCACCAACAATAGGCGTTGCTACATTAGATGCCTTGGACAATTTTGGAAAAGTTTATAGCCACGCAAGTGCAAGTAGTTTTTATGCCGATACTTTACTTTCTCGCCCTATTCGTTTAGATTCAGTTTTTACCCCATTGAAAAGAGCAATGGAACTCTCTGATTCTATTTGGTTTAGTTTTTATTATCAACCGGGAGGAGGCACAGGACAACCTTGGGAAATGACTGGAGATGCTCCTGATACCAAAGATTCTTTAATTTTAGATTTCGGATATCTTTCTGGCAATACAAGTCTTTTGTACTACATTTACGATTCGTTAACCCTCGCCGACACTATACTCATTGGCGATACCATTTTAAGTCCTTGCGACCCTACTTTATACATCATTGCAAATCAAACATATTATCCAGGAGATGTTGTTGTTGTCCCTTGTGATTCTGTTGCAACAATGGAAGTTATTTGGGAAACAGTTTGGGCAAGTCCTGGTATGTCTTTAGCTTCTTTTATTAACAAATATGGCACCTATTTCCAACAAATTATGATTCCTATTGATGATAAAAAATACCTTAACGCCGGATTTCAATTCCGATTTCGGAATATTGCCTCTTTAGAATATGGACAAGATGAAGAATATTGGGCTGGCAATGTAGATATGTGGAATATCGATTATATCCGTCTCAATAGAAATCGTTCATTTGCTGATACTATTATTGATGACGTTGCTTTTGTCGAACATCCGGGAAGTATTTTACAAGAATATACAGCAATGCCATGGTCGCATTTTAAAGATAACACTACCTCTTTTCTAAAACCTGATTACAAAACAAAATTAATCAATTTAGATAATGTTGTAAAAAATACATCGTATGAACAATATATTTTAGACCAACAAAACAATGTCATTGGTAACTATTCTGGAGGGTCATACAATATTAATCCGTTTTATAATTCTGGTTTTCAAGATTATGCACCACACACGCAACCACCAATGGCAAATATCACTTTTCCAACAGCAAACAATGATAGCGTTGAATTATCTGTATATTACATATTTAAAGAAGCTGGTGGCGGAGACAACAATCCCCACAATGATACCTCTATTTATAAACAACAATTTTTCAATTATTTCGCCTACGATGATGGAATTCCTGAAGGTGGTTATATTGTAAAATCATCGGTATATCCTTATGCTTCCTCTTTGGCAATTGGCTTTTCATTGTCTCATAGTGACACCCTTCGTGCCATTCGTATGTATGTCAATCGTGTTCACAATGATGCAAGTAACATAAATTTTACACTTACCGTTTGGAACGATAATGGAGGAAAACCGGGAAATATTATCTATCAACAAAATATCACGCAAGAATATAGCAATGAATTGTATGGTTTACAACATTTTCAATTAGATGAACCTATAGCAATATCTGGAAATTTTTATATCGGATACCAAACCTCCAATAAACACTATTTAAATATCGGATTTGACCAAAACAACAATGCAAATAATCACGTTTTCTGGCGTACCAACAGCAATTGGGAAAATAGTTTTATTTTTGGTTGTCCTATCATTCGTCCTGTTGTTGGTGCATACTACAATTATCATAATATTGAAGAATTTGATTTACAATCTATTTCTATTTATCCTAACCCTGCTCAAAACCAATTGCATATTATCGTGCCTAACAATATAATAGAAAAAGATGCTTTCATTGAAATTTATTCTCTTAAAGGCGAGCGTATTATGTGGCAAAATTACGATAATCACTTAAATGTTAGCCATTTATCAAACGGATTTTATATTTTAACACTTAGTTCTGGGACAAAAATATACCATACTAAATTTGTTATTGCTCGCTAAATGGAAAAACATAGATTGGATATTGATTTAGTCAAAAGAGGACTTTTTCTTTCTCGAGAAAAAGCAGTTGAAGCCATTAAAAACAAACAAGTTCAAGTAGATGGACGTGTTATTTCCAAACCATCTTTTTTAATTGACGATAGCAATAATATTGTTTTAGGCGAACAATTGTTACCTTATGTAAGTAAAGGAGGATTAAAACTGGAAAAAGCAATAAAAACATTTCAAATAGATTTTACCGATAAAATAGTTTTGGATATTGGATGTTCTACAGGAGGTTTTGCAGATTGTGCGATACAACACAAGGCTCGTTTTGTTTATGGTATCGATGTCGGAAGTAATCAATTAGATGATAGATTAAAAGATTGTCCAAAATTGAAATATTACGAGAAATTACATATAAAAAATCTCTCCGCTTCTCATCTTGATAACAAAAAAATAGATATTGTTACTGCAGATATTTCTTTTATTTCTTTAGAACAAATATTTGTTCCAACAATTCCTAATTTACACAAAAATAGTATTTTAATCCTTCTTATCAAACCACAATTTGAACTTAATGAATCTTCATTGGATAAAAATGGTTTTGTTCGCAATCCCAAACATCATTTAACCGCAATTGAAAAAATAATTGCAGCGGCACAACAACATGGGTTATTTTTACACAAAATAGATTATGCTCCATTGATGACTTACAAAAAAAATATTGAATACATTACCTTATTTTCTTTCCAAGAATCGATTTTACCTCCATTGAACAATATTATTAACAACGCATTTATTGAAAAGAAAAAAATCAAATAACACATTATGAACCTTTTTGATATAAGAAAACCCTCTAATCAACTTGCGGCATTTTTACTTTTATTTGTTGTCGGTTTTATTATTGTGGCTTGTTTACAATTCGTTACTTTAGTCGCCTTTAATATCCTCCCTACCGAATTGATACAACATGCTTCTGCTCTACGCATTACAAATTCTATTTCACAAATATTTTTATTGTTTTTACCTGCATTCCTCATTAGTTTTTGGTTGAAAAAAGCAAATGGAGAAGATTATTTGGAATTAAACAATGCACCATCTGTCAAAAATTTAAGTTTAGTTTTGATATTCAGCCTTGTTTCTATACCAATTATGTCATTTATTATCACTCTAAATGAATCGATGAGATTGCCAGAATGTTTACATAGTTTGGAACAATGGATGCAAACGCAAGAAAATCTAAACAATGAAATTACAGAAACTATGATAAAACAAACAAGCACTTATTCATTAATAATGAATATTTTAGCACTTGCTTTGTGTCCTGCTATTTGTGAAGAAGTCCTTTTTAGAGGGTTGCTTATGAAATGGCTATACAAAGTTTCTCATGCAAAACATCTTTCTGTTTGGCTTTCTGCTATTATATTCAGTAGCATACACTTACAATTTTATGGATTTTTTCCGAGAATGCTTTTAGGAGCTGCTTTTGGATATATTTTCTTATTTACAAAATCTATTTGGGTAAATATTTTTGCTCATTTTTGCAATAATGCAATGGCTATTTTCGCTGCTTTTCTATATTTTTCCCATTATTCACAAACTCATTATTCTAAAATTGGAAATTTTGATAATGCTTGGTATGCATTACTTATTTCATTTATTCTCACAACAATAACTTTTATATTTATCTATAAATCCAATAAAAACAATATAAAAATTTAAACTATTTTGTTTTAAAAAAAATTAAGGGCAAACCTCAAGATTTGCCCTTGGTAATTATACTGCAAATTTACCCGATTTTCATTTCATTCTGCAATTGCTTGCAACTTCTCCGCAAAATCTTGTGCTAAATATAAATTATTTTATTTTTAGATTAAACCTCATTTTACTCGTTTTACATTTTTACATTATTTACATATTTATATAACATAATTATGTAATTTTAAATAAGTGCCTTGAGATTTACTGCATCTTTTACTTTGTTTTTAATTTTTCAGCACTTCGTTTGCTCGATTCTTAATGCAAAGATACAATTTTTTTTAATACAAATTGCAAAAAACAACATATTTTTTTATAAAAAAAAGAAAATTCTTTCTATGAAAGAATTTTCTTTAATTACATTTAAAACATTAATCGTAGAAATAGAACTATTGTTCTACCCAAATTAACTTACTTACATCGTAACCACGATTAGTGGCTTCTGCTAAAATAGCAACTTTAACTTCTTGATTTAATTGCGGTTGACGAGCCAAAATCCAAAGATATTTTTCGCTACTACCTCCAACAAGGACATACTGATAATCTTCATCTAAAAACATTATCCGATAATCAGAATAAAATGGTCCGAAAAAAGAAACTTTCAATAAAGCAGGTTTTTCTGTTGTTTTTGCTTTTCCTTTGGAAATTTTCTCTTCTCCATTTTTCATACCTGAATTAATTACATCTATTTTACCATCTTCTCGAAGAGCGTAAAATGCTTTAGTTTTAGTCATTCCGCGTTCAAAAATATGGTCAAATCGTGCAATTTCGTACCATTCTCCCAAATAACGCTCCAAATTTAAACTATTAATAGTAGAATTATCTACTGACTTCTGAACGCTACATCCAGTAAATACTATACAAGACATCGCTAAAAATAATACTGTTTTCATTTTTACTCTATTTAAAATTGATTTACAAAGATAACACTAATATCATTCGCTTTTCAAAAAAAGAAAAAAAATTTTTTAAGAAAAAAATAACTTTACAATATATTAACTATCAAACATTTATATTTCTATAGTATTTCCTTCTATCGCTGAATATGTTTCTGGGAAAACCGTTTTAGCCTCTTCTTGCAAAAGAAAAATATCTTTATAGCGTGCAGAATAATGTCCAATTAGCAATTTTTTCACACAAGCCGCTTTTGCAATTTGTGCTGCTTGAATAGTTGTCGAATGAAATTTATCTTTTGCCACTTGCTCTTTATCCCCCATAAACGTTGTTTCATGATAAAGCAAATCCACTTTTTTTATTTGTTTCACTATCGATGGACAATAAACTGTATCTGAACAATATGCAAAAGATTTTAATTTTTTATTTTTATAAACTATCTCCTTATTAGGAAAAATATTTTGTTGTTCATCACAATAATCTTCACCCATTTTAATCCGTTCTATCCACTCTACAGAAAGTTGATGCGTTGCAAAAAATTCTTTTTTTATAAGATATGGAGAACCTTTTTCTTCAAAACGAAATCCATGTGTTTTTATGCTGTGTTTCAAAGGAATAGAATTTACAACTATATTATTATTTTCCAATAAAATATTTTTGCCTGCTTTTAGTGGATGAAAAATAAGTTCGTATTGTAATTGTGTTTTATCTGTTTCCAACAATTGTTGAATTATCTTTTTCAAAGGGCGATGAGCATATATATGTAATGGATTTTTGCGACCTAATAAATTTTGAGAGAGAATAAAGCCAGGTAATCCCAAAAAATGGTCTCCATGTAAATGACTAATAAACACATGAGCAATTTTTTGCATACATATATTATACCTTCGCAATTGAATTTGAGTACCTTCTCCACAATCGATAAGCATCAATTCTTTTGTTCTATCACTACGAAGCAAAAAGGCACTTGGATGCCTCATTTTTGTCGGTGTTGCCGAACTACAACCTAAAACTGTTAAATACAACGACATATTTTAAAAAAAGCATCTACCCATTAACGGTAGATGCTTTGTATTTCATTTTTATTTTGCTTGTAAATTTTCTCCTGCGTCTTCAATAATCATTTTGTAAAACCATTCTGGATACAAAGGATGTGCTGGTTGTGCTGAATACGATGGATTTAAACCATTATTTTCAAATTTACCATCTTTTTCTTTTTTCACATTGCCATCAATATATTTTACAAGCAAATAATTAGACAAATCTTGCCATGCGTTGAACATTTCATCTGCGGCTTTTGCTGAAAATTTATTCAAAGCGTCAATACCTTTTGTTGCATCTTTGGTGTACAAATCTACCAATGACTGTGTCTGTGTTGCAACTTGTTGTTGAAAATCTGTTTCTAATTTCTTTTGTACTTTTTGAATATCAACAATCATATCGTTGTAACGAGAATAAGCAAAATTGCTTACTCTATTAAACAACCAGAATGCGGAAGTATTTGAATAGGTCATCATATCTCCATTGCCTTCTTTGAAGCAATTTGGTATTTGGGTAATACCACAAAACATTGGTACATAGCAAGTACTATAAGTATCATCTACACCAAACCAAAGAATACCTCCAACAGGACTTGGATATTGTCCTCTACATTGAGCGACAAAAGAAAATCCTGTTTGTTGGGTTGCTGTTGCTCTTTCGTGAATATAATTTTTACCTTGATATTCCCATGTCATTGGTCTCCAACGATAAGGACATTGATAAGGACCTGCTCCTTTATCTTTGGTCATATCCATTGAAGTGCCTTCATAGTGGTCTCTCATCATTGCAATAACATCATCTAAAGAAAGTTGGTTGGTTGGTTTTATCCACAATGGCATACGATGTTGTAAATTGTCTCCACGTGCATAATCTTCATATTGAGCCATTTCTGTTGGATTTACTCTCAAAAAACCAGCCCAAACACGTGCTTCACAAAAACGAGCACCATCAAATGTAAGTGGATTGTATGTATCGGCAAAACTAAATTCTTCATCAGAACCACTATAAATTCCTATTGCTCTTGCATAAGAAATTACATCAGAAGCATAAACAACTTCTACTTCTTTGTTGAATATTTTAGACATATTTTTTGAAGAAATCGATTTTTTTCCATCTTCTTTTGGAAATGTGGTAATACGTGCTTGATTTGCATGACCTCCAACATAACCATCTGGAATACGCATTGCTACCCAAACAGCTCCTTTTGTTGTTCGTTTGGTATCTATATTTCCTTTTTTATCTAAAATAGGTTTTCCTTTTCCTATAAGATCCATTACCCATACTTCATTAGGGTCTGCTATAGAAAAAGATTCTCCAGAACTTGCATAACCATAAGTTGACAACAATTCTGACATCACTTTTATTGCCTCTCGAGCATTTTTTGCTCTTTGCAATGTGATATAAATTAAACTACCATAGTCTATAATACCATTAGGTTTTCCCAATTCTTCCAATCCGCCATAAGTTGTTTCGGCAATAGCCAACTGATGTTCATTCATATTGCCAACAACAGAATAGGTACGTTCTGCTTGAAGTATTTGTCCTAATTTTTTTCCTGTATCCCATTCATAAATATCCATCATTGTTCCTGCTGGATAAGTTGCCGCTTGACGATAATACAATTCTCCATACAATGTATGAGAATCTGCGGCATAAGTAACAAATGTTGAACCATCTTTACTTGCTCCTTTTGTTACCAAAAAATTTGTACACGCTTCTGCTACATTGTTGCCTAATAATAAGATTGTAGCGATTGCTGCTGTGATTATTCTTCCCTTTTTCATTGTCATTATTTTATTTTTATGCTGATAATTGCTTTAAATATTTTTCTACTTCGGTTAAATGTTCTACAATACAAATTGAACTATCTGTTTGTATTACAAGATTATAAAATTTTATTTTTTCGCTATCTCTTCCTATTCTTAATATTGAATCGGATAAAAATTGCAGATACAATATTGGTAAATTTGTGTTTGTATTTATATCTATTAAAATATCAAATTTTTCTTGCATCAAATCTTGGGTATATTGATGATTTAGGTGACCAAATATTGAAAAATGATTTTTTGCTACTATTTTAATACATTCATTATTGTTTATCGTTTTCAAATTATCATCAATATATACAACAAATTGTATTTTTGCTCTTTGATTTTGTTGCCATTGAATAAGTAAACTTTTATCTTTTTCCCATTCTTCAATAGAAGAATAAGAAATTAAAATGCCTACTTTCTCCGCAACATCAATAGATAAAAACCGAGGGGCTTTTTCCATTCGATGAAAAGCCAATCGGGATATTTGCTTTTGTAAATAATGTTTTTTAAAAAAAATCATAACATTGCAAATGTTTTGGCAAAGATAACATAAAAAATTCAAATATTTATCACGAAAGGCAACAAAAATTTATAATTTCTACTTGGAACGTAGAAAAAACGCTTATGCGGATTGTAAATCCGCATGAATAGAGTCGTTGGATTTGCAATCCAACATATTATTATACTTTTTCTGAATCACAAATTCTTATACTCCGTTCTGCCGAATTTGTAATTCGGCAGAACGAATATTTCTCTTTTCTATTTTAATAAAATTATCTGTTATTTTGAATTTTATTATATTTATGAAACATCATTTTTTACTCTATGTCAATACATTTACATTTATTTCGAAAAAATTTTCAATTCTCTACTTCTAACAGCATTTTGAAGTTCCTCAAACAATTCTTTTGCCTTTTCTTTCGCCTCTTCACGAACATTCGGTTCATCTGCTTTTTTCTTATTTTGTAGTACTGTTTCGTCAGAATACGATAAAGCCAAATATTCAAAATACATTGCCTCATCAATATATAGTTTATCATTATCATTTCCTACATATATTAAAGCATAATCCCAATCAAATTTTTGTTTTGAATTGTGTGTTCGCAATCTTTCACCCAGATTTCCTGTATAACCAATATAGAATTTTTTATTGCTTTTATCAACAAGAATATATATGTTGGCTTCTTCATCATATATTTTGTATGCATCTTTATCGATCCTTTTTATTTTCTCTATACAATCTGAATCAGCCCCTTCTTTTATTTTTTTCAAATTTTCGGGAACAGCATTTCTGCCTTTTTCTGTTAATTTCCATATCCCTCGCGTTGAATTGTCTATATAACCCTCTTCACGCAAATCATTTCTTGTCCAATGAATATCATAATGATATTTCGTGTTATGACGTCCTTTACTTTTTTGCTCTACAAATTCCTTGGACAAGTTTAACTCTTTCTCTATCTCGTCCATCACATCTTGCGGCTTTGCTTTTCCTTTTTTTTGGAGAACTTCAATAATTTTTGCTCTATAAATTTCTTTTTTTTCCGGATAGGAAAGGGTCTCAAATTTTTTATTTTTATTCATATTCATATTATTATACTTTTTCTGAATTACAAATTCTTATACTCCATTCTGCCGAATTTGTAATTCGGCAGAACGAATATGATTTTATTCCTTTATAAATTTTATTGTATGTTGGTTATTTTTTATAAAATACATTCCTTTTGACAAATTAGATACATCTATTTGTTGGTCTTCTGTGATTTGTTGTTTTAAAACCAATCGACCAGTTATGTCGAATATTTCGATATCAGATGTTTCTATACCACTTATGGTGATTTGGTCTTTTGCCGGATTAGGATATACTTTTATGTTTTGTATATTACTTTCATTTACTGATGTATTAGCTGGTTGAAAATGAGCAAGAAAATAACTGTCATCTGTTATATGTGCAGTATAGTCAGTTGATGGATTGACAGGTTTACCATTGAGAGTCCAATACAAAAATTTGTATCCTTTTGCTGGTTTTGCAACCATTCTTATTATCGCTTTATCACAATCACGAGTATGATAGTCTTGGTGTTCATATAATTCTACAATTTCACCACCTTCTGCTGCTTCAACTTTGTAAGTATAAGTATTCCTTTCATATAATGAACCATAATCTTTCAATTCGTTGGAAAAATAATTGGTACTACCACAAGGAATTTCCATTATCCAACTGTGTGAAAAATCTAAAATTTTTCCATCAAATTTTACATTTTTTGCTGGTATTCTTATAAGAACCAAATTGGAACAATATGAAAATGCAGAACTTTTTATTTCTTTTATTGATTTTGGTAATATTACACTATCTAAACTCGAACAAAAAGAAAATGCTCCGATTTCTATAGTTGTTAAAGAATCTGGTAATACTAAATTTCTTAAACGACTACAACCAGAAAATGTATAAGTTTCTATGATTTTTACATTTTTAGGTAATATTGCTGCTTCTAAACTATCACAATTCTGAAACGCATAAGCACCGATTGTTTTTATACTTTCTGGGAAATTGATTCGTTTAATTGTTTCACAACCATAAAAAGCATATCTACCAATACTTTCTATTGTTGATGGCAAAGAAACTTCATCAATAGTGTCGTTGCTGTTAAAAGCACGCTCACCGATTCTAACAACTTTGTATCTATCTGCTTGGTATTGGATATATTCAGGAATCAGTATGTTTCCCAAATACCTTTCATCTCCAGAAGTAACTTCTACAATACCCTCACCTATTCTGGTGTAATAGATACCATCAATTTTAAAATTGTATGCACTAACTTGCATAATCATAAACAGCATCGCTGCAAAACTCATTGTCTTTAAAAAACTTTCTCTCATAAGCATTTTTAATATTTCGTTTTTCTACAAACTTAATTAATCACTGATTTTTAATTCTAATTCATAGAATTTAAGGCTAATCTTTGGATTGACTTTAAGTGCAGATAAAAGTTTGGTTAAATCTCCACTATTTTCTTTTTGTCTATGCCAAATGATAATACCGCGAACATCTTTATCTTGAGCAAGATTTTCTTTTACCCAACCCATATAGCGTTGAATTTGACCAACAACCGCATCGCTACTTCTTTCTTTTTTAAGTTCAATAACAACAAAGTCGCCATTATTATCTTTGCATAAAATATCTATAACTCCAACCTGATTGGTATTGTATTCTACTCCTTCAATACCTTTATAAAGTTTCAAATTTTCAAATTTGTCCTTTTTAATTTTATCGGCAAGAATATCTTGGACTAGCTTTTCTTTTTCCGGGATTATAAAATCCTTTTCTTCTATTTGTTCTATTTGTTTATTAGTAATATTGACTTTTACAATATTTTTTTCCGAATCAATTTCAAAATCTATAACACAACCTCCCTTCAACCAATTGTGTTTTTTATAGAATTCTGTTGCGTAGATACGTCCATATTTATCTATTTTCACAGAATAAGAATCTCCATCTGTACAAACTAACTGAAGAGGTATATTTTCATTAATAATTCCAAATATTTCTTCTACGTGCATTCTAGAGAATACAATTTTTTTGTATTCTACATCGCTTGAGGTTATTCGTTTTGAAAATTTACGAATTTTATTTTTATAAATCATAATTTTAAATAATTTTTAATTAATATTGCAAAAGTATCATTTGAAGTATATACAAAGAACTTTCAAAGCGTGAAAATAAATCACTAATCCGTGAACATTATTCAATGTTTTTTAGAATTTTTCAATGTTTTCAATGTTTTCAATAATTCGGATAAGCGAACAACATTTTCGGTGGAAAGGTTTTCAAGAGATATGTTCAAATTTAATTGCACATTGTTTTGTTTATTTAAATTAGACTGTTTCATTACATCTATCAAAAAATTATGTTTTAATACTTTAGAAATCTTTACCAACAAATCCACATCAATAGTTTCTCGTTTAAAGATTTTATAAACATTGGTTCTATCGCAATGAATGCGTCTTGCAAACTCCGCTACGGAAAGCCCACTTTTATCAAAAACGTCTTTTATAAGCTGTCCAATATGTATGTTGTCTTGTTTTTTCATCTTTATTAAAATTTTAAGTTCTTATAGTATTTTACTAATAGTTTACAAAAAAAATACAGATAGCCCTCAAAGGTTATCTGTATATGTATTTGATTTACAATTATGTAAATTGTGAATAATAGAATTTACCCCCCCCCGTAAATTATTGATTTACAGTGTGTTATAATCAATTTTATATATTCAATAATTATTATCAACGTCATAAAATTTCAATTTTTTGCAAAAGTATAACTTTTTTTAATATAAATTTTTGTTTTAGAAAAAAAATTGTTAAGTTCCTATATTAGTATTTTTTCGTTGTCTTCGACAGGCTCAGACACCGAAAAAAATACATGAATTTCGGTAGTTTCGACAAGTTCAACCACCGAACAATTCATTTTGCAGAATTTGGAAATCCAACAAAATTGGTATCTACATTTGTAATGCAAGCAGATTTTTTTCAAAGATATACATTTTTTTTATACTTTTGTATTTGCAAAAAAAATAGTAATGCAAGATATTAGAACCTTATCTTTGAATGAATTGAGTACTTTTTTTCTTTCTTGTGGAGAAAAAAGTTTTCGTGCAAAACAAGTATATGAATGGTTGTGGAAAAAAAATGTTGTTGATTTTGTATCGATGAACAATATACCAAAATCGTTGCAACAAGTACTTAAAGAAAATTTTACTTTACATCATTTTACTATTGCAAAAGAACAAATTAGTAAGGATTTTTCTCGGAAATATTTGCTACAATTGTTTGATAATCATTATATTGAGATGGTTTTGATACCATCTTCCAATAGAGTAACGGTTTGTATTTCTTCGCAGGTTGGATGTGCAATGTCTTGTAGATTTTGTGCTACGGGCAATATGGGTTTTAATCGTAATTTATCAGTGGCAGAAATATATGAACAAGTGTTTGTTGCTAACGAATTAGCTCAAGAACATTATGGAATTCATCTTTCTAATGTTGTCATAATGGGAATGGGAGAACCTTTGTTGAATTTCGATAATGTAGATAAGGCTTTACAATTGATGACAAATAAATATGGAATGGAAATGTCTCCTTCGCGAATTACACTTTCTACGGTAGGTATTTCCGAAGGGATTCGTAAAATGGCAGAATTTCAACCAAAAATAGGATTAGCATTATCTTTACATTGTGCTTTCCAAAACAAAAGAGAGCAAATTATGCCAATATCGCATACGCAGAATATAGAAAAACTTATTGACGCATTGACATATTATCATCAAAAAACAAGTCAACGTATAACAATTGAATATCTTTTGTTAGACGGTATTAACGATTCTTTAGACGATGCTAAACAATTAGCGTTGTTTTGTAAACATTTTCCTGTAAAAATAAATATTATAGATTACAATGCCAATGCTCATACAACATTTAAACCAACATCTGTGCAAAATAGAGAGGCATTTATAGATTTTTTAACAACAAAAAATATTCTTGTTCAATTACGTCGAAGTAAAGGTCAAGATATAGATGCCGCATGTGGACAATTAGCCAATAAAAATCAAAAGAGATGAATAAAAAAAATAGTTTCGTTTTCAGTATTTTAATGATACTTTTAGGAAGTGTTTCTGCTCAAGAATTAGCAAAAAAATACGACCAAGGCTTATCCAAAATGAAAAACAATGATTATTTGGGAGCAATTGCAGATTTTTCTTCTATTATTAAACAAAGTGCTTATTATTATGATGCTTATTTACAAAGAGCCTCATGTTATGAACAAATAAAAAAATATGATTTAGCCCTTTCCGATTATAATATGGCAATAGAAAAAAATCCTGATTTTCACGAAGCCTATTACGCTCGAGGAATATTGTATTTAAATATAAAAAAAGATGAAGTAAAAGCCCTTTCAGATTTAAAAAATGCTATTGTCATCAAAGCCAATTATTCTCCTGCATTATTGTCTCTTGCCGATTTGTATAAACAACAAAAAAATTATAATCAAGCAATAGCAACTTATAGCAAAGTAATTGCAATCAATCCGAATCAAATGCAAGCCTATTTTGGTAGAGCATTGGCTTATCGTCAAATAGAACAAAAGAAAGAAGCTGTAAATGATTTAGATAAGACTATCCGTATTAACAATACAAATGTTGAAGCCTATCGAGAAAGAGCAGAATTGCATACCGAAATGGGAAAATATGTAGAGGCAATACGCGATTATTCAAAAGTAATCGATTTAAATGCAAAAACAAAAGAAATTCTTGCACAAAGAGCAGATATTTATTATCTTACAAAACAATATCAACTTGCATTGGCAGATTATAACGATTTGATAAATAATTTTAAAGTAAAATCACCAGAATATTATGCTAAAAGAGGTGTTTGTTATACATCTTTAGGAGATTCTTTGACAGCACAAAAAGAATTTACAAAAGCGTTGGCTTTAAATAGAAGTGATTATAAAATTTATATTTATCGTGCTGAAAATGCAGTAAAAATGAATAAATTTACTTCGGCAATTGCAGATTATAAACGTGCTATCGAATTAAATCCTAAGGCTTGGGATACTTATTTTTCGAGAGCAAAAGCCTATATGGAAGCAAAAAAATACGATTTAGCAATTGAAGATTGGAATGTTGTTTTGAAAAAGAATAATAAAAATGCTGAAGCCTATTTTATGAGAGGCTCTTGTAAAGATAAACTTAACGACCGAGACGGGGCTTGTCAAGATTTACAACGTGCCGCGAATTTTCAACATCAAGAAGCAATAAATATTGTAAATAAATACTGTAAATAATATGATAATGAAAAGATATATTTTTGTTTGGATACTTTTAGTGTTGACTTGTGCTTGTTCTAATAAAGAACAGCAATTGAAAGAAAAATTGACACAAACTATTACGCAATATGCTCAAAGTAATATTCAAGGATTGCATGTTGATAGTGTAAATATTCATGGAATAGATACATTAACAGATATGGATTTTGCTTATATGTCTAAAGTGATTTTGCAAAATAAACAAAGTGAATTAGAAAGTCATTATTTAATGTATTCAGAACCAGAAACAGCCGAAGAAAGAATTGAACAATATGAACTTAATAGAAAATTAGATGAAATAAAAAACAATGTAATTTATTGGGATAGCGTTCTTTTGGATAATAATACCGATACTTCTTCATTACGATATTATTTTGTATCAGTTTCTATTTTTGGACAGGTGGGACATTTAGGAAGTCAAAAATATGATATAGGGTTTCCTATAACAACAGATTTTAAAGTAAAAGAAATTCATTTGTATAACGATTAATTTTTTGAAAATAAATCTTTTATGTTTAAAAAAAACAATAAAATTGTGTCGTTTTCTTTGAAATATTGATACAAGAACAATTTCAAACAATTGATAAATATTAGTTGATAATTAATCATTAACAATAAATAGATATAACTAAAAAGGTGTTATCTTTGCATTGTTTCTTAATTAAAAAGATAATATAGATGCGACCATTTAAAGTATTGTTATTTATTATATTTGTTTTTGCCTCATTAGGTGTTTTAGGTTGGATTTTTCCTGTTAATGGAGTAAATATTGGTCAAATTCATCTTTCATTTCCATCTCCGAAAGAGGTTTTGCAGGTTGAACAATCATCAACAATAGATGTAGAAAATACAGTAACAATGTTAAAATCACAAAGTGATTTATCACAAGTGAATACAATTTTAGATAGTCTTTTGTTTTGTAAAAAATTTGCACAAAACAATGTCTCTCGTTTGCATTTTCCAAATAACGATTATACCTATTGGGATGATTTTTTTGCTCTTTTAGCCTCATCTTCTACAAAAAACAGGGCTATACATATTGTTCATTATGGCGATTCACAAATAGAAATGGATAGAATTTCAAGTGTATTTCGTCATCGATTGCAAGGAAAATTTACAGGCAAAGGAGCGGGAATGGTACCACCAATACAAACAATACCATCATATACTGTTCGTCAATCGTATGCAGGTAATTTAAGCCGTTATGTAGTTTATGGAGATACATCTCAACCAAGAGCTGCTCATCGTCGATATGGTATTTTAGCCAATTTGGCACAATTGAATGGAGAAGCCTCAATAACAGTTGGTTCTAATGTGGGCAAACGTGTATTTGAAAATACCACTCAATTCAATCGTATAGTGATGCTTATTGGAAATAATATAAACAATTTTAAAGCAGTTTGCAAAAATCAAACACGTTCTGTATCAGGCTCTAATACTGGAGTAACACGATTAACATGGGATTTTGATACGCCTATTTCTCAAGCGAAATTGTATTTGCAAGGTACAGCAGAAATATATGCCATTTCTATGGAAAACAAATCAGGGATAGTTGTTGATAATGTTCCTATGAGAGGTTGTTCTGGTACTATTTTTACGCGTATGGATTCTGCGACATTGGCACAATGCAATGCAAATATGAATGTGAAATTGATTATTATGCAATATGGCGGAAATATGATGCCAATGATAAATTCACAAAAATCAATAGATAATTATATGCAAAAAATTGCAAAACAGATAAAATATTTAAAAAATATTAATCCTCAAGCAGAAATATTGTTTATTGGTCCTTCGGATATGTCCAAAAAAATAGATGGAAAAATGCAAACATATCCATTTTTACCAGCATTAAACGAAGCATTGAAAAATACAGTTTTGCAAAATGGTGGCGTATTTTGGGATATGTTTAATGTGATGGGAGGAAAAAACTCAATGATATCTTGGGTAAATCATTCTCCCGCTTGGGCTGGTGGTGATTATATTCATTTTACAGAGGCAGGTGCAAATGAAATAGCAAACTTACTTTCGGAAGCATTTCTTTTACATTATGAATTTTATGCTTTACGTATGCGATGCCCAGAATATTTAATAGAAAAATTTATGAAAATGAACTAATTATGCCAAAAAGAAAATATGTTATCTGTTTTTGTTGTTTGTTTTTTGTTTGCAATCTTATAGCACAAACACCCTTTAAACAGATACCTTCTACACCAAATTTTAATATAGAAAATACTTATTTACATTTTCCAAGTGGAGATAGTACTGCATTAAACGAATTTTTCAATTTTTTGGATAACTATATTTTAAAAGGAGAAGAAGCAAAATTTACTATTTTGCACATGGGAGGTTCTCATATTCAAGCAGGAATATTTTCTAACAGAATGCGTTCAAATTTACTTTCTTTATGTCCCAATTTTATTTCTGCTCGTGGTTTAATTTTTCCTTTTTCTGCCGCAAAAACCAATAATCCTATTAGTTTTAAAACAACTTATACAGGAAAATGGGATTATGCAAAAAATACACAACGAGACCCAAAATATCCGCTTGGTTTAGCCGGAATGTGTATTTCTCCAGAAGATAGCAATGCAACTTTAAAAATTGCTATGAGAAACAATGATAGTATCTCTTTCGATTTTTCGACAATTCGTCTTTTAGGCTATTGCGATTCCAATTGGATTTTTCCAACACTTTTGTACAATGATACTATTTTGGTAAATGGTGTATTCGATTCTCTTACATATTCATATACTTTTGAAGTTGACCAACATATTGATAGTTTTATGTTGGTATTCAATTCTATAGCAGATACATTGTGGGAAAATTTTTATTTAAGAGGTTTTGTTTTAGATAATCATTTTTCGGGGCTTTCTTATGTAGATATTGGTGTCAATGGGGCAAGTGTTCCTTCTTATTTGCGTTGTGAATTTTTAGAAAATGATTTGAAATTCATTCAACCTGATTTGTGTATTTTTTCTATTGGTATTAATGATGCAAGTGGTGTTGATTTTGATACGGCAATTTTTATTGATAATTATAAACAGTTGATAACAAAAATCAGAACGGTTGTTCCTAATTGTCAAGTGTTGTTTACAACAAATAACGATAGTTATCGTCGAGTAAGTCGTCGTTATCAAAACAATACGAATGGATTGTTGGCTCAACAAGCGTTTTATTCTTTGGCAACTTATTATAATACAGCCGTTTTTGATTGGTTTGCTTATATGGGAGGATTGAAATCAATGGCAGATTGGGAAAAACAAGATTTGGCAAAGCGTGATAAAGTGCATTTTACTACTGCAGGATACAATATTTGGGGAGATGCCCTTTATAATGCAATTTTAGAAGAATATGTAAAACATTTAAAAAACAATAGATAGGTGGAATGGAATAATATTAAATTCTTTTTAGAAAGGATTTTTTCTTTCAATGCAGAACAACCTTTGTTGTTTACGCAATTTTATTTTTGGGCATTTTTTGCTATTGTCTTGGCTTTCTTTTCTTTATTGCACAATAAAATTTTATTAAGAAATATTTTCTTATTTTTTGTTAGTTTATTTTTCTATTTCAAAACCAGTGGATTGTTTTTGCTTATATTGATATTTTCCACTTGTTCCGATTTTATTTTAGGCAAAGCGATATATAAATCTTCAACACAATTGAAAAAAAATATATTTCTTGCTTTGTCTATAATTATCAATCTTGGTGTACTCTGTTATTTCAAATATGCCTATTTTTTTACCGATGTTTGCAATAATATTTTTCATACAAATATAGAAGTTATTAATCATTTAGCATTGTTTACCAACAACTTAACAGGTTCCCATTTTACTGTAGATAAAATATTGCTTCCTGTTGGAATTTCTTTTTATACTTTCCAAACAATAAGTTATTCTATGGATATTTATCGAGGAAAGATACAGCCGGTAAATAATATTTTTAACTTTGGATTTTATGTTAGTTTTTTTCCGCAATTGGTAGCAGGACCAATAGTAAGAGCAAATGAATTTGTTCCGCAAATATACCAAAAATATTTTCTGTCAAGAAGAGAATTTGGGTTAGCGATATTCTGGATAATCAATGGATTAGCAAAAAAAATGATTCTCAGTGATTATTTGGCTGTGAATTTTATTGATAGGGTGTTTTCCAATCCGCTGATGTTTACAGGATTTGAAAATATGATGGCATTGTTTACTTATTCTTTGCAAGTTTATGCCGATTTTTCAGGATATACCGATATTGCAATTGGAGTTGCTCTTTTAATGGGATTTCATTTACCGAAAAATTTCAATTCTCCATATAAAGCCACTAATCCGGGTAATTTTTGGAAAAGATGGCATATTTCTCTTTCTCGTTGGCTACAAGAATATTTATATATTCCTCTTGGAGGGAATAGAAATGCATCAATAGGAACTTTTGTCATTATGTTTGTCATTATAATGATTGCTATCTTTTTGGTACAATCTTTCTGGATTACTTTAATATTGATTGCTTTGATTGTCTTGCTTTTATGTTGGGGAATTGTTCAACCGAATGCTCGAAAAAAAATATATACCAATATCAACATGATGAACACGATGTTGTTAGGTGGTTTGTGGCATGGAGCAAGTTGGAATTTTATGATTTGGGGAGGATTAAATGGTTTCGGGATTCTTTCTTATAAATTTTGGCGGAGTTTGAATCATTCTACCAAAACATTTATTGTTGGATTATTGTTTGCTTCTTTTGTTGTTTTATATTGGTTTTTCCCGCAACCGATATTTGTTATTGGTGTCGTATGGACAGGAGCTTTGTTTTTGGGTGCATTTTTTTCAATGTTGTATCATCTCTTTGTTTCTCAACAACCATTAAAATGGGTTAATAGAGCATGGGCAATATTTATGACATTTGTATTTATTTCTTTTACAAGACTTTTCTTCCGTTCAGGCTCTAATTTAGACCCCGCTATCGCAAATGAAGAAGCTTGGACTACAGCAAAAAATATGATAGCAAAAATTGGTGGTAATTGGGATTTTTCTCTGATTCCAACAATTATTATTCAATATAAAACAATATTTATCCTTTTTGGTATAGGAATGATAATACATTGGTTACCAGATAAATGGAAGCGTTGGTATAGATACAATTTTGCTGTTTTGCCCATTCCGATAATGTTATTGTTGGTTGTGATAGCAATTTTTGTAATTTATCAATTTTTTACTGCTGATTTTCAAGCATTTATTTATTTTCAATTTTAATATGTAAAAAAAATGTTATTTTTGCATCTCTAAAATTTATTGTTAATGAAGAATGTTTTTGTATTTACAATATTACTTCTAATATCAAGTGCAATATTTGCACAAGATGCTGTTTATCAGAAGTTTTATTATCAGAATGGGACATTATCAAGTGAAGGATTTATGCGAGAAGGAAAGCCTGATGGTTATTGGATTTCGTATTATCCAGAAGGAGGTGTTCGTTCAAAAGGCAATAGAAAAAACTTTCAATTAGATAGTTTATGGATATTTTACGATAAATCGGGACTTATTCTCTCTGAAATTACTTACAAAAATGGAAAAAAACACGGTTTGTGCCGTGAATACGAAGAAGACTTTGTAAAAGAATTGATTTACAAAGAAGATACCATTGTTGGAGTTGAAAAACATATTGATAATAATGGATATATCATCGGTTTAATTCCTTATCAAGATGGTGTTCCTCAAGGAATTGCTCGCTTTTTTGATACGTTAGCAAATATTCATACCATTTTGTATTACGATTATGGAAATATTATTAAACGAGAATATATTAATCGTTGGAATGCTAATCAAAAAAAACAAGGGGCTTGGAAAATTTTTAACGAAAATGGTTTTTTAGTCCAAGAAGGATATTATATAAACGGCAAAAAAAATGGTTATTTCAAATATTACGACGAAAAAGGCAATTTTCAATATATAGAAAAATATGAAAACGACATTTTAGTAGATGATGCGGTAGAAACTAAAAAACTTGACCGAAAAGTAGATTATCACCCAACAGGACAGATTCGAACGGTGGCTCATTTTTTCAAAGGAAAACCAGAAGGTGTTAGAAGAGAATACGATACAAATGGAAATGTTGTTAAAAGTTATATTTTTCACGAGGGAATTAAATTAGGAGAAGGTGTTGTTGATGATAATGGTAAAAAACAAGGATTGTGGAAAGAATTTTATGAATCTGGTGCTTTGAAAGCAAAAGGAAAATATTTGAATGGTCGCCCTATTGGAGATTGGACATATTTTTATGAAACAGGTCAAACGGAAATCATTGGAGCCTATACGAAAAAAGGAAAAAAAGATGGTCAATGGTGGTGGTATTATCCCGATGAATCTGTCTTGGCTTTTGAAAATTACGAAGATGGCGATTTAGACGGCTATTGTTTTACTATTGCTATAAATGGCGATACACTTACAAAAGGAACTTATTCTATGGGAGTGGAAACAGGAAAATGGTATTATTTAAATGATAGCGTTCTCATTGTGGGAAAATATATAGATGGAAACAAAGAAGGTGTTTGGAAAACTTATTATCCTAATGGAAAAATTAAAATAGAAGAACGATATTTCAATGATTTGTTAGACGGAAAAGTAATTTATTATTGGCCTAATGCTATCAAAATGGCAGAATACAATTACAATAGTGGTCTTTTGAATGGTAATGTTGTAAAATACGATGAAAATGGTTCGATTTTGTTTACTACAACCTACAAAATGGGCGTTGAAATAAAATATGATGGAATCAAAGTAACTCCTACTATAGATATTTCTTTTGAATGATAATTTGAAATCGAAAAAGGGTGTATTTCGTTAAAAAATATGAAAATCAGAAAGTTTTTTTAAGAGGATAAATAAATAATACGATTGGAATTTTGCTCACAAACAACAAAAAACACAAGTCTATTTATTTGACATACAGCAAATTGTAAAAAAATATAAAAAAAAACACAGAAAGATGAAAATATAAAGAAAAAAAGTTGTACTTTTGTAATCTGAATGACGCGGAAATAGCTCAGTTGGTAGAGCACGACCTTGCCAAGGTCGGGGTCGCGAGTTCGAGTCTCGTTTTCCGCTCACGTTCTTTGATTTTCAGATAAACGCCTTGGTGGTGGAATTGGTAGACACGAGGGACTTAAAATCCCTTGAACATTACGTTCGTGCGGGTTCAAGTCCCGCCCGAGGTACTAAATGCGGAAATAGCTCAGTTGGTAGAGCACGACCTTGCCAAGGTCGGGGTCGCGAGTTCGAGTCTCGTTTTCCGCTCTTAAGTCGGTATATTTGTTTCCGACTTTTTTTATTTTTGCAAATGACTATGGCTTATTGTAAGAATATGATGGGTTACTTCCATAAACACAAATAAAAAAATTCATGGGATAACGGATTTAATTAAAATTATAGGTCTTCTCCGTTGGCTCTGTTAAGACGATTATCGTAATATAGAACTATTTCATAGCCTCTACCATTAAAAGATTTAAATATAGTAAACCAAACAGATTTGTGTGATATTTTTTTTAAAATATAATTATCAAAAATATCAATAAATTCCAATAGGAGTTCCTCGTTAGTTAAATTTTTTCTTTCTTCTTCTGTGTATTTGTTTTGAAGATTTTCTATTATTTCTGCTGTATCTATATTTATATCGTCTACTGATGATATTTGATAATAACTTGCTTGATAATGTTTGTCATGAACTGTCAACTCATAGGAGATGTCTTCTTTTTCACCAATTTCATATTCGGCAAATATATTACTTTTAATATACTTGTCATTATTTGAAAATTGTCTGCATAAATTATTAAATCTTATTTTAATTTGTGATTCACTACTAGTAGGATATGCATCACAAACAACAATTCTCCATACTTTATTATTATTTGTAACTATACTTATTTGAACATCATTTCCATTAAATTCACCTTCTAAACAATCCAAAGAGTAATTATAGGTAAATCCTTTCTGTTTAAGTTTTTGTATCATTTCAGATTTTGTTCCATCCACGGGAATGCCGAGAAATTTGGTGACATCGTTTTGTGCGAAAGCGGCTATTGAAAATAGCAAAGTGATTGTAATGATTGTAAATCTTTTCATTGTTAAAATTATTTATTTTAATCAGTATTAAGGGTTATATTACAATAAAAACGTGGTACACTCTCTTGCCTCGATTGAAAATTTCTCAGGTTTTCACTTACAAGAACGAGCATAAACACTTCGTGATTTCATTTTAAAATCCAAATACAAAAGTACAAAAAAAAATGTTATCTTTGCAAAAAAAATTAAATTATGTTGAAATTTTTATTGCCTTATTGTTAGTTTTTGGATTTATTGGCTGTCAAAAATCTTCAGACATAACAAGTAATAGCATTCGGTTTGATACATATCGGAGATTGGTTCAAACGAAATAATGTTTTTTATATATGAAATCAAATAATAACAACAGCTCAATAAATAGACAAGTATTATCTACATAATTACTATTTAAATTTTGAGAATACAAATTTTCTTTTAAACAGAGTAATAATAATATAATATATAATCTTTTCATTTTGTTATTGGAAATAATTCATAAAATTTAGTTTTAAATAAATTTAGATTTTCTTGAGATTTAAAATTCAATCCCATTAAAACATAATTATTAGTTCCAGATTTATTAATAGACAAATAAACTCCAAGAGGTGTGGCATAATTACCATTTCTTCCAGAAATATTAGACGATGTTTTCCAATCTAGAAATTTTCCTTTCATATTATCTTTCGATGTATAGAAGTATATATCAGCTATTCCCGCATAAGTTCCCATTTCTTTTGGAAGATGTACATTAAGGATACCTCCTTTTTCTATATAAGGAGTATGTTTACATGTAAAATCTGTAGAATATTGTTCTGGAAACTCAGCATTGAATGGATTGTCTGGAGGAGACATCGTCTCTTTGTTATATCGTGCTTTTTCTATAAATGCTTCATCAATTTTTTTAGTAATTTCACCATTTTTTGAATTGGCATCAATTGTTTGTCCAAAAAGACTATAATAAATTCCATCTTTTTGATAAGTTTTACCTCTATATGTTCCATTTATTCCCGACTTTTTAAAAGCTTCGTATGATGTATATTCTGTAGTGTATATCATTTTACCATTTTCATCTTCATACCAATCATCACTCATCCCCGTAGGGTCAATATACTTCACAGGATTATTTGCACAATAAGCGTAAGGAGACATCCAAAAATACTTCTCAAAAAGAGGGTCTCTGCTGGTGAAAGTAGGTGGCTTATAATAACGTACTAAAAATCTTTCTTGATTCATTTTGAAAAGGTGGCATTATTAGTTAAAATTCTAATCCTCTTATCTTTTTAATTTTATTCTGTTGATTACGAGGAATATTATATGCCTTGTATAGTAAATAAGAAGACAATCCTACTGATGTCACAATATATGATTTTTTATGACAAACAAGACAAAAATAATTACGTGTAATTTGTTCTTGCATACTAATATTTTGACAATACGGACATTTTACTTGTATATTATTACAATTAGGTTGTTGGCATTTTTTTATTTTAGCTTTTCTTTTAATTTTTAATAATATCAAAATATCCTTAATGTATTCTATAAGTATAGGAAAGATAGCAATATCCACAGTTATTTTATCTTTATTAAAATCGTGAAACTCTGACTCCCATATGTCATTATTATAAAATTGTTCTCTATCCTTTTTCATGATAAAATTATCTATTAATACTTTCAAAATAAACTTCTATCCCTAATATAAATTTTAAACTAACAGATATTTTAAATCCAGAAGAAGCATTAGTGCCTTTTTGATAACCCAAAACATTGATAGAATGAACGCTATGTTCTGGAAGAATTTGTTCAGATTTTGCTTTATAGGAATAATCATAAGATAAAATAAAAGGAATGGAAACACCTCTATTACCATGAATATCCATATTATCAAATATATATCCCTGTATAGAAAAGGGAGTATTTTTTGTTTTGCTTATAGAACCTTCTAATAAATTTATTGAATTAATATTTCCTTCTAATTGAAATTTTACATGACCAGCTTGAACACGCCCTCCTATTTGTCCACCAAAAGAAATATTTATCCCTAATTTTGTTGTTTTAATTTTTCTTTCTCCAACAACCGTGTTACTTATATCTGTTCTTGAAATATTACCATTTTCATCACCGTGATAACGATATTGTTCATCTTGCTCCGTTTTTCCTATCCACTCAGCTGTTTTTCCTATATATCTTTCTCCTTGTTTAAGGTCTGCTTGGGAAGAAACATTCTCATCCCATTTTGCATTTCCGTCAACGTCTTCATACCAGTCATCACTCATCCCACTTGGGTCAACTTTTCCCACTGGGTTATTACTACAATAATGGTACGGAGTAAGCCATGGTTTTTCGTTCATTAATGGGTCACGAGAAATGAAAGTAGGTGCCCTATAGTAACGAGCCTCAAAGTAGTACATCCCTGTTTCTTCGTCTAACTCTTTGGCGTTAAAACTGTACTTAGGAATTACTTCGTTTCCAAAAGTGGCATTATACTCGGAGATTATCTCTCCAAACGGTGCATAAACAAATCCTTGTGTAATAGAAGAGTTATTATCCGTTACAAATGCCGTACTTCCCAAATGGTTGGTATGGTAATAGAAAATATCATCTTGAGAACCTAATGAATGAAATTCTATTAAATCAATCCTTGGCAATCTAACTATATGGTGGTTATCGTATATTAAGTTTTTTATGTCTTCTCGGATTTTTTTGCTTAATTGTACTCTAAATATTCTATCCTCATTGCTATCTATGCGAATAGAAAGATTTTTTTCTCCTAATCGACTAACTATACGCTCTGTTCCATTGTAATAGTGCTTGGTATAATTACCGTAAGCATCAAAATTTATATAAGCGTTAGGGTAAAACATCGCTTGTTTTATCTGTAAATCAATATTTTGTTGTTCTCCATTTACCCAACTATTTGAATTAAACATACTTATTTTGTAGGTTCTTGTGTTGGTAGCATCGTAACCGTAATACGCAAATTGTATGCCATCATTGCTATACGCTTTAAAATTCGTTGCAGAATTAAATAAATAATATTCTATACATGGTTCTGGAGTTTGTATTTCTCGTTTACGTAAACTGCCGTTTATGCCGTAAATAATCTCTGCATGTTCTGTTCCATGCTGAGTTTCTGGGGCAAAAAAGGTTTGGGTAACAGAATTTTCTGCATAATTAAAAGCATAATTTTTGAAAGATGTATCTCCTGTTATAACATCTTGTTGTTCAAGATTATAAGTATTAATTTTACCCCAATCTACGTATGTTATTTGCATGTTGTAAGAACCACTTTCGTCAGCGGCATTAATAAGTTGATATGCACTATCATAAGAGAAATTTTCCGTAAAATTTTGGTTTGGTAACCATGGATAGGTGCTTGTTACTTGGGTAACGTTGCCAACAGCGTCATAGGTGTATGCCATTCGAGAAGAATCTCCTGCATCGGAACAAATCTCTGTTAACCTGCGGGTCGTGTCATTGTAAGTGTAACTTGTTGTTATTCCGTTGCCGTATTGTTGGCTTATTTTTGCTCCAAAT
>JAZSKB010000043.1:0-26516 GCA_045534635.1 Bacteroidales bacterium
ACTATCGGTATGAGTCAAAATATGCCTAATCCTGCTAACAATATGGCAAAAGTAAACTATACTATTCCAAGTCAAGGTAAAGTAGTATTTACTATTACAAGCATTACAGGACAAATATTACACACTCAAACAATAGAAGCCGAAGCAGGTGCTAACAACATTGAATTCAATACTGCTCACCTTGCAGATGGTATCTATTTCTACACCATGGACTTCAACGGACAACGTCTAACGAAGAAAATGACTATCAAAAAATAGTTTTTAATCAATTTCATTTCCAAAAGCAGCGGCTTCGCCGCTGCTTTTTTTTATTAATCTTCATTAAGTTATTACTAAAAATGCTATCTTTGCTTTTTGAAATAATTCATAAAATGAAAAAGAAATTTTTTTTATTATTCTTATTAAGTGTTTTATTCTTTGGTCATTTGAATACCATTGGACAAAACAATACTTCAGTTTTACCCAATACATTCATTGTAAAACTCAAACCAGAATATCGTAATTTATTTACACAAAAAAGTATTCTCAATTTAAGTGATAACAATATTTCTATATCACCAACTTTTCCTCAACACAAACCATTATTACACAAAGCAAACGAAAATATGGTTGATTTATCTTTAATCTATACCATAACAACTACAGATGAGCTTTTTATTCAAAAAATGCTAAAAACCAATTATTTTGATTACGTACAGCCTAAATATGTTCATCAAAATTTTTATACACCCAACGATGAAAAAATCGGGAATCAATGGCATTTAAATACTATACAGGCTTACGAGGCTTGGGATATTTGTCGTGGTGACAGCAATGTCGTTATCGGTATTTCAGATTCTGGAATAGATACCAATATTTTTGATTTAACAGCAAATATCAAATACAATTACAACGACCCTATAGATGGTATTGATAACGATAACGACGGATTTATTGATAATTTTTATGGCTGGAATATTGCGGACAACAATTACGACGTATCGTACACTATCATTCATGGAATTTTTGTTTCTGCAATATCATCTTCTAAAACTGACAACAATTCTGCTCTTGCTGGTGTTGGTTTCAATTGCAAATTTTTACCAATAAAAAACCAAAATGCAACATGGGGTATCACTGCAGGATATGAATCTATTGTTTACGCCGCAGACCATGGATGTCAAATTATCAATTGTTCTTGGGGAAGTATTGGTTCTCACGACCAATTCGGACAAGATATTATCAATTATGCAACTTTTAATCGTGGTGCTTTGGTTATTGCTGCCGCTGGAAACACCAATGCTCTATTACCTTTCTATCCAGCGGCTTACGATAATGTTCTTAGCGTTGCCGCCACCAATATTTCTGATGAAAAAGCCGATTTTTCTACATACGATTACTCTGTTGATATTTCGGCTCCCGGAAAAGCAATATACTCTTGTTTGGGGTCTTCCTTTGGTCAATCCGATGGAACATCATTTTCCGCTCCTATTGTTGCTGGAGTTGCGGCATTAATTAAATCTTATTTTCCTCATTTTACTCCTCAGCAAATCATACATCGACTTAAAACCACTGCCGACAATATTGACACCATTGCTGGAAATTCCCAGTACGCTGGTTTGTTAGGTAGCGGACGAGTAAATGCTTACAGAGCATTATCCGACCCTATGCGTCCTTCTCTCGAAATTACAAATATTCAATACAATACTTCTGAAAAAAAATTAAATGACACTATTAGAATTTTTGGAGAAATTACCAATTTTCTTGCTGAAGCAAATCACGCCATTGTTAAAGCCTCAATAATTAACAATAACGCTGATTTACTTTATGATAGCATTTATATTGGACAATTATCATCTTTACAGACTACCGATAACAAAGAATTATTTTGCATACAACTCTCCTCTGAAATAACCGCTTCTACTTCCATCGTTGTTCGTTTTGATTTCTACGATAGTACATCATTCTTAGGTTTTCAATATTTGCCTATAAAACTTTCAAACAATATAACAATGAATATCAACGACCAAATTTGTACTATTACAGATTGCGGACGACTTGGTTACGATGATATTTATTGTCAATTTGGTCAAGGCATCAAAAACACCTATCAATCAGAAAGTTTATTATCATTTGGAACTTTTCTTTTTGCTACCAATTCTACTTACGTATCCGATAATATCGCTTCTAATAATGTTGACAAAGAGATGATAAATATTTTGCCTCCTTATATTGTTTCAGAAAACAAATTGTCTGATATGCAAATAAATACAATTTTCAATGATGATGGTGCAGGCAATACAAAACTCAATATTGAAACACATCATACCGCAATGGCTTGGCAAGAATCTCCTCTTGAAAAAACAATTATACATCAATTTTCTATGATAAATAAAAACGATTATGAGATAAACAATTTATATGCTGGACTTTTTATGGATTGGGATATTGGAATTAGTAACGCCAATAGAATTCTTTACGACGAAAATAATAGAATGACTTATACCCTACCGATTTTAAATGGTTCTTATGCCGCCATTAAATTTCTTTCTAACATCAATACAAAAGTTTACGCTTTTGACAATGATGGTAGTAATTTAAGTATGAAAATAAACGAAGGTTTTACCGATTTACAAAAATATAATGCAATGACTACCAATCGTTTTGAAGCGGGAACTGATAAAAATGGAAACGACGTTTCTACTATGGCAACATACGGTCCTATTCATATTGCAAACAAAGATACTGCCACAATTGCTTTTGCTATCATCTTGGGAAATAATCTTCGTGAATTACAAAAAGCAGCAATTGCCGCTCAACAAAAATACAATACTCTACAAAATGATTCTATTAACGATAATTTTATCATAGATAAAGAATTAAATCATTTACATATTTTTCCAAATCCTTGCAAAAATCAAATAAATATCTCATCGAAAAAAGATATTATTTTAAATATCAATATTTTTGATAAAATAGGAAAACTTGTTCTCTCAAAAAATCATATTGATGATTATTCCCAAACTATCAATATAGAAACACTTTCAAAAGGAATATATATATTACAAATTACAACACCAACAACTACTATTGTAAAAAAAATTTGCAAACAATAAATGAAATATACAGATAATTATTATTCATATCATCGACGTGAAACAATTCCTGTACAAGTAGGAGAAATCTATATCGGAGGAAATAATCCCATTCGCATCCAATCAATGACCAATACCAATACATTGGATACTGCTGCTTGTATCGCACAATGTGAACGAATGATTGCCAATGGTTGCGAACTTATTCGTATTACCACTCCAAGTATAGAAGAAACCAAAAGTCTTAAAACTATACATCAATCTTTAAAACAAAAAGGTTATCATATTCCTTTGATTGCTGACGTACATTTCAATCCAAAAGTAGCAGAAATTGCAGCAGAAATAGTAGAAAAAGTTCGTATCAATCCGGGAAATTATGCCGACAAAAAACAATTCAAACAATTAAATTATACCGACCAAGAATATAATCTTGAAATAGAACGCATTGCAGAAAGATTGTATCCTCTATTAAAAATATGCAAAACCAATGGTACCGCTATTCGTATTGGAACAAACCATGGTTCTCTTTCCGATAGAATTGTCAGTCGTTATGGTAATTCTCCAATGGGTATGGCTATTTCTGCAATGGAATATGTTACTATTTGCAATGATTTTGGTTTTCACAATTTGGTATTGTCTATGAAATCGAGTGATACACGTATTATGGTAGAATCTGTACGTTGTTTAGTTGCTTTGCTCAACACCAAAGGCTGGCACTATCCTTTACATCTTGGCATTACCGAAGCCGGAAATGGAGAATATGGTCGTATCAAATCGGCTGGAGGTATTGGTGCATTGCTCAACGACGGCATTGGTGATACTATTCGCGTTTCACTTACAGAAAGTCCTGAAAATGAAATACCTTTTGCAAAAATATTGACCGAAATCAATAACAACACGCCAAGTAACAACAACAATTGCAATAATGCTATTCATTACAATCCATTTGCTTATCAAAAAAGGATTACCAATACCATTGGAAAGATTGGAGGAAATAATCGTCCTATCGTTATTAGCAAATTTTCTCAAATAGATTCTGCAGATATGCACCCTGATAAAATTGATAATCAGGATATTATTTTAGCATCTCACAACATAAACGAACACATTACCACATTAAGACTTCTTGCCGATAACAGTCATAAACCATTGATTTTCAAAAAAGAATATTTTGAATCTGATTGGGAAAAATTTATTGCTCATGCAAGTGCAGATATTGCAACTTTAGGTTTAGATGGATTAATAGATGCCATTTGGATAATTAACAACAATTTCTCTGATGAAAAAATTTACGATTTATCGTTAAACATTTTACAAGCCTGCGGATTACGATATAGCAAAGCCGAATTTATTTCATGCCCTTCTTGTGGAAGAACACAATACAATATTGAAAAAGTTGCCACAGAAGTTCAACAAGCAACTGCTCATTTAAAAGGACTTAAAATTGGAATAATGGGGTGTATTGTCAATGGTCCTGGGGAAATGGCAGACGCTGATTTTGGTGTTGTTGGCTCTGGAAAAGGAAAAGTTACTTTGTACAAAGGACAAACTCCTATTGAACGAAATATTGACCAAAATATTGCCGCAAAAGCACTTGTACAACTTATTCAATCTGAAGGGAAATGGCATAATTAGTTTTAAACTAAAATCCAATATTAAAACCTGTCATCAATGTAAGAGGAAATCCTGATACTTTTTGAAAGTATGCAGGATTATATTTATTGATTATTTCTTTATTGCCTCCTGTATTATACAAATAAGAATGAAGATAAACAAAACAGTTATTCATAAATTCCCATTCTACTTTCAAGGCTGCAATATGGTTATAAAAAATAGTTTTTTCCATAAATGGCAAACCCCAAGGCTCTCCTACTCCATAAATATAATCCGTACCTTTGTGCATATAAGTATATGACAATTGCAATTGTAAATTTTGCAAAGGTCTGTATGCCAATTCTGTATAAAATTCTTCCGCATTGCTTCCTAAATAATTGCCTAAACAAATATCGCCTGAAGAAAATGTTGTTGTTGGAATAAAATGTTGATATGTATTGGGATTTGTTCGTGTATATTCAAAAGTAAACGAAAATGTTTTTGGCAAACCACTAAATTTTACTCCCGTTTTTAAACTAATATAATTTGATTGTTTTTGCTTATCAAACATTCTTTTAAAAGACAATTCATCTATAAACAACGATGCATACAAATGTAAATATTTGATATTTCGAGAACTAACATCAAAAAACATTTGCGTATTTTGTCCTGCTAAATTATTGGTTCCATTGTAGTTATCGTCAACTATTTTGTACACCATAAATGGTATCAAATATTGAAACTGAAAGTTAACATCACTATATACTACAGAATTTCCAAAATTCAAATAGAGGTTTTTCACTGGGCGAAAACTAATCATATTTGCTGCTATCATTTTATTTCTCATCACATAACGATTGTTGCCATTACTCGTTATATACGATAAATTGCTATCAATAATATTAGATGCCAACCATCCATGAATATAATTGTATTCTAACCATTTAACAGGAGATAGACTTAATTTTATCATAGAATAAGGCAACGTTCTTCCTGAAAGAATATTAGAACCATTGTAAGCATTTCCCCAGACTATATTGTCTTTTATCAATCCTAAAGAAACCCATTTCCATGAGAAAGTAAGACCTCCTCGAATATTAAAAAAATCTGTATTTTTAAATTGTCCTTTCAGCAATGCCCCTTGCATTTGAGTAAGTTTTTCTGGACTACTCATCGGTGCTGATTGAGAATTATCTGTGGCATTTACATAAAATGAGATATTTTTTCCTATATATCCCATCAATTCTCCTCCTCCCCAATATCGATATACATTTTCTGAAATTTTTTTTCCCGTAATATAATATTCAACGCCCCAAATAGGTTTAAGCGATATTTTAAACCATTTATCGTTATAATACACTCCCAATGGATATAAACATAAATTAACATTTTCGTTTTTACGAAATGCGTTCAATTTATAATTTTCTTTGGGGGAATTGGCTTCTAAATTAAATTCCAAAAGATGAAATTTCAATTCTTTTCTTTGAACATTATTCAATTTTTCTGATTGGGTTTCTATCTCTTTCAGTTTTTCGTAAACATACATTCTACTATATGGCTTCAATGCGGTATTGATATCAATTAAATGCAAAGATGCCATCTCATCTAAAAAAGAATACACACTTTTATGCGAAATATGCAAAGGATTATCTTGCGAAAATCCTAATATCACATTGATTACGAATACTATAGTTAATACTATGTATTTTTTATTCATCTTAAACTATTTTTTTGCAAAAATACCATTTTTTATTTATTAAAAAAATAATATAGATTCAACATGCAAAGATACAAAAAAGTATCTCAAACTGTATGTTGACATTTTTTTACCTATTTTATAACTTTACAACTTGAATTTATATTGATAATATTTTTTTATATATCTTTGTAAATTACTTTTTCACTTTTGTAGAAAGTAATATGTAATTGATTTTTAATTAAATAAAAAACATATAGGAAATAGAAATTTAAACTAATATAGTATTAATCATAGCGTTTGCTAATTAAGTATGAATCTCAACATAAACATATCCGAATACACACTATTGTTGAACAATATAAAACAACGTGTACTGCTTGCCCAGAAAAGAGCAATATTTTCAGCAAATGCGGAAATGTTGCGTATGTATTGGGATATTGGAGAAATGCTTTTTCATAAACAACAAGAAGCTGCTTGGGGGACTAAATTTTTGGAACGGATTGCTATTGACCTAAAAAATGATTTTCCAGAAATCAAGGGTTTTTCTGTTCGTAATTGTCAGTTTATGATTCAGTTTTACAGAGAATATAATCAAGAACTTACATTTACGAAACCATCCGTTTCGCAATTAGAAAATATAAATACGAAACCGCCCGTTTCGCAATTTATGCCACCTAAATATCAATTGCCTATAACAAACATAAGTTGGGCTCATAATGTGGTAATTATGCAAAAAGTAAAAGATATTGATGCTCGCTATTGGTACATGATTCAAACCATAAAAAATGCATGGAGCCGTGATTTCCTTGTCGAAGCAATAAAACTTGATTACTATGGAAAACAGGGAGCTTTGTCCAATAATTTTGACTCCACATTGCCTGAAATGCAATCGAAACAAGTAAAAGGATTGTTAAAAGACCCTTATATTTTTGATATGCTTACATTTACTGACGAATATACTGAACGGGATATTGAGTCGGGATTAATCAAACATATTGAAAAATTTTTATTGGAACTTGGTAATGGATTTGCTTTTATGGGAAGACAATATCATATCGTTGTTTCCAATTGCGATTATTATATTGATTTGCTTTTTTACCATGTTTTCTCTCATAGATATGTCGTGATTGAGTTAAAACGAGGTGAGTTTAAGCCCGAATATATAGGAAAACTGAATTTTTATTGCTCTGCAATAGATGATATTCTTTGTAAAAAAGATGATAATCAAACTATTGGGTTATTGTTATGTCAAAACAAGGACAAAATAAAAGCTGAATATGCCTTACGCGATATCAATAAACCTATTAGTATTTCAGAATATGAACTTGGATTGGCTTTGCCGAAGAATTTACAATCTTCTTTGCCAACCATAGAAGAAATAGAAAGTAATTTAAACAAAAATAATATTGAATGAAATAAATTTTTAAATTAACATAGTATTAATCATAGCGTTTGCTATTTGTTCGAGTAACACTGAAACGTAGGAAATTTCACAATTACACCGAGAACAGATTGTAAACACCCACAGCGTGGGCGTTTTGTCTGTGTAATCGGTTTCCTACGACCGCAGTGTTAAGGCAAAATTGCCCACGCACTGTATTCGTAGGGGACAAATTGCCAAACGCCAAAATGAAAGCGTATGGCAAAGGCAGTCAAACAACACGGGCGGGTATATACGCCCGATTATTTGGTCAAGGTGATCCTTGATTTTGGAGGATATGACAAACCAACCATCCTCAAAAAACACGTCATTGACAATAGTTGCGGTGACGGTGCATTCCTCATAGAAATTGTGCGGCGATATTGTTCACTATTCCTTGCACAAAAACATGACTTGTCCGAATTGAAAGAAGATTTGGAAACGTATGTTCACGGTATTGAGTTGGATGCTGCTGAATGTAATGCGTGCGTTCAAAACCTTAATCGTGTTGTTGAATCATATGGATTGAGCGATTTGAATTGGAACATCTTGAATGCCGACACTCTAACTGTCAATCATTTCAATGGTAAGATGGATTATGTGTTCGGCAACCCGCCGTATGTACGTGTGCATAATCTTGAAACTAGTTATGAGAGTGTGAAGAAGTTTAAATTTGCGGAAGGAGGTATGACAGACCTTTTCATCGTCTTCTTTGAAATCGGATTCAACATGTTGGCAAAAAACGGCAAAATGTGTTTAATAACACCGAGTTCTTGGTTGAGCAGCAAAGCGGGTCAACATTTGCGCGACTACATCATTCTTTACCAAAATCTTTCGGGAGTTGTTGATTTGGAGCATTTTCAACCATTTGAAGCGACTACGTACACACTCATATCCAGATTCTCTAAAACAAAGAAATACAATCACATAGACTATTATGTGTTTGATGGTTCTGTAAATGATAAAATTTTTCAAGATAAATTATCTTATACGGATGTCTTGATTAGCCAAAACATTTATTTCTCCCAAAACGAAAATCTTTCGCTTCTCAAAAACATCAAAACCACATACAGTTATCCATACGTTTCCGTAAAAAACGGATTTGCGACGCTTGCTGACAAGGTGTTTATAGGTGACTTTGACTTTTCGGAAGGCACTATCGATATATTAAAAGCGTCCACAGGAAAATGGAGCAAGTGCATCTATCCTTACGACAACAAAGGAAAGCCTTTGCCTCTTGATGTTTTTATGAAGAACACGTCGGCATACAATCAATTATTGTCAAATCAGGATAAACTTTCTAAAAATAGGGATATTGAGGATGACAAGTATTGGTATCTGTTTGGTCGCACACAAGCTTTGAAAGATGTCTCAAAGATGAAGTATGCTATCAATACCATTATTAAGGATAAGAATAGTTTAAAAATAGAATGCGTACCTTCAGGAAACGGAATCTACAGCGGTCTATATATCCTTACGGATATTAAATTCGAAACAATCAAGCAACTTCTTTGTTCAGAAGATTTTATCAACTATATAAAACTTCTAAAGAACTATAAAAGCGGAGGTTATTACACCTTTGCATCGAAGGATTTAGAACAATATTTGAATTACAAATTAACTGAAAAATATGGACAATCAAGAATTTCTAACGGTAGTCGGGAACTCTTTTAAAAAGTTCCTTGAAACAGGTTCTCGTAGTAATGAGAAACTGAAAATCTTACACGGTGCCATCGCAAGAGATCTTACAGAACGGTTAGGTGTCGGTTATTATGTGCAATCGCTGGGTGTCGGGAATGGAAAGGAAAGGAAATTGGACGGTCGGTACATCAACAAAGTCGTGGATATCACAATATTAAGGAATGACAGACCTATTGCTGGAATTGGAGTGAAATTTGTGATGCAGAATTATTCACAAAATTCCAACAATTATTTCGAGAACATGTTGGGTGAAACAGCAAACATCCGCTGTGCGAACATCCCTTATTTCCAGATTTTTATCATTCCCGACAAACTGCCCTATTATAAAAATGACGGCACTATTCAAAAATGGGAAAATTTTTCCGTTCACAATTCCGCCAAATATTTAACTCTTTCCGAAGACAACATTCAAACTTTTGTTCACACCCCTACTAAAACGTTGTTGTTTGTGGTGCATTTACCTGAAATAACACGAGATGTCCATAACAAGCACGAATATGTCCGCTATTATGAAGAACAGAATAATTTCCAAGTTTGCGAATCACCTGGCGAATATGGAACATTTTCCTCTGCTGTCATTTACAACAACTACGAGGATTTCGCAACCAAGGTAGTGCATTACATTTTGTCTTTATAAAATAGTTAAGAAAATCATTTTCTTAACTAATTTTTTGAAAATTTTACACCTTTACACTATCATAATTTTCAAGGATAAATCTCGTAATATTTAAGAAAATATAACAAAAAAGTGTTACCTTTGCAAAATTAACATTCATTAAAATGAAATTATCTTTATCAATATATAAAACACTTATATTGTGCGTATTAACACTTGTTGTTATCAATGGTTGTCAGCGTAAAAAGAGCGATTACCAACCACCTATTGACAATTCCGAAGTAAAAGAGATTGCACAAAAATTAAATACCCAAATTGCTCGATACGATATAGACCTTGCAAATTTATCTACTGATAGTTTGTATGAACAACTTTCAGCACTTCAACCCAAATATCCATTCTTTTTGGGCACATCTCCTATCAATCAAGCAGGTGTTAATCAAATAAAACAATACCTTAACGACCCTATTATCAAGAAATTATATAAAGAAACCAATAAAATTTTTGCAGATTGTTCTTTTTTAGAAATTGCTTTCGATTCAGCATTTTCTTTACTAAAATATCATTATCCAGAAACACATTTACCACACATATATACAGCCATTACTGGTTTATATTACGAAGAACCTATTAGTTGTTACGATAGTGTAATGGTAATAGCATTAGATTTATATCTTGGTAGCAATTATAGTTTATACAAACAATTAGGACCCAATGTACCACAATATGTCTATCGTAGATTTTCAAAAGAATACATAATACCCGATTGTATGAAAGAATTAGCATTTCAATACATCGATTTTAATCAATCATCTTCTGTATTGGAAGAAATGCTAATAGAAGGTAAACGATTAATGTTTGCAGAAATTATGTTACCCAATACCTCCGACACGCTCATTTTTGGATTTTCAAAAGAAAAAATCCAATGGGCTATTGATAATGAATCCGAAATATGGTCTTATCTAATTAATAATGAATTACTTTTCAATAAAAATAAAGTTGTTGTTCGCAAACTTATAGGTGATGCACCATTTACAAGTTATTTTCCCAAAACATCTCCTGGCCGAATAGGCTCTTGGATAGGTTGGCAAATTTGTCGTTCTTGGATAATCAACAATCCAAAACGCCCTATTAAAGAACTTTTCTTGGAAAAAGATGCACAAAAAGTATTAAAAGAATCAAAATATAAACCTAAAAAATAAATTACGATGTTATTGTTTTTGGATTTTTTGAAATTAGGACTTGCAGATATTATTGATATTCTGATTATTGCTCTTTTGTTTTCCTTTCTTTATCGTTTAATCAAAGGCACAGCAGCCCTAAATATTTTTATAGGTTTAGTTATTATATATGTTCTTTGGAAATTGGTAGTATTGTTTAATATGCCATTGCTTTCAGAATTTTTGGGACAATTTATTTCTGTTGGATTTATAGCATTAATCATTATTTTTCACCCAGAAATTCGCCAATTTTTATTGTTTTTAGGTAGCAAAAATCCATTGAAGAAAGCCAATATCCTCACTTGGAAAGAACATAATAAAAAATCATCAATTCCACGAATCAATACTATCGTTCGTGCATGCAATCGTATGTCAAATTCACTTACTGGAGCATTGATTATTTTAACCAAAGAAAATCAATTAGATGAATTTGTTCAAACAGGAGAAATCATCAATGCAAACACTTCTCGAGAATTGATAGAAACCATTTTTTTCAAAAATACTCCTCTTCACGATGGAGCATTGATTATCAATAAAAGAACAATGGTTGCCGCTCGTTGTATATTACCTGTTAGTCAACGCGAAAACATTCCTTCTGATATGGGATTAAGACATCGAGCCGCTATTGGTATAACCGAACAAACAGATTGTATAGCCATTATTGTTTCCGAACAAACTGGTGGTATTTCATTCTGTCAAAATGGGAAAATTAAACGAAATGTCACTCCTCAAGAATTACAAAAACTTTTGGAGGAACAATTTATCAATAAATAAAATTAATACAACAATATGATAGACAATTCATTAAAATACAAAGTTGCGGATATTTCTTTAGCCGATTGGGGACGTAAAGAAATTGAAATATCTGAAAAAGAGATGCCCGGCTTAATGGCTGTCCGTGCAAAATATGGTAAAGAAAAACCTTTAAAAGGTGTTAGAATATCTGGTTCTTTACACATGACAATTCAAACCGCAGTTTTAATAGAAACATTGGTAGAATTAGGAGCAGATGTTCGTTGGGCAAGTTGCAATATTTTTTCTACACAAGACCATGCCGCCGCCGCTATCGCTGCTACAGGTGTTCCTGTTTTTGCTTGGAAAGGAGAATCTTTGGAAGAATATTGGTGGTGTACTCTTCAAGCACTTTCATTTCCAAACAATCTTGGTCCTCAATTGATAGTTGACGATGGAGGAGATGCTACTTTGTTGATTCATAAAGGATTTGCAGCAGAAAACAACCCTTCTTTGTTGGACGCCCAACCTTCTTCTGCAGAAGAAGCGGTTATTTTAAATCTTTTAAAAGAAGTTGCTAAATCTGACCCACAAAAATGGCATCGTCTTGTTGAACAATGGAAAGGTGTTTCTGAAGAAACAACTACCGGTGTTCATCGTTTGTATCAAATGATGGAACGTAAAGAATTACTTGTTCCAGCTATCAACGTAAATGATAGTGTTACCAAATCTAAATTTGACAATTTATATGGTTGTCGAGAATCACTTGCCGATGGTATCAAACGTGCTACAGATGTAATGATTGCAGGAAAAGTTGTTGTTGTTCTTGGTTATGGCGATGTAGGAAAAGGTTGTGCTAAATCTATGCGTTCTTATGGTGCTCGCGTGTTAGTAACAGAAATAGACCCTATTTGTGCATTACAAGCAGCAATGGAAGGTTTTGAAGTTACTCTTATTGAAGATGCTCTCAAAGAAGGCAATATATTTGTTACCACAACAGGAAATCGTGATGTTATTACCATTGAACACATGTCAAAAATGCTTGACCAAGCCATCGTTTGCAATATTGGACATTTTGACAACGAAATCCAAATGGCTCAATTAGAAGCATTTCCATGTATCAAAAAACGTAATATAAAACCTCAAGTTGATGAATACACTTTCCCAGATGGACATGCAATATTTGTTCTTGCCGAAGGACGACTTGTTAATTTAGGTTGTGCTACAGGACATCCTTCTTTTGTAATGAGTAATTCTTTTACTAATCAAGCATTGGCACAAATTGAATTGTGGAAAAATAATTATCCTATTGGCGTTTATAGACTTCCTAAACATTTGGATGAAGAAGTTGCTCGTTTGCATTTGGAAAAAATTGGTGTTAAATTGACTCGTTTAACACAATCACAAGCCGAATATATAGGAGTTCCTGTAGATGGTCCTTACAAAGCAGAACATTATAGATACTAATAGTTAAATATTTAAATAAAAATACAAAAAAATGTTCATAATATTTGCATTATAATTGTATTTTGCATTTCTATTTTTTATACTTTTGCTCGTTAAATCTAAAATTTATTAATTTAAATACAAAATATTTTAAAAATGAAAAAGTTTTTTTTAATTATTGGATTACTTGCAGGTATTAGCCTTGCAATAGTTGCACAACCAAGAGCAATCGGTGCTCGATTAGGATACAATCTTGAAGTTAGTTACCAACATAGTTTGGGAGAAAACTTTTTAGAAATAGACGCCGGTGCATTCGGATTTAGTGGAGTTCATGCCGCTGTGATTTACGATTGGATTTTTGCTTCTCCTTCTTGGACACCAAAAGGCGAATGGGATTGGTATGCTGGTGTCGGTGGTGCTGGTGGTTTTGGTTTCAAAAATTACTATCATGAAAATGGTGGTGGTTTTGGATATGTTGGTGTCGCTGGACAAATTGGTTTGTCTTACACATTTTGGTTTCCATTACAATTAAGTATTGATTATCGTCCTACTATTGGTGTTTGGTTAGGAGGAAAAAATATGGGATTCCATTCTCATGGTTTATTCGATGGAGCACTTAGTGTTAGATATTCTTTCTAATAAATAATTTTCTAAAATAAAAAAGGATTGCGTTGCAATCCTTTTTTTGTGCTAAAATGTTGTTTCATTTTTTTTATTTCTAACAAAATTTGACTAATCATAGAATTTTAATATAAAATTGTTATTTCCGAATTGTGAAAAATGCTATCTTTGCAATTTATTAAAATAAAGATTATAATGAATACAAAACAATTTTTTATTGGATTTATTACCATTTTTACAATGGTAAATGGGCTTTTTGCACAAAACAAAACTATCACATTAGAAGATATTTGGAAAAATTACACTCTTACTCCTCGTGGAGTTCCGGGTTTTAACACAACGCCTAACGGTGATTTTTATACTGTTGTATCTTCCGAAGGTATTGTAAAACACAAATTTGTAAATAGTGAAAAAGTAGCTGTTATTTTAACTAACAATGATTTAAAAAATACCAATCCTGCATTGACAATTAAAGATATTGATGATTATTCTTTTAATCAAGCAGAAGATAAACTTCTTATTGCCACACAATTAGAAAATATTTATCGTCGTTCAACAAAAGGATTTTATTATATTGTTGATTTAAAAAACAAAACAATTTTTTCTCTTTCCGATACCAACAAAGGAAAACAAAGTTTTCCAACATTTTCTCCCGATGGAAATAAAATTGCGTTCGTAAGAAACAACAATTTATATCTTGTTGATTTGAATACAAAAACAGAAATTGCAATTACTACCGATGGTTTAGATAGACACATTATCAATGGTATGGCTGATTGGGTTTACGAAGAAGAATTAGATATGAGTCAATGTTTTTATTGGTCTCCCAATAACGATAAAATTGCTTTTCTCCGTTTTGACGAAAGTCGCGTAAAAGAATTTTCGCTAACAATGTATGGAAATTTATATCCCGATGAACATCGATATAAATATCCTAAAGCCGGCGAAGACAACTCTTTAGTTGACGTTATTATTTATGACTTAAAATCCAATCAATGTAAAAAAGTGGATATGGGTGATAATAGCAATTGTTATTTCCCTCGTCTATATTGGCTACCCAATGCTAACGATTTAATTATTTTAAAATTAAATCGTCATCAAAATAAATTAGAATTTTATTGTTTTAATACTTTAAACAACTCAAAATCAATTGTTTATACTGATGAAAATGATGCTTGGTTAGATGTTACCCACGATTATTATTTTCTCAATGATAATAAAACACTTATTGCTACCTCCGAACGAGATGGTTTCAATCATTTGTATCGTATCGAATTTGGAGGAAAAATCACACAACTTACTTCTGGTAAATGGGAAATTGCCAATGTTTGTGCTATAGATAAAGAAAAAAAATTAATTTATTACCTTTCCAATGAATCGGGAGAACTTAATAGAGATTTATATTGTATAAATTTTGACGGTAAAAAGAAAAAAATGCTTACATCTGGTGATGGTTGGAATACACCAACATTCAGTCCTACATGCAATTATTATCGTAATGTTTATTCCAATCTCAATACACCTCAAATTTATACTTTACATCAAAGCAATGGCAAATTGTTGAATACCCTTACAGATAATGCTGCCTACAAAACTAAAATGCAAAATTATGGTTTTGCACAAAGAGAATTTTTTAACTTTAACACTTCAGAAGGTGTTAATATAAATGGTTGGATACTTAAACCAAAAAATTTTGACCCTAACAAAAAATATCCTGTCCTTATGTATGTATATGGCGGTCCTGGTTCTCAAGAAGTAAGCAATTCTTTTTCTCGCAGTATGGATTATGCTTGGTATCAAATGTTAGCACAAAAAGGATATATAATAGTTTGTGCCGATGGACGTGGTACAGCAACCAAAGGCGATGCTTTCAAAAAATGTATTTATCAACAGATGGGAAAATATGAGGCTATTGACCAAATAGCAACAGCGAATTATTTAAAACAACTTCCATATGTTGATGCCAATCGTATAGGAATTTGGGGCTGGAGTTTTGGTGGATATTTATCTAGTTTGGCAATGTTTAAAGGTAATGGTACTTTTAAAATGGCTATGGCAGTTGCTCCTGTTACCACTTGGAGATACTACGATAACATCTACACCGAGCGTTTCTTACGAACACCTCAAGAAAATGCTAATGGTTACGATGACAATTCTCCTATCACTTATGCACATCAATTGCAAGGTGCTTATTTACTTGTTCATGGTATGGCCGATGATAATGTTCATTTTCAAAATGCTGTAGATTTGGTAACCGCTCTCAACAAAGCGGAAAAACAATATGAACAATATTTTTATCCTAATAAAAATCATGGTATTTATGGTGGCAACACAAGATACCATTTATATGTAAAACTTACTGATTTTATCTTGAAAAATCTATAAAAGATGTCTATACCTTTCGATAAAATTCCAACACCTTGTTTTCTGCTCAATGAAGAAGCGTTGGAAATGAATTTACAAATTTTACGTTTAATTCAAGATGAAGCAGATGTAAAAATTATTTGTGCCTTAAAAGGTTTTGCATTTTGGCATTCTTTTCCTTTACTTAAACAATATTTAAGTGGAGCCACAGCAAGTTCTCTCAACGAGGCTCGCCTAATCAATGAGGAAATGAATTGTGAAGCACATACTTATTGTCCTGTTTACAAAGATAATGAATTTAAAACGCTTTTACAATTAAGTTCGCATCTTACTTTCAATTCTATATCTCAATATGAACATTTTTTACCGATTTACAAAGCATACGGTAAAAAAGTTTCTTTAGGGTTAAGAGTCAATCCCGAGTATTCGGAAATAGAAACCGACCTTTACAACCCTGCAATAGAAGGTTCTCGTTTAGGCATTCGCCGAAAAAATTTAGGAGAACATCTTCCTGAAGGAATAGAAGGCATTCATTTTCATGTACTTTGTGAAAATAGTAGCGAAACATTAGAACGAACTTTACAAGTTTTTGAAGATAAATTTAGTTCTTTAATCAAAGAAGCTCGATGGCTTAATCTTGGCGGAGGACATCTTATCACAAAAGAAAATTACAATGTTGAATTATTAGTTCAGATTATCAAAGGTTTACATCAACGTTATCCCAATTTAGAAGAAATTATTTTAGAACCCGGCGAAGCAGTTGGTTGGCAAACTGGTGTTTTACTTGCTAAAGTTCAAGATATTATTAAGTGTGAACACTTTGATATTGCTATGTTGGATACTTCTTTTGCTTGTCACATGCCCGATTGTTTGGAAATGCCATACAAACCAATTATTATTGGTGCTCACGAACCAACAAAAGACGATAAATATATTTATCGTATGGGAGGCAATTCTTGTTTAGCGGGTGATTTTATGGGTATGGGCGATTATGCTTTTACTGCTCCTTTACACATCGGACAGACTATCATTTTCGATGATATGATTCATTATACTATGGTAAAAACCACTTTTTTCAATGGTATTCAACACCCTCATATTGCAGTATGGACAAGAAACCAAGAATTACTGATGTTACGTCAATTTGGTTATGAAGATTATAAAAATAAACTTTCATGACCTAATTTATGATTGACAAATATTTCAAATTTATCGCTTTTTTGTCAATACCTATTTTATGGGTTGGAAGTTATTTATTGCATTTTTGGGAAATAAGTTTGCCTTTATTCAAATATCCTATCAACATTTTAGGAGTCGCTATCTTATTGATGATTTGTGTGTTATGGTATTTTTTGCCTTTAAACAAAAGATTAAAAAGCACTTTATTTTGCTGTAAGTCAAATATATACATATATATACTTTGGCTAACTACTTGTTTTATATTGCTTTTTTTATCAAAAACAATTACCAATAATAATATTTCTAGTATTTCCAATTTTCATCTAACGTGGTTGGGATTATTTACTTCTTTAATTTCTTTAATTTATCTTTTTCTGCAAACAATTCATTTGTTAAAACAAAAAAATAAATTACTTATTTGTAAGCATATTTTTGGATATTGTGGCTTTATTATAATAATTTTTTATCTTCAATTTGGCATTAATGACAGATATAGTTCCACAATTGATATTCACTATGAATATATTACTTTTTTGGAAGGTGGCGACCAAATTAAATTGCAACATATTGATTATAAAAAAAATAGTCCAATTGTTAATTTTTCTATTTTAGATGATACTCATCAAGAAAAAAAATATCAAATTGCAGCAAATCAACCAATTGTATATAAAGGTTGGAAAATTCTTTTACTTTCGTGCGATGGTTCTACTAAACAATTATGGGCAAAATGTCTTTTTGTTTACGATACTTGGAAAATAGGAATGTATATAGGAATTATATTTCTATTTATACAAATAATCATCAATGGTATTGTCCCAATCCTCACAAATAGGAAATGCCAATCTAAGATTGTTTAAATAATTTTTATCTAAAGCATATTCTACAATACCTTGTTGATTGTCTGGTATTTTTGCAATAATATTTCCCATTGGGTCAATGATTTGTGTTTGTCCTTTATGATAATTGTTAAAACCATCTTTTCCAATTCTATTAACTGCGACAACATAAGTTTGATTTTCTATTGCTCTGGCTGTCAATAATGTTTGAAAAGCAAATGCTCGAGAAGCTGGAAAATTGGCAGTAACAATTAAAACATCGTATGCAAAACGTTTTTCTTCTGCAAAATATTGATTTCTACACCACCTTGGGAAACGAACATCATAACAGGTAATCGGTAAAAAGTTCCAATTGTTGTAGGATAGTATAATTCGTTGATTTCCAGATGAGAAATAAGTTTTTTCACAACCAAAAAACAAATGTCGTTTGTCGTAATATGCTTTGATTTCACCTTTTTCTATCCAAAACAATCTATTATACAATTTATTATCTTCTTTTATTGGACAAGAGGCATGTACGGCACATTGATAATGCGAAGACACTGACTTTAAAAATGACACACTTTCTCCAGTGTCAGTTTCTGACATATCATTAATTTTTTCTAAAAATCCACAAGAAAACATTTCTGGGAAAATTATAATATCTGGCATTGTTGTTATTTTTTGCAACAACCGTTCATAAGTTCTGAAATTCAAGTATTTATCTTCAGAAATAATATCTGCTTGAACAAGACAACAATTCATTTTTTCTTTCTTTATCATTTTGCAAAGATAACATTTTTGTCATAATTTTGCTAAAAAAAGAAAGTATGGCACGATAATTGCTATAAGTTTTATAGAGACAATAGTGTATTACAAAAAAAATGTGCGTTATGAAAACAAAAAGTATCATCAAAAGTAGTTTATTAACAAGTCTTCTAATGCTTGTTATCGTTTTAGGTCACCACAATGCTAAAGCAAGTATAACCTCTTATACTGCACGAAACTTTATCAATAAAACTTCTTTCATTATAGGGGAAGCATACGATATTGTCTATTATTACAATTTCTACACATCTGGCAATTTGTCAAAGGCTGTCAATCATCAAAATTATGCTAAATATTTATACAATAGAAACAGATATATTCTTGCAATATATCATTCCGATTTAGCACGAAAATATGCCTTGAACATCATTTATAATTGCAACAATTATTGGCACAATTATTATAGACCATATTATTACAACGATTATGGATATTATCATCCATCAAATCCACGTCCTCCAAAACATTATGGACATCATCACTCTTATTACAATAACCCTAAACACAGACCTAATAATAATTCTTATGGAAATAAACCTAACCATGGAAATTATGGTAATAAACCTAACAACAATAATTACTATGGTCATCCAAGTTATAGCAGTGGCATCAATGCTACTAACAAACTAAGCAAAAATAATAATCCGTCAAAATTTACTATTTCTTCTTCTGGAAATATTACTGAAAAACAATTTGACAATTGGTACACAGATTATTATACTGCAGAAGAAAAAGCATTAATAACCAATGCTCCTTCTGAAAAGGAATTGAATTTAGAAGTTACAAATAATATCAATACAATCAACCGAGTAACTTCCGACAAAGAAGTTATTACCAAAGGTATCAGCGGTTTGAGAAGTGATATTTCTTCTTATAAATCAGAACATAAAGCAGAAGCACAACAAATAGCGATAAAACGTCCTGACGAATTAGGAACAAATGCCGCTATCACACGAACAACAACTGCACCAAAAGAAATTAATACTTCTACAACGATGAATCGTTCGAGCAATACAAATGCAATAGACCGTTCAAACAATACTAACGCTGTCAATCGTCCAAATAATACGAATAGCAGTAATACAGTCAATCGTTCAACTAATAGCAATTCATCTTCTACAAATCGTTCAAATAATACGACAACAATTAAAACCAATTCCAATACTTCTAACAATTATGTCAATCCGAATAATAAAAGTACCAATACTTATCAAAAAAATAATACATCAGCAACTTCTAATAAAAATATTAACAATCAAACAATATCTAACCCTACACAACGTTCTAATAGTACAAAAGCAACATCACAAACGAACAATTCAACAAATACATCGCAAAATTCTAATAGAAGTCCGAGATAAACAATCCCTTCTCGTAGAGAAGGGATATTCTTAAATAAAAATAAAACAAACAATGAACAAAAATATATCTATTTTTTTTAATTTTTTCCAGAAATGGATAATGATAGCCATAGGGTTAGCATTATTTGCATTTGGATGGTCCGCATTTTTAATTCCAAGTAAACTGATGGGTGGAGGTATCAGTGGAATTGCTTCACTTTTGTATTTTGCTACAAAAATTCCTATTGGTATATCAACATTAACGCTGAACCTTATTTTAGTTGGCACTGCTTTTAAGATTTTAGGAGGGAAATTTAGTATCAATACTATTGTTTGTACAGTTATTTTATCAGGATTTTTTGCTATTTTCCAACCACTTTTTCCAGAGCCTATAGTTCAAGATACGTTTTTATGTTCTCTTATCGGTTCTATGTTGGCAGGTGTTGGTGTTGGTATTTCACTTAATTATGGAGGAAATACTGGCGGGACAGATATTATTGTGCTTGTTATCAATTATTTCAGAAATATTTCTTATGGAAAAGCATCTTTAATGATGAATGTATTAATTATTGGATGTTCGTATTTTATTATTCAAAATATTGAATGTTTGGTATATAGTTATGTCGCAATGATTAGTTATACCGCTGTTAGCGATATGGTAATAGATGGATACAAGCAGACATTTCAAATTATGGTTTTTTCCAATCGTAATGAAGAGATTGCAAAAAAAATAAATCAAGATTTACTTCGTGGAGCCACATTGCTCAAAGGGGTTGGTTCTTATACCAAAGATGAAAAAGATATATTGTTGGTTATCGCTCACCGAGAAGACAAACACGAAATTATAAAAATTATCAAAAATATTGACGATTCGGCATTTATTACCATCGCCAAAACAAGTGGTGTTTTTGGAAAAAATTTCGATAGATTAAGGTTATAAGAAGCTTATTTTTTATCTTCTTGCCATTTAGGTAATAGAATAGTAAAAGTACTTCCTTCTCCCAAAACAGATTCAAATACAATATCTCCACCCCAACATTGAAGGATATTTTTTACCATATACAATCCTATTCCAGAACCAGACATTTTTGTGGTAAAATTTGATGTAAAAACTTTTCTTTTGTCTTCATCTGCTATTCCTATTCCATTATCAACGACATCTATCTGCCACATTTTGTTGTCTTGTGAAGATTTTAAAATTATTTTAACAAAATTGTCTTCATTATCTTTTTTGGCTTGAATAGAATTTTTTATCAAATTGTTGAAAACTCTTATCAATTGTGTTTTATTAATGAATACAAATGCTTGATTTTCTTGTAAATTATGTATAAAAGAAATTTCTACATCTTCTGTATTTTGATAAAGTGCTAAAACATTATTTATAATAATTATCAAATCTTCTACATCAGAATCGCTACTTCCTATTTGAGACAATTGTGAAAATGAAGAAGCAATTTCTGAAAGGGAATTTATTTGTTCTAACATTGTTGCAAAATAGGTATTCATTTTTTGTTGGCTAACATTTCCACTATTGTATTCTCGTAGAATAAATTGTGTTTTCAATTGCATTGGAGTTAGTGGATTTTTTATTTCATGAGCAACTTGTCTTGCCATATTTTGCCATGCTTCTCGTTGGGAATTTTGTTTTAAAATTTGTGCACTTTCTTCTAATCTGATAACCAATGTATTATAATTATCTACCAATTTTCCAAATTCATCTTTTCTTTTTGAAGATATTGTTTCTAATGGGTTATCAATAGGAGAATTGACAAAATTAATTTCTGATAATCGTTTTGTAACACGCATCAATGGATTGAGGTACCATTGTAATACGATAGTAAAAAGAGTAAAAATTATGAAAACAAATAAAAATATCAAACAGAAAAATCTTGTTACAAGTTGACTTTGATGTTCATCATTTAAATTAAATATGGAATATGCTAATTGTGGTAATTTTACATAACCAATAATTTCTCCTTTTTGATTAACCAACGAATGATATGCACATCGATATCTTTTTCCATACAAATATTCTGTTGTAAACCAAATAGATAAATTATTTTCAATAAAAGTATTATATACATGAGGATTTAATTGTGGTATCAAAAAGACACCTTTGCCAAAATTTTGAACACATCGTCCATATTTATCATAAATACTTATATTAAAATAATCCATGTCAAAATAAGAATTAAGCACATTTTCTATTTTATTTACCATAGTTTTATCTACATTTTGTGCTTGTTCGATGTCAGTAGAGGAGGCAATAATATTAATTATTTCTTTAATTCTATTACTTTGATTTTGATATTGTTCTTCATTTCGTACCGTTTTTGAAAAACGAACAAAAAAGACAATGGCAAATACTATCATTGTAAAAATTAGTGTAACAATAAAAATATTTAGCATAGTTTTGACTGATGGGAATCGAAATGCTTTTTTTATTGGTATCGCCATAATAATAGGAACAATGGCTGTAATTAAAAATATAAGAACAATTACCATCAACAACGATAATCTTCCCCAAAAAATAGTATTTTGACTACTAATAATAACAAGCCAATCGTCATTTGTATATATAGTATGTATATAACCATCTCTCTGAAATGACATTCCAGAATAAATGGTATCTAAATTATAATCTGATAAATTGTAATTATATTCCAAATCATAATTTGCTACATTCATTTCTAATTTACCATTACGATAACCTGCGTATGAATAATTGGTATTTGCATTATGAACAGGAGAAGAAGTATTTTGCAATGTACGTTTAAACAAAATAAACAATTGTCCTATTTGTTCTTCGTCTTTTTCTATCGAAGTATTAATAATATATTCCGAAGAACCTATTCCCATTTGCCGAAAAGACAATCCTTCTAATGAAGATATTTTATCTTTTATAGCATATTTATTCATCAATCTATTTAAATCGAGCGATTCGTCTATTTCATTTATGTAACACAATAAATTAATGTCAAAATGATTAACATAATCTTTTAGATAACGTTGCATTACATAATATTTCATATCAAATTTTCCGTTTAATTTTTTTTCATCAAAAAAATTACCGATATTCGTATCTTGTTTTAATTGTTCTGCCAATTCTGAAAAATCATAATATTCATATAAATCTTCACCTGAAAGCAATTTTTGTGCTATAGATTCTTTATAATGTTCTTTCCTTTCGTCCATTGGAACTATTGCAAGAACTAATATTAATATTGTTGCTAAGGCATATCCAAAAATAGCAACATCTTTTCTTTTCTTTAATTTTGGATAAAATAGCGGTAATAAATAATACAATTGAAAAACAATAACAATACCTATTTTATCTATATATTGTGTAAATTTATTTGTTGCCACAAAATAGATGATAAAACTTCCTATTAGCAAACTATATATTGCTATTAGCATTATGGCTATAATTTGTTTATCCGAAACCAATTGTTCTACAACTGAAAAAGTTTTTTTCAACGTTATAATGATAATATAACATGCAAAAACAACGGATGTTAATATTGAAATACTTATCGGAGTATAATTGTACAATCCTTCTGGACGTAAAACAACCATACTATCATTGAGTGCTCCATTGATAACTTGAATAAGATAAATAGAATATATAATATTCACTGTCAATAACAGAAATGCTACTGCAATTTTTATTTTCTTTGTCTTTTTTACTACATAATAAAATTTATAATATTGTTGATAAAATATTGCTCCCAAAAACATTATAAACACATGAACTATCAAAGAACCTAATGAATTATAATGCGATGAATAATATAACGGCGACAATAAATCGGATTTTATTTTTATATGATAATCAAATAAAATAAGAAATATTAGTCCAATAAATACAATTGAATAAAAAATACAACTTTGGTATTTATTAACAAATGGTATTTGTAAAAGAATATTTGCAATGGTATAACATAAAAACACAAATAGCAATAAAAAAGATAGTAATACCAAGAATGCCAAATCAAAAGGAAGAACTATTGGAGAAACCAATAGTCTAAACATGGGTTGTCCGTTGTTATTATAAATTAACTGTCCTTGAGTATCTTCAACGGAAAAAATATCATATTCTGCTAAATAACCGAATGGTGTTTTTTTATCTAAATGCTGCAAAGATATGGAACCTACATATATTTTATCATCAATGGTGGTGTGTGTTAAAAGTAACCATTTATTACTGATATTGCTCAGTATTACAGAGTCTTTTGTATTTAGTTGTGAAGGAAAAAAAACTTTATTGTTTGACCAAGCAATCCAATGTTCATTTTGGTTTATCGCAAAAGTATAATTGTCATCATTAACATTTTTTTCTTTACAGAAATGTAGCAATTCTGTAACATTTTTTATGTTATTATTGTTGATTAATTGATGAAAATATTCATTAAATAATTGTTCTCTTTTAAGAAATTCTTGTTGATAATCTTGAAATTGTTCTTCTGCAGATTTGCCAACACCAAGATGATATAAATAAGAATATATCATAATGGATAATATAGTCAGTACTCCAAAAATGAGTGAATTTCTTCGATATTTTTGTTGATATATTGGTTGTTTCATTATAATAAATGGCTAAATGGCAGAGCAATAAATGTCAATATTTTTTCTGCGATTGTTCGTGAATTATAAAATGTTTCATCAAATGGCAATGACATTTGTTTTGTTTGCAAATTATGTGATGCTATCAATTTAACAATTTCGGGATTTGAACCCAACATTGCAATTTCAAACATATATCTAAAACTACGATTGTCCATATTGGCAGAACCTATTGCAAACACATTGTCATCTATCAACATTAATTTTGAATGCAAATTTCCTTTAGGATAAAGGTAAATATTTACACCGTGTTTGTATAGTTGTTCCAAAAAAGCATCTCTAACAACATCTGCTACTTTGACATCGGAATGTTGAGGAATACAAACATTGACTTCTACGCCTCTTTTTACCGCATTTATCAAAGATTTATAGATACGATGTCCCGGCAAAAAATAAGGTGTTTCTATCGTTATTTGTTTTTCGGCTCTTTCTATACATCGTAAATAATTTTTCTTTATACGCTGACCAAATACAGAAGGTACTTCCCTAATAAAAAAGCAATTGCCATAACGAATTGTTTTATGAAATCTTTTACTTACTTCATAAATAGAAAAATCTTTATTATAGATTTTATAATTATCCATAAATATCTTTTTCAGCGTAATGGCAATATCTCCTTTCATTCTAAGTATCGATTCTCGCCAAGCCTTACAATATTGGGTAAAATTGGCAGAACCAATATACGAGATATTATCATCTATTACAATAATTTTTCTATGGTCTCGGCAATGATTTCTTTTGAACATAAATGGACTTATAACAAATTTTTTGAAAAAACGAACATTTATGCCAGCGGTTATCATTTTTACGATATATGGATTTTTGCCACTTGCTCCCCACCAATCTATCAACAATTTTACTCTAACACCTCTTTGATGAGCGGCAATTAATGCATTACTAATTTGATTTCCAACACTATCGTTTCCTATACGAAATGTTTCCAAACATACAGAATGTTGAGCATTGGCGATGTCTGTTACTACATCATCGTACCAAACTTCGGTAGAATTATAAAATTTATAACTTGCCTCTTTGTCTGTTTGTTGCTTTTGTATAGGTTCCATATTTTTCCGTCCCCTTTCATACAATGATTTTGTACCCCCGACAGGAATCGAACCTGTATTTAAAGTTTAGGAAACTTCCGTTCTATCCGTTGAACTACAGGGGCAAATTCAACTGATTTGCAAAGATAACATTTTTTTTATTAATAATGAAATATCGTACAATTTTTAAATTAAATCTTTG
>JAZSKB010000032.1:0-61929 GCA_045534635.1 Bacteroidales bacterium
CTTGATTTTCAGCGAATTGCGGGGGGGGTAAATCTCCTTAAACCTCAAAAAATCGTTTTGGCAAAAGAAACTTTTGCCAAAACGCAAAAAACTTATGGTCCAAAGAGCATAATAAATCATATACAAATAGAACCAAACCCCGATGACCCATTGGGCGAATTTAGCCCTTGTTAGGGAAAAATCGGGCTTCGACTAACAAGGGCAATAATAATAAATGAAGTTCCGCAAGGAAATTGCAATGGTAGGGACACTTTCCTTGTAAATAAACCGCAATAAGATAGGTAGTTTTTTATTGCGGGAAAATAAAAATAGTAGTAATTATAAAAATAAATAAGTGTGAAGAAAATTTTTTTAATGGTGTTACTAATCCTAATAGGATATTACACTATGGGACAAGAGATTTTTGCAGAATATGATATGCAAGATGATATACCTAGTAGAGCAAAAGTAAAAAGTAAGACAACAATACTTCAATTTTTTGCATTACCACAAGATATAGATATAGAACAACTTACTGATTTAGACTTTGCTGTGATGACCCCAAAAAATCACAGAGAAGACATTATCGAAACGATAGGAGACAATAATGAACTTACTATTATAAAATTATTTCATCATCCAGAAACGTGTATGCCAAGTATGTTTGACGATGTTTCAGGCATAAAACTAAACGCAGAAGGCGTTACCATTTATGGACCAACAGGAGAAAATGTTTATATGGCAGAACATGAATTAGGAGAATATCATGAAGATTTCCTATTTCAGGAAGAAGAAATTCATTTCTATGGGTTTTACAACAAATTGTTTTATATAGATGAACATCATGCTCCTATAGATAGAGTGATGAATTATTATAGTGAACAAGGATATGCTGTAGAATTGGATGGAGAAACGCTGTTGGCAGTAAACGACACTATGGAGATAGAAATAGATTTTCAATACCTTATTTATGAAGAACGTTATTTCGATGAAAAAGAGTTATCTCTCATTGTTCAAAAATGTTTTCAAGATATTGAAGGCAACTATGTTCCTGTAGAAGAAGTTGTTATACGATATGACTTTTTGCCATCTTCAAACATAAGGTATCAGATAAGTGAATTTACAGTGTACAACAAATATGAAGTCTATAGAGACAAAGAACTTATCGCTCATTATGTTTCAGAAGAGATATTATACAATACGGGAGCCACAACAGGAAATATTTTTCAATACGAAGAGATAGAAAAACGTAACAATAAATTGAATATATATCCTAATCCTGCCGAAGATGTATTGCATGTAGAACTACCTTTTAATATAAAAGGAAAAATAACTGTAGAAATATACAGTGTAGTAGGACAATTGCTATCATCGTCAGAGGTAGTGGCAGAAGAAAGTATAAAAATAAATATTAGTAAGTTGCCCAAAGGTTCGTATGTAATAAAATGTGGCAATGAAAAAGAAGTAGCAAGTAAAATTTTTGTTAAACAATAAAATTGAAATATTATGAGAAAAATATTTATAATAGTCATTACATTACTACTAATGACAATAGGATATGGGCAAATACCACAAAGTGGATACGATATGCCTATAGTAGTTAACAATTGTGCAGAGCATATACCATTGGATATATCTGTAACAGCGGGAGATGCTAATGAATCACAATCTCCAGAACATCGTTATAGAAGGATTTATTTTGTTCATGGCTTGGGTGGTGATGCTTCTGCTATGGAACGAATGGCAAATTCTTTTGAGGACAAAAGTCTGAATATCAAAGATTTCCCTGCAAGAAAGTGCCATGCTACTCGATTGGAATATACCAAAAGTACATCTTCTATAGTATCTGCCGCTAATACATTAAGGCAAGAAGTAAGTGGAAGAACATACGCTGATAGGAATAATACGAATATGTCTCCAGAAAGTGCTTTTTTGATAGGGCATTCACAGGGAGGTATGGTATTGCGTACTATGGCTCATTTGGATTTAGTTTCTGATATAGGTGCTATTCCATCGTATGGAAAAGGGTATGACGGTATAGTTACTTTAGGTTCTCCATTGCAAGGGGCACAAATACTGAATAATAGACAAATGATTATCAATATGGGAGACTATGCTTATCGATGTCTTATTGCTGGACCAACTTCAAAAACTGGAACACAGATTGTTAATCGTATTATTGAAAATACAATAGGACGAAAATATAATGTTTCAGGAAGTGCTATCCTGACAAAATTATTACCTGTTGTTTTCAGTGATTATTTTGACGACATCACCAATGATTACCAAGTGGGGGCAACACGTATAAATGAACTCAATAACGATGTCAATTATGCAGCATATAGAAATATGCCTAAAGTGGCTTTCTATGGCGTAGAACCACAAAACCGTATATTTTGGCGGACAGCCAATTGGTTGGTAACCAACCCAAATTCTGTCGCTCCATTTGAAGCTAACGATGATTGGGCATTTTATAATACGATTTTACGAGAAGTATTTTTAAAATATGTACAAAATTATATAACGCTCATTAATTATAATAAGCCACTCAAATTTATAACTACGAAGAGTAAACAAAGACAAGCGGCAGAATGGAAAAAAGGAATTGATTGGTTCGGTACTGTGGACCCTCAATGGCAAACGGTTATTGGAGCAAGAGAATATCAAGTAATATATAACTGTAAATGTACTACAAAACGTCTATTTGGCGAGGACTTGATAAAAAGTTATATTGATTTCGCATGGGCATCTGATTGTGATAATTTGGGTTGTACAAATACGCTTCCTATTCCATGGATTACTACAAATGCTACCGTAAAAGAAAACGATGGTGTAGTATTAGCAGAAAGTGCTGCCAATTTACCGGGATATACACACGACCCAGTAAGAGTATTCTATAAAGAAGAAGAGCCTCAAGCAGAAAACCGTGGTACCTCTCACATGCAAATGAGAAACGATGGCGGTGTAAAAGAAAAATTGTTCAATTTATTAAATGGAAGATATGGGTACTTTTTCAAAACGGAAAATAGATAAGTATCAACTATTATTGTTATTATTGGCAATAATGACTTGTTTTTGCGAATGCAAATGCGGAGAAAAACCGCCAGTACAGCCACCTACCAATGAATTCTTTGCCCCTACAGATTTATCTGTGGTATGGATACGCCCTTATCATAGTGATACTTCTCACGATGGAAAAGGAACACCTTTACTTACTGGAGATTATGTTGTGTTTACTAACAATAGTGGTGTTTATCCTCAAAATGGTGGTTTTGGTATTTATAACAAAAAAACAGGAGAGAAACATCCGGCATGGCAAAGCGAGGTAGGGGAACAATTGGGGACTATAGATAAATTAGGTACTGCAAAATTGGCTGGAAGGAACAATGAATTGTTAATAGTAAGTAGTCACAAAAGAACGTATGCATTCGATATTAACTCTGGAGCCAAATTTTGGACCAAAGACATAAGTTATACGCATTATGTTACCAATGTTGTTTTTGGAGACTATTATCTGGTATATAATCCTCATGATAATAAATATATTGTTGCTCGTTTAGATGCATATACAGGCAAACAGACCAACTATTTTGCCCATGTATATAAAGATGATGCCTATACAATGCTAGGTTTAAATCCGCCGTCAGCGTATATAGACAACAATGGAGATACCTTACTGTTTTGTATTTCAGGTGATTGGGCACCTAAAGAATATACAGGCAGGGTATGGGCATATTGTTATAATACCACCAAAAATCGCATGCAGTGGATAAACAAAAACTTTACCGATGAAAGAGATGCTTGTGGAAATATCGCTCCTCCAATACTCTATGACCATAATAAATGGATAATCCAAACAGCAAGAGGATTACATTGTATGGATGCCAATACAGGAGAGCTAATATGGAAGAATTTGTATTGGTTGGAGTATTATAGTGATGGCAAAAATGATAGCATAGGCGGTAAGGCTGAATTCTTTACATTTACCCCTGTTACCTTGTGGCAAGATAAATTGTATATGCGTTCAATACATGGTAGGGTTTATTGCATAGATGCCCAAACAGGTCAAGAGATATGGCGGAATACCAATCTCTGTGCTACTCCTAATGGAGATGATGGAGGTTTGCCAATATACCAAGGTAGGCTCTATTTAGCGGGAGTAGATGTGGATGAGAAAGGAGACATCTTTTATGGTCTAACGTGTTTAGACGCTCTCACAGGTAGGGAGTTATGGCGAGATGCAGGACCAAGAAATATCATCTGGCCACAGATAGCCATAGACCAAGAAACGGGCTATTTGTATGCTGGTACTTCTCGGCATATAATGTGTATAGACCTCAACAAAACAGAGGAAAATATGCTAAAAAAGTCTAAATAATGCATTTACCAATACCAAAGGAGCATTGCTCCTTTGGTATTTTTTATTAAAAAAAAGAAAAAAATGATAACCATAAAGAAGCGAATGAATACGAAGAGCAATTTTTGTTTAAAGAATACAAAAATTAGGCATCAACTATTATTGTTATTATTGGCATTGTTGGCATGTTTTTGTGAATGCGAATGTAAAGACAAACCGCCCAAACCTATCGTGGATACTAATGGCGTTTTTGTTCCAACCGAATTATCTGTAGTATGGATACGCCCTTATCATAGTGACACCTCTTACGATGGTAGTGGATTTCCTTTACTTACTGGAGATTATGTTGTGTTTACTAATAGTGATAATGATGTTTATCCCCAAAATGGTGGTTTTGGCATTTATAACAAAAAAACAGGGGAGAAACATCCAGCATGGCAAAGCGAGGTAGGGGAACAATTGGGGACTATAGATAAATTAGGTACTGCAAAATTGGCTGGAAAAAGCAATGAATTGTTAATACTAAGTAGTCATAAAAGAACGTATGCTTTTGATATTCATTCAGGAGCCAAACTTTGGACCAAAGACATAAGTTATACGCATTATATTACCAATGTTGTTTTTGGAGACTATTATCTGGTATACGACCCCCATGATTATAAATATATTATAGCTCGTTTAGATGCATATACAGGCAAACAGACCAACTATTTTGCCCATGTATATAAAGATGATGCCTATACAATGCTAGGTTTAAATCCGCCGTCAGCGTATATAGACAATAATGGAGATACCTTATTGTTTTGTATTTCAGGCGATTGGGCACCTAAGGAATATACTGGTAGGGTATGGGCATATTGCTATAATACCACCAAAAATCGCATGCAATGGGTAAACAAAAACTTTACCGATGAAAGAGATGCTATTGGAGATATCGCTCCACCAATACTCTATGACCATAATAAATGGATAATCCAAACAGCGAGAGGATTGCATTGTATGGATGCCAATACGGGAGAGCTAATATGGAAGAATTTGTATTGGTTGGAGTATTATAGTGATGGCAAAAATGATAGCATAGGCGGTAAGGCTGAATTCTTTACAATGACTCCTGTTACCTTGTGGCAAGATAAATTGTATATGCGGTCAATACATGGTAGGGTTTATTGCATAGATGCCCAAACAGGTCAGGAGATATGGCGGAATACCAATCTTTGTGCTACTCCTAATGCTATTTCTGGAGAGATACCTATTTATCAGGGTAGGCTCTATGTTGCGGGAGTGGATATGGATAAAACAGGTCAAATCTTTTATGGTTTAACATGTTTAGATGCCTATACAGGCAGAGAACTCTGGCGAGATGAGGGACCTGCAGCCCAAATATGGGCACCCATAGCCATAGACCAAGAGACAGGCTATCTGTATGCAAGGTCTTGCCAATATGTTATGTGTATAGACCTCAACAAAACAGAGGAAAATATGCTAAAAAAGTCTAAATAATGCATTTACCAATACCAAAGGAGCAACGCTCCTTTGGTATTTTTTATTATATGGACAATAATACTTAATTTTTCTATTTTTTTATTTGCTTATAGAATTTATAAGAGAAAGTTTTACATAAAAAAATGCTTTTTTTGTTTTAAAAAATTGTAATTTTGTATTTTTAAATAAAAATTTATTATTATGAATATTGCTATAGGGATAATAAGTGTTGTTCTTTTGTTGGTAGTTTTTTTCTTTTTTAAATTGTTGAAAGCACAAAAAGAAAATCATCAAAAGGAATTAGAACAAATAAAAAATAGTTTAGAAGAACAAGTTCAAACTAATAAACAAATAGAGATAGAAAACAACAATTTACAAGTTCAACTATCACAAAAAGAGATACTTTTGAATGAACGAGAAAAAAATATCGCCGATGTTAAAACGGAAAAAGAAACAATAAAATGTCAATTGGATAATATCCGGCAAGAAAAAGAAAGTCTTACAGCGAAATATGAATCGAAATGCAGTGAATACAATTTGTTGCAAGAACAAATGAGTAATGAGGCAAAAACACAAAAAGAAAAATTTGAAAAACATTTGGAATTAGTCCAAGCCCAACTAAAAAATACAACCCAAGAATTGCTCAACCAAAAAGAACAACAATTATCGGAGAGCAATAAAGAACAAATGGGAACAATCATCAATCCATTGAAAGAAACTATTGCAGAAATGAAAAAGACTATGGAAGCAAGTCGGGAAGCACATACCAAAGAAGCAATATCTTTGGAAACACATATAAAAACAATAATGGAGCGTAGTTTAGAAATAGGACGTTCTGCCGATAATTTAGCCAAAGCATTGAAAAATGATAATCCTAAAATGCAAGGCAATTGGGGAGAATTGGTATTAAAAGAATTGTTAGAAAGTCAAGGACTGGTTGAAGGAAAACATTTTGATACCCAAGTTACACTTAAAGATGAAGAAGAAAAACGTATGATTCCTGATGTGATTTTACATTATCCAGACGGAAAAGATGCGATTATAGATTCAAAAGTTTCTTTAACAGCATTTGTAGATTACCAAAATGCAACCAACGAAGAAGAAGCAAACAATGCTTTACAACGTCATTTGACCAGTGTGAAAGGACATATAGATGAATTGTACAAGAAAAATTATAGTAATTATTTGAAATCCAAACCATTTATTGATTTTGTAATTATGTTTATCCCTAATGAGATGGCATTACAATTGGCTCTTTATAGCGATAATAGTTTATGGAGAACGGCTTTCAATAAAGGGGTTTTTCTCACAAGTGAACAAAATTTAGTTGCTCTTTTGAGAATGATAGAATTGGCTTGGACACAAGTAGAACAAAATAATAATCAGAAAGCGATAATAGACGAAGCAGAAAAATTGGTTGCTCGAATAGGTGATTTTCTATCAAAATTTGATGATATAAAAGATAATTTGGGAAAATTATCTCGAACATTCGATGATGCAGAAAAAAAATTGCATACAGGGCAACAAAGTATTCTTGGAAGTGCCAATCGTTTAATAAATTTAGGCATTAAACAAAATGCTAAAAAGCCTATTTTGCAAAAAGAAGAATATAATATCTCTCAAATAGAAGAAAATTTATAATATTTTTTGAAATCCTAAATTATAAGTATTTAAAATAATAAAAAACTAATTATTATCGTTTTATAAAAATTGGTTAGCATTGCTAAAAAAATGCTACCTTTGCGTTTACAAAATAAAAGATAATGAAAGTAGATTTTTTGGTTATTGGTTCGGGTATTGCGGGGCTTAGTTTTGCATTAAAAGCGAGTCGTTATGGAAAAGTGTGTGTTATTGCCAAAGATTCAGCGGTAGAAACATCAACTCGTTATGCTCAAGGAGGTATTGCTGCGGTAATGTACGACCCCGATACATACGAAAAACATATCCAAGATACAATGATAGCAGGTTGTGAACTGTCTGACCCAGAAATAGTTAGAATAACTATTACCGAATCAACGCAGAGGGTAAAAGATTTGGTAGAATGGGGGGTAGATTTTGATAAAAATCATTCGGGGCGATACGATCTTGCCCGAGAAGGAGGACATTCGGAATTTCGTGTTTTACATCACAAAGATGCAACAGGTTTGGAAATTCAAGAAAAATTATATAAAAAAGCAAAAGAAAATCCAAATATTCAAATATTAGAAAATTATTTTGCAGTAGAAATTATAACCCAACATCATTTGGGTGTAACTGTTACTAAACATTCTAAAGATATTTGTTGTTATGGGGCTTTTGTTCACAATCCAAATACCAATAAAGTAGAAAAATTTTTAGCCAAAATAACTGTAATGGCAACTGGTGGTATTGGCAATGTTTATGGAAATACGACCAATCCAAAAGTAGCCACAGGAGATGGTATTGCGATGGTACACAGAGCAAAAGGTGCTATTAGAGGAATGGAATTTGTTCAATTTCACCCTACGGCATTTTACAATCCAACGGAAAGACCTGCTTTTCTTATTACGGAGGCTTTGCGTGGGGCAGGTGCTGAATTAAAAGATGCTCATGGAAATTCTTTTATGAAAAAATACGATGAAAGAGGTTCTTTGGCTCCGAGAGATGTTGTTGCAAGAGCCGTTGACCATGAAATGAAAATCAATGGAGAAAATCATGTCTTTTTAGATGCTCGACATATTTCTAAAACATTGTTTTTTAATCATTTCCCAAATATATACAGCAAATGTCTTTCGGTGGGAATAGATGCAACAAAAGATATGATTCCTGTTGTTCCGGTTGCTCATTATTCTTGTGGAGGTATTTGGGTGGATAAATGGGGTGAAACTTCTATCAATCATTTGTATGCTTTGGGGGAATGTTCTTCCACTGGTTTGCATGGGGCTAACAGATTGGCTTCCAATTCTTTGTTGGAAGCATTGGTGTTTGCAGACCGTGCTTGTGAACATTCTTCTAAAAAGATAAATAATATTGAATATCAAGAAAATATAGCAGATTGGAATGCAGAAGGAACTGTCTCTAACGAAGAAATGATATTGGTAACTCAAAGTATTAGAGAATTACAATCTATTATGAGTTATTATGTTGGAATAGTTCGTTCTGATGAGCGTTTACAAAGGGCTTTCGATAGATTGAGTATTATTTATCGAGAAACCGAAGAATTGTATCAGCATTCTGTGGTTACCAAGAAAATTTGTGAATTGCGTAATATGATTTGTACGGCATATTTAATTATCCGAGAAGCAAAAAAACGCAAAGAAAGTCTTGGATTACATTATTCTATTGATTATCCTCCAAAAACAAAATAAAATTATGAAACCTTTAAAATCGTTATCTGGAATTACAAATTGGTTGTTGCGAATTGCAGTAGCCTTGTTTATGTTTTCTGCTTTTTGGAATACTATAATAAACATTTCTTTTTCATCATTTTCATGGCATTTGTTATTAGTGATTTTGTATGTACTTTGTGGAATAATGTTGTTGATAGGTGGTTTTAGAAGCAACAATTCTTGGACAATAATTGCTGGTATTGGTATTGCTTTATTGTCTTGTTATTTTGCATATTTTGCATACAATGGTAGTTGGTTCAATGCTGCTATGTCGGTGTATATTTTCCCTTTTGCAATAGGCTTGTATTTTGCTGCAAACGGAAAATAATTTTTTATTGTAATGAAATTTTATTTTGCACCATTTCATGGTATAGAAACCCAGATTTTTAGGTCGGTGTTTCTTCATCATTTTGGTGGATTCGATGCGGTAATTGCTCCTTTTATTCCTGCTGTTGAGAGGGGACGTTTGTCAAAATCGCATTTTAAGGATATTTTTCCTAAAGAAGATGATTTTGAGATAATTCCTCAAATTATTGGAAATAAAACAGAGGATATATTGGCTACTGTTGATTATTTGTATCATATTGGTTTTAAACGAATTAATTTAAATTTAGGTTGTCCTATGCCTAAAATTATTCGTAAAAATAGAGCCTGTGGTTTGATGCCTTTGCCCGATAAAATAGAAGATATTGTTGCTGCTGTAATTGCTTTGCCTGTCAAATTTTCATTAAAAATGCGCTTAGGTTTGTTCGATAAAAACGAATCTTTGGTCATTTTGTCTCGATTAGCCGATTACCCTTTAGATTTTGTGGCTATTCATGCTCGTTTGGGTATTCAACAATATGAGGGTCAAGTAGATAAAATCGCTTTTGATGAATGTTGGAAAATTTCAAAACATACATTGATATATAATGGTGATATTTTTTCTATTGAAGATTTTCTTGCAATTAAAACACAATTTGTTGATTTAGAATATTGTATGTTGGGTAGAGGAATGTTTAGAAATCCTTTTTTGCTCGCTCAAATCAAAGGAAAGATTTTTTCCAAAGATGAGAAAAAACAAAAATTTGCTCTCTTTTATGACGATTTAATTACAGCATATACTTCTTTCTATTGCGAAAAAATAATGTTAAATCGCTTAAAAGAATTGTGGAAATATTTTGCTGTATTTTTTGAATTAACAATTGAAGAACTAAATCAATTATTGAGAATTGAATCTTTAAAGCAATTTTTGCTTAAAACACATACAATAATTGAAAAATATTAACGATAAATTACTATTTATCAGTTGTTTATTTTAGAATTTGTACATTAAACCAACTTTTGGTACAAATTGGGTTATTCGATTAGTTATAGAATTTTCATCTATAGAAAATATTGTATTTATATCTGGTCTTTTTAATTTTGCAAGAGTGGTATTAAAATGAATTCCAGCCATTATGCTAAAATTGTCAAAAACGGTAAAAGCGACATCTATTTCAGCGGCACAATAAAAACCAGAAAATGAACGCTTTTCATCAGGAACTTCATTTACTAAACTTTTTCCTATACTATAACCAGCACTTATTTTTGGAATAATAGAAATAAATGTGGCAACCTCCCATTCATAAGAAGATGTAACATAAATAGATACGTATTGTTTGTCAAATGTTATAACAGAAGGGGAAGGTAAAAAATCTATAGATGTATAGGAAACGCCAAGACCAAAACAAAAGAAGTTCATGTGGTTGTAATTAAATTGTAAATCTACGTTAAAATTTGGCTTTTTCCAATTTTTTGAATAATCTATTTGTTTAAAAAGTGGTTTTATATGCAAAGAAGGTCCAGCAGATGCATTAATATTAAATGTTTGAGAGGAAACACTCCCTAATAAGAGAATTGATAAGATAATTAACGAAAAACGTTTCATAATTTTAAAGTATTTTATTTAAAGAAGAATATAATTTTTTGCAAAGATATAATTTTTTTTTCATATAAAACTTGTTGTTTGTAAAAAAAAGAATAAAAAAACAACGAAAAAATTCTAAAAAATGTGATAAATATATAGATAGTTGTTTTTTTTATTCTGATAATCAATGTATTATATTTTTTTTTGTTTTATTGTAATAAAGAATGTATTTTGTGTGATTTTTTTTATTACATTTGCATTGTAATATTTAAAATAAACTTTAAAATATGTATATATTAAACGATTGACAACCAATTAATTATTAATTTATGAGGAAAATGTATCTTCCTGAAAATTATTTTTAATTGTATTTTTAAGTAGAAGATAATAAGGTAAAATATTTATAAACAATAGTAAAAACAGTTATTATATGAAAAAATTGATTTTAGGTTGCTTGTTAGCAGTAAGTAGTATTTCTCTTTTTGGTCAAAAGGTTAATGTGTTAAAACCAGATATTACAAAAGCCGTGTATGCTTCGTCTATTGCATCCAGTTGCTTGGAAAGTGCGGATAATAAGTTATACTTTTATCATGCGGATGATAAACTTCTTTTACCCGTAGATAAACCAGTTAAGGATGTTATCTATGTTATTAACAAGAACAATTATTCTGTTTCAGAGATTCAACTTCAACGCTCAAATTTACATAAATTTGTCGCTATGTATGAAGATGATAATAACTTATATGCAATCTATAAAGAATGGCAAAAGAAGACAAATGTTTACACATTTTATTTAAATGTTATTAACAAAAATCAAACTGTAGCAAAATGGAAACCTAAAAAAATACTTACATTTCCTTCAGATAAGAAAGATAAAGATTTTTTTAATTTTGCACTATCTCCAGATAAAAGAAAACTTGCAATTTGGATGTTAGTAGAATCTAAAAAGAACAAAAATATAACTTCTGTTGCTATGGCTTTTGGTGAAGGTGGAGAAAAACTTTGGAAAAATGATATGAATTTAGATTTTTCTAATAAAATTTTTTCTATTTTAGATATGAAATTAGATAATGAGGCCACGTTATATGCAGCGATTTCTTCTTATTCCAATGTTACTAAAACAACCCGTAAGGAAGAGTCTCTACATATTATGATTGTATCTTCCGATAATTCACAGACATATAGTGAATCTGTGGATTTTGGTTATGTCGCTTCTTCTGTTGTAGGATTATCTAAAACAGGGAAAGTGATATTAGGTGGTTTTTATCGCAAGGATTTGTCTAAAAATTTGGTTGGTTCCTATATGTCAATATTGGACCCACAAAGAGAAGAACTTACTTTTGACACGATAGGGTTTCCTAAAGATTATTATTCAGGAAAAGGTATGTCGGGATTTATGAGTAGAATTCCTGCTGCAAGTGCGTATGAAACAAATGCTGATTGTATTATGGAATATGATGATGGTTCTCTATTGTTGCTTGGAGAAATGAGAACTTATATTCAATATCATGACCCTAAGGGTGGTTCTTATTGGAATTTCTTTGCTCGCAATATTCCCGCTATTTTTGCGGATTCTAATGGACATATTGTTAATTTTGAGACAATTAATAAAAATCAAATGTGTGTTATGACTTTCTTCCCGACGACGCATTTTCTTAAAGCGGTTGGTTTTTCTTATACGCCTATTATGTACAACAATAAAGTCCATCTTTTCTTCTGTGATGTTGCGGATAATTATCGCGGTAAGTCTAATTTAGTTAGCAAAGGGTCGTTTTCTCCTATACATGCTACTGTTCATTGTACACTTGAGCAAGGACAACCGATAAAATCTGAAATTATTTTAGATGGTAAGGCAGATAAATATCGTATGGTTATTCCGTTGTTTATGAAAGATGATGCGGTAATAGGTATCGGAACCAACAAAAAGAAAAAAGGAGAAATAGTAGAAATTAAACATTCGTTTTAATATTTTATGAAAAAATTGTTGTGTATTTTTGGTTTTGTGTTATATCTGTGTGTACAGATAAATGCACAAAGCCAATCATCTTCATTTAATTTTACAATACCAGAATGTCAAGGAGATTTTCCTGCAGTTCTTCAAGAGGTATTGAATACTCCTCGTTCGGAAAAAACATATAATGCTCTATTGGTTCGGTTTATCAATGAAGGACGTATCCTTTATGGAACCCCGATAAATGATTATATAGATAAAATTGCAGATAATTTGCTTCAAGAACATCAACAATTGAGAGAGCAAATTCATTGTTATGTTCTTCTTTCAACAGAAGTGAATGCGTGGACATTAAAAAATAATATTGTCTTAGTGTCCACTGGTTTGCTTGCTCAAGTTACTAATGAGGCAGAAATTGCTTTTGTGTTGGCTCATGAGTTTGCTCATGTTTATCTGAAACATCTTGACCAAGAACAAAAAAAATCTTCTAAAAAAGATAACTATATTTCAAAATATTTAAAATATCACCGTTATTCTCGTGAACAAGAGATAGAAGCAGACAAAGTAGGGTTGACAGAATTTTATAAAAAATCTCCATATACTTACGAAGTTTTAGATGGTATTTACGATGTACTGAAATATGCAGACCTTCCTTTCGATGAAGTTCCTTTTAAAAGAACGGAAGTAGAACCTGATTTTTTTCAATTCCCCGATAATTATTTTTTAGCAAATGTAACATCAATTTCTGATAGGTCGGGAATTTTGGACACATTGTCAACACACCCCAATGTAGAAAAACGTCGAGAGTTTGCCAAAGCCGTAGTTTCAAAATTTTCCGATAACAATGGAGTGAAATATCAACAAGATGAAGCACTTTTTAAAGAAATCAATCGTACAGCATGTTATCTATGTATAGACCTTTTTCTTCAATATCATCAATACGATAAGGCATTTTACAATGCCCATGTGCTTCAAAAACGTTACTCCCAAGATGAATTTTTGCAAAAGGCGTGTGTGTCAGCACTTTATGGAGTAAGCAAGCATAAACGCAGTGCCTCATTGAATGGTATTTGTACACCATACAAACAATTAGAAGGAGAAATACAACAAGTAAGTTATTTTTTCTCAAAATTAACACGTGTAGAATGGTCGGTATTTGCTCTTCGTTATGCTTGGCAAGCGTATAAACAATATCCTGAAAATAAGTATTATCAGCAAGTTGTTTTTGATTTGATGAAAGATATTTTTAATGAAGAAAAAATGCAATACATCGATTTTTGCGATTATCCACAAGGAACGTCTATCGAAGATATAAATGTTGATACTATTGTAGCAGATACACTTCATTATGAAAATAAATATGAACGTTTAAAAAACACTACCAATGCAATGGTATTGCCAAATAAAAAATTCAAAATGGTGAATTATATGCTTGTTGATATACATCGAGATTCTTTGTTTTTTGAAATGGTAAACAAGGCAAAAACAGAGAGTATCAACGATGAAATTCTCAATGCTATTGCAACACCGGGAGAGATTGCTGTACCTCAAACATTGTTGATAGTTCCGCCTATAATTCGTTGTTATTCAAAGAAAAAAGAAAGAGTCAATGCTGGACAACGACAATCGGAAGAAATGTTTCGTGTGATAACAAGCGTAACTCAAAAAAGCAATATAAAAGTTGTTGTAGATGACAAATTAATACCTAAAAAAACACTTAATACACAGCATTACAATGAAATAATAAAATGGCAACGTTGGTTGAAAGATTTTAGCAATAATGAAGGAATTTCAATGCCTTGTTATACGGTATTAGAAATTGATGAAATAACGGATTCGCTGGAAAATTTCAAAGTATGCTTTGTGGTGGGAAAACAAAATCTCAATGGTTATGGAACTTTCAAAAGAGGGCTATTTTTAGTAGTGCCAATATTGAGTCCAATGTTGCTCCCTGTGGGTATTGCAAATTTCTGTATCCCTATTTATGAAACGCAGGCTAAAATAGTTATTACAGATATTTTAACCGGAAAAACCCAATTGTTAGGTAGTTTTAACAATAAAGGAATAAACAATCCTGTTATGTTGAAAAATTATGTTTACACACAATTTTGTTCATTTTTATTAGATTGATTATGAGAAAGATATTGTTTCTATTTGTAATATTTTTTACTATATCTACGGGATATAGTCAATATTATGGTTTTTTGGGTAAACGGGTGATAATTAATTTAGAAATGACAACATCTCCTGCTTATTTACAGCGTAATTTTATTAGTGATGCTTTAGAGCAAAAAAATGTCAGTAGTAGAGCTGCAAAGTATTTAGGAATGAACTTTTTTGCTAACCCAAGTGTAGAATATGCTGCATGGAAAAAAGGTACGGTAGGAGTAGGTTATATATTTTTCACCTCTCCATTTGATGGCATTCAACACAATGTTTATTTTGAAGACCCTTCTGTCATTTTATCTTATAATATGATAGATGGATATAGTAATTTTGAGGGATGTAAGGGAATGCTTACCTCGCATGGTTTTAATCTTTATTATAAGCAATATTTAAAAAATTCTGTAGCACCTATTGGGCATTATTTTAAGTTTAATTTAGATGGCTTTTTTATTCGCTATTTTATGGATGGATTGCCAGATTATACCAATGTCCCATTAAGCAAACAAACCGTATTTTATTGTCCAGAATATGACATCAATTCGCCAAAACCTTTGTCTGATATACAGAAAGGAAAAACAGCACTTTTCGGTTTTAAAGTGGAATATGGTTACGATTTTTGGCCAGTCTCGTTTATGAAAATGTCATTAGGTGTTTCTCTTGGCTCTACCTTTGGTGGTTATAACGCTCTTTATGATTTTGATTTATTCGGAGATGCTTTGGATGCAACTTACAAAAATTATGCGAAAGGGCGTATCTTAGGAGCCTATTTTTTACAGTTTAAATTGGGTATAGGTTTTTTGGCTTTTTAGTCTAATTTTTGTAGTGTTTTCATTTATTCTATTTTCTTTTAACCATTTTTTGTTGTTTTTACTGATATTAAATCAATATTAGTAAATGTTTTATGCAGGATTGTAAATGTTTTCAATAGTAGAAAATAAAAAACTATTTGGCGTTAGGTACTAAAAAAGATACGACAAACGCTCCAATGATACCTGCGATAAGTACAATAATACGAACAAAAGATTCTTTAGGTAGAAAAATAAAAATGGATAATCCTATCATAAGAAACATTGTTAGGATAGCAAAAAATTTTTGTTTTTTAGTCATTCCTCCATGTTGATGATAATTGTGAATATATTTTCCTAACCAAGATTGTAAAAGCCAAATTTGTAATTTTGAGGAACTTCGATAAAAGAACCATGAGGCTAAAAGCAAAAAGGGTGTTGTTGGCAAGCCTGGTAATACAATTCCCAAAATGCCAAGTCCAATAAAAACTAAACCGAATATTATATATATGTATCTTTTCAAAAAATAAAATCTAATACATTTATAATGATTTTGACAAAAGTATAAAAAATATAAACGTAAATCTTAAAAATGTTTTATAAATTTTTCTATTTAATAGTAGTTGCATTAAAAAAAGTTGTATCTTTGCAAATTGAAATTAGCAGTTTATTTTTATAAACTTGCTAATAGAGTAAAAATGCAGATGACCGCTGTGCGGTTATTTGCATTTTTTTTAGAAAAATTTTAATAAATATTTATAAAATAAAAAAAATATATGGCAAAAAAGCAGATTAAAAAATTAACTTTAGCAACTATTTTGTTGTTGTTTGCTCACAATGTTTGGGCGTATGATTTTGAAAGTGGTGGTTTGTATTACAATATTACAAGTGATACTACGGTAGAAGTTACGTATAAAGATAACAATCCTTATTCAGGTGATTCTTATTCAGGAAATATAACCATACCTGATACGGTATCGTATAATAATACCACGTATTCCGTTACAAGCATAGGGGATTGGGCGTTTTATGATTGTCGTGGCTTAACTTCCGTAACAATCCCAAATTCTGTAACAAGCATAGGGAATTCTGCGTTTTATGGTTGTCGTGCCTTATTAACTTCCGTAACAATAGGCAATTCCGTAACAAGCATAGGGAATTCTGCGTTTTCTTATTTTGGGGCTTAACTTCAATAACAATCCCAAATTCCGTAACAAGCATAGGTGATTATGCGTTTTCTGGTTGTCATGGCTTAACTTCCGTAACAATCCCAAATTCCGTAACAAGCATAGGGAATTATGCGTTTTCTGGTTGTCATGGCTTAACTTCCGTAACAATCCCAAATTCCGTTGCAAGCATAGGGAATTCTGCATTTCGGGATTGCAGAGGATTAACATCAATAACAATACCCAATCCCTTTATATACATAGGGAAAGAAGCGTTTTATCTTTTACCCAATTTGATATATAATGGACCAGCCTATAATGATGGGTCTAATTGGGGAGCTTTATGTTTAAATGGTTATGAAGAAGATAGTCTTATCTATACAAGTTCCGCCAAAGATACCTTGTGTGGGGCAAATAAGGCAATTACTAATGCAAATATCCCCAATTCTGTAACAAGCATAGGGAATGCTGCGTTTTATTATTGTAGCGACTTAACTTCTGTAACAATCCCCAATTTCGTTACAAGCATAGGGGATAAGGCGTTTTATTATTGTAGCGGCTTAACTTCTGTAACAATCCCTAATTCCGTTACAAGCATAGGGAATGAAGCGTTTTCTGGTTGTAGTGGCTTAAGTGGCTTAAGTGGCTTCAATTCCGTAACAATCCCCAATTCTGTAACAAGTATAGGAAATGATGCGTTTTCTGGTTTACCCAATTTGATATATAATGGACCAGCCTATAATGATGGGAAAAATTGGGGAGCCTTATGTTTAAATGGTTATGTAGAAGATAGTCTTCTTTATACAAGTTCCGCCAAAGATACCTTGTGTGGAGCCCATAAGGCAATTACTAATGCAAATATTCCTAATTCCGTAACAAGTATATGGAATTCTGCGTTTTCTGGTTGTACCGGCTTAACATCCGTAACAATAGGCAATTCCGTAACAAGTATATGGAATTCAGCGTTTTATGGTTGTAGCGGCTTAACTTCCGTAACAATCCCTAATTCCGTTACAAGTATAGGGGATTCTGTGTTTTATAATTGTAGAGGCTTAACTTCCGTGACAATAGGTGATTCCGTTACAAGCATAGGGAATTATGCGTTTTATGATTGTATTGGCTTAACTTCCGTAACAATCCCTAATTCTGTAACAAGTATAGGGGATAAGGCGTTTTTGTTTTGTCGCGGCTTAACATCCGTAACAATAGGCAATTCCGTAACAAGTATAGGGTTTCAGGCGATTTCTTTTTGTCGCGGCTTAACTTCAATAACAATACCTAATTCCGTAACAAGCATAGAGGAGTGTGCGTTTATGGGTTGTATTGGCTTAACTTCCGTAACATTTCTTGGGGCAAATACTTCTGTAGTAGATGCTGCATTTAATTATGTTCCAGATTCCATGCTAATATATGTACCATGTGGCAGTTTATCTTGGTATAGTAGTCAATCTGGGCTTTCAGGTTTTTCAAATAATATGATAGAACAATTTTCATTTTCATATAAATATATAGTATCTTCACAAGATACTATAATGGGGAATGTAGCAACTATAACCACACCAACATGTACCGATTCATGGACAATATTAGCAACAGCAAATTATGGTTATTATTTCACCCAATGGAGCGATGGAGATACAACAAATCCAAGAAGTATTCAAGTGTTAAGTGATACAAATATCACAGCAGAATTTAATACAAATGCTTATCAATTAAGGCTTTATTCAGATACAACACAAGGAACAGTAATAGGCGGTGGCGTTTATAAATATTCAAGTACTGCAATTATTTCAGCAACAGCAAATTATGGTTATCATTTCACCCGATGGAGTGATGGAGATACAACAAATCCCCGAACTATTCAAGTGTTAAGTGATACAATCTTAATATCGTATTTTACCAAAGAAACCACAGGAATAGAAGAAGTTAGCCAAGTAAATAATGCTGTTCACTTGTATCCCAACCCAGCCAAAACAATGCTTACAATAGAAAATGCTACAGAAAATGTTCAAATATTCGATATTGCTGGACGTGTAGTTATGAACATAGACAATAAAGAAACAAACATGTTGCAAATCAATATTTCCCACTTGTCAAAAGGAATGTATTTTGTAAAAGTCGGCAACTATACCATCAAGTTTGTCAAAGAGTAATTAAATATAGCATATTTTTAACGTTAATACAGTTCACTTCAAGCCCTGCAGCCCTGCGGGGCTTGTTTTTTGCAACATTGTTGCTTTTATATTTTTTTGTTATCATAATTATATAAACCCATTGTGTGTGATTTTTCAAGATGCTTTTTTTCTTCAGGCTTATATAAGAAAAGGAAATAACAATAGAAAAATGCAAATAAAGTTACACCATCTTGTTGTCCTAATGTATCTTCTGTAAGCATAGAAACAAACAAAATAAATAAAAATACTTTAAAAATAGGTGTTTTGAATTTTATTTTTGATAGTGTATAAAATATTGAAATACATAATATAATAAACCCGACAATACCAAAAGACATTAGAAAAGTAAGGTACTGATTGTGACTTTTCATATTATTTTCTTTAATTGGAGAATTAATTGAGTGTAATTTTTGCGACAAAGCCTCTCTACAATCGCCAGTGCCAACGCCCAAAATAGGGTGTTCTTTGATAATTTTTATAGAATTTTTCCATAATTCAAATCGTTGAGGCAATGAAAATCCTTTAATTTCATTTGCATTTATGTATTGATTGATTTCCCAAAGTACGCTATAAAAACGACTGACAAAATTCCATTTAGACGTATAATGATAGTTGGCAATACCATTTTCAATATTGCGAATGTCGTCATTTGTAAGAGTCTCAACGCCAATTCTATCTTTGTGTAAACCTTTGGAATTTAGATAACGAATAAGTACATCTTTTGTGGAAAATCCATTGGAATCTAATTCATAGAGATTTTTTTTGCTTCTTTTATTCCAAGCCTCTTCTAGTTCGTGTAGGCAAACATAAGTATAAATGTAGTTGCCATTTTCGATATGTTTAGCCGAAGTGGAATATTGGTAGGTATTGCCAAAAGGAGTGAATTTTTCTGCTGTAGTTTCATTGAAATTTGTAGAAAAATAATTTTTAGTAGCAATAAAAGAAATGCTGACAATAAATATTAAACCTATAAATATTATAGATAAAATACTGAATTTAAGCATTTTGTTTTTGTTTTGGAAAATATATTTTAGTAAATAAATCAAACTAAGAACAAAAACAAGTATAAGAGCGGTAAGATAACCGGCATAAATTAAGAAAATCAGCATAGTTAAAGCAATCAAAAGCAATATCCAACGTTGCCATTTTATTTTTTCGTTCCAAGCAAGAAAGAAAGCAACAAAACAAGCAAAACTAATATTGATTTCAAAACGAGCGTAGGAAATATATAAAGCCAAACTTCGTTTATCAATCCAATGATGTTGCAAATAAGAGAAAAAACCACAAGAAATACTTAATATTGTTGCTAAAACATATATTTTCAGTAGATTGTTATATTCTTTTTCGTTCAAAGGTTGGCTTGTAGCAAAAATAATTGGCAAATAGAGTAGGGGAATTTTTACCAAAAGTTCGTTCATAGCAGAAGAAAAATTATTGGTAAATACCAAAAATACAATATGTACGCCATACAATAAAAGGAAGTAATGCAGTGTTTTGCATTGTTTTATTATTTCCCATTTGGTTTTAAAATTGTTTTCTAATATCCAATTGGTAGCAAGCAATAATCCTCCCAAAGACATCAAAAATCGGGAAAAAGGAATACCGACAACAATAATTGTTATAGCAAGTAAAAATATATAGCGATGTATATATTCACGTGATAAACTGATATTGTCGAAAACTTTGTTCATCAATTGTTTATTTCGCGTAATTACCTTTTAAAATGGCATTGTAAGATTTTTCGTTTAAAATAATCTCTTTTGCTTTTTCAAGTTCAGGGTCAATATAAAGAGAGGCTTCGATACCACCTTTTTGAGCATAATATCGAGAAGCAATTTCCATTTGCAACAACTGAGAAATTTCTTTTTTGTATCGAACAAGGTCTTGTTCTTTCTCTTGAGCGATAGTTGTTTCTAATGTAGCAATTACATTGTTGATATTATCAGAAAATTTATCATCTTTAACGCTTGCTTTCAGTCCTTTAAGTTGTTTTTCTGTAAAGGTTTCGTATTGAAGACCTTTTGTTCTTACGAAAGCAACAAAATCGTTGTATATTTCATCGGTAATACGAAAATCTTTAGCGGGAGCAATACTTTGATGTTTCATTTTAAATACATTAGCATAGTTGAAAATAATATGTTTTTCAAGCATCGCCAACAATACAGTGCTATAAGGGTCAATTTCAATTTTAATATCTGGTTCTATACCACCATAATCGTAAACAGTACGTCCGTTTTTAGTTTTGAAAGGTGTAGCCAAAGAATCGTCTTTGTGTTTTGATTTTCCATTTTCGTCTTTATCAGAATAGTTGACATCTTGGATACATCTTCCAGAAGGGATATAATATTTTGATACTGTTATTTTTGCTTGGGTATTGTAACTTAAAGGAACAATATTTTGTACCAATCCTTTTCCGAAAGTTCTTTGTCCAATAATGACTGCTCTGTCGTAATCTTGCAATGAGCCAGCAACAATTTCAGAAGCGGAAGCACTATATCCATTGACCAAAACAACAATAGGTATTTTGGTATCCAATGCTAAATTTTGTGTGGTAAATATTTGAGACTTTGTCCTCCCTTTTCCTTTGGTGCTAACAACAACATTGTCTTTATTGATAAATAGATTTACAATATTGATTGCTTCATTGAGCAATCCACCGCCATTGCCTCTTAAATCTAAGATAAGTGCTTTCATACCTTTGTTTTTCAATTGGATAAAAGCATTTTTTACATCATTACCAGCATTGTCGGTAAATTGGTCTAAACGAATATATCCCAATTCTTCGGTGTACATACCAAAATAGCTCACATTTGGAAATTTGATTTCTTTTCTGATGATTTCTTTGGTGATAGGTTTGGTTGCTCCAAAAGGCAATATTGATAAAGTGATTTTTGTGTCTGGCTGTCCTTTGAGCATATTGCTTACATCGCTGGTAGTCATTCCTTTAGTATTTTTAGAACCAATGGATAATATTTTGTCACCTGCTTGTAGTCCTGCTTCGTATGCGGGAAATCCTTCGTAAGGTTCTGCAATTATAACGTAATCGCTATCTTGTTGGATAGTGGCTCCTATGCCTCCATATTGTCCTGTTGTCATCAATTTAAATTCTTCTAAATCAGACTCTGGATAGAAAACTGTGTATGGGTCTAATTTTTCAAGCATAGCGTCTATAGATGTTTTAACTAAATCGTTGACATTGATTTCATCAACATAATTTTCATCTAATTGGCGTAGCAAAGAAGAAAAAATGTCTAAATTTTTTACTAATTCAAAATCATTGCGAACAAAACCTACACTTGCAGTGATGATTATGGCAAATAATGTAGCAATACTTATACTTTTCCAACGAGGATTCATAAATCTATTTTTTATTGATAATAATTTTATAAAACGATAAAGTTTATTTTTTATTGTAAGAAAAAAGAATTTAAGAGTAAAAACAGAAATCTATGAAGAAACGATATTTGTAAGAGGAGGCATAAAAAAAGAAGAAGATATCGGGCGATATCTTTCTCCTAAAAGATTTTAAATATAAAAGGTGGGAGTTAACGGATTCGAACCATTGACCCTCTGCTTGTAAGGCAGATGCTCTAAACCAGCTGAGCTAAACTCCCTCGGTTGACGAATGCAAAAGTACAACTTTTTTTAATACAAAACACCAAAAATTGATATTTTTTTTAATTTTTTTTTTAAATGATTAGAAATCATTTTTTTATCCTATCAAAAAAGATGTTTTTAGCACTTGCAGAAAGCGGAATTGCGAAAATTATCTGTGTGTTTTCATCAAAAAAATTCAATTCTTTGGCAGCTCTTCCTGCAGAAAACATAATTCTGTTGTCCAATTTGTAATTGATAGCAGCACTTGCAACCGCTCCAATGGCAATTCCTAAATCGATAGTGTTGAAAGTACAAGGTTGGTTTTTCGGTTTGCTACTGCATAGTTGATGTCCACAATAACCACAATTGAGCCCACGAACGGAAGAGTTGGTACCTAATAATATTACAGTCGAAGAAGTACGAATATTTTCCGCATCACGAGCAAAAAAATCTAAATCTTGAGCATTGGCAATTTTTTCCATTTCAATTGCCAATTTGTTTTTATCTTCGCCATCTAACATACAAATGGATAATGTGTCAATGCCTTTTCCTTTTGGTGCAGTGTGAGCAACCAATAACAATTGTTGTGCGATAATTTCTATAGTATTGTCAATTTGTTCTTTGTTCAAAAAGGTAATCATAAATTCAAATTTTAGAAAATTGTATAAAAAATGATATAAAAAAACAAGGTTTTGTAACCTTGTTGTCTTTGTGCGGGTGAGGAGACTCGAACTCCTACGCCTCTCGGCACTAGATCCTAAGTCTAGCACGGCTACCAATTACGCCACACCCGCTTTTAGATTTTGCAAAAGTATCTTTTTTTTCAATACAAAAATGCTTTTTTGTTCATTTTTTTTATAAAATATTGATAATGAAGATTAAATTTTTTTTCTAATATAGTCATTGATATTGTTATTTTCATTAATTTTGCATTTTAATCTTGATAATAGATATATGTATAGAAGAATTTTAATTATAGTTTTCTTATTTTGTTATTGTTCGGTTTTGTTTGCACAAATGTCTTCTTCGTCAAAAATAAGTGTGCTAACTTGTGGTAGTGGCAATAATTTTTATGAATCTTTTGGGCATTCGGCTATTAGAATACAAGACAATGTTTTGAATATAGATTATACATTTAATTATGGTACTTTTGATTTTGATGAGCCAAATTTTTATTTTAAATTTATTACAGGACGTCTTCCATATACGTTGAATGTAGTGCCAACATCTTATTTTTTAGTCGATTATCAAGAAGAAGGACGAAGTGTAGAAGAACGTGTTTTAAACTTGTCAATAGAGGAAAAAAATGCTATTTATCAATTTTTAGTAGAAAATTATAAGCCAGAAAATCGTACTTATGCCTACGATTTTTTTAGAGATAATTGTGCAACAAGGGTAAGAGATGTTATCCAAAAAGCGATGAATAATAAAGCATTTTTAGATACCACACAACAAGGTAAATTTTCATATAGAGATTTATATTATTATTATACCGATAGTTTGTTGTGGTGGCGTTTTGGAATTGATTTGTTATTGGGTATGCGTACCGACAAAATTTTGACAACTTGGGAATATATGTATATCCCTTTTGATATTCAAAATCAATTGGATACAATTTTTTATCAAGGGGAAAAAGGAGGAATAGTTGCCGAAAAAGTACAATTGTTACAAGAGAGAAGAATACCTCCTCAAAGGACATTTTTTTCACCTTTCTTGATATTTATGCTTGTTTTTGTATTTGTTTGTTTGTTAACATTCTATGAGCAAAAAAAACGAAAGCATTACAAATGGGTAGATTATCTTTTATTCTCGATTTTGTTTGTTATTTCTTTGATAATCTTATTTTTATGGTTTGGTTCAAATCATTATACCATGAAATATAATTTAAATATTTTATGGCTAAATCCTTTATTTATAATTGTACTCATTAAAATGAAAAATACGCCTAAATGGTTGTTAAGCATATTGATATGTTGTATTATTGTGTCATTTTTATGTTTTGGTTTTTTGCCTCAAACATTCAATATAGCAGTTTTGCCAATATTGTTAATGATATTGCTTCGTCTTTTTGTTATGAAAAGATGTAATTTAAAATAGCATCATTGAATAGATAAAAATTATTAGCAAAATCCGATAAAACTGCGTTTATGTTTTGTCTAAATTTGGTATTTTTGTTTAATTTTTCGCAAAAAGAATAGCATTAAAAAGAAAAAAATACAGGTAATTGTTATTATTACAGACAACCATACAATATTTGTTCGGATACTTTTGTCTAATAATAAAAAGGCAAAAAACAAAATAGGTAACACACATGTGAATATTATTGAAAATCTTATTGTTTTTAATTCTTTTTTTTCTTTTACATTGTCTGTTTTGATATCATTTTTACTTTTTTGAAAATATGCTATTAATGTAATTAAATCTGACGAAAATAACCATATAGGTATCAAAGAAGTTGCAAGAAAGTTTGTATCTATATTTATTGATATTCCTTCTTTTAATATTTCTACAATATTTTCACCTTTGCAAGAAAAAAAGATAGATGTTGCCAATAAAGTAATGAAAAGAGTAGGTAATAAGAACCATAGAACAAGAATTTTAGATGTTTCCAGAGAAGACAATAATCTTTCTTTTGTTGCTTTTTGTGCATATAGAATATAACTTAGGAAAAGTAAACAAATTAAAAGTAAGAAACTTATTATTAATGTAATCATATTTATTGTTTTGATTTTCTATTTTGTTAAAACATTATTTTTAGCAAAAACCGCCGCCATAGGCGGCGGGTTTTGGTTTATTTCGATGAATTAAATATTTCATCTACTTTTCTTGGTGTAACTTCTACAAAAAAGTTTTTCTCTAAATTATTTACTTTTTCGACAGATTGGGTTGAAATAATTAGTTTGCCTTTATACCAAACTTCCATAACCAAATCCTCTAATATTGCACTATATGGAAAGAAACTTTCATAAAGTGGCATTTTACAATTTATATTTTCCGCAATATAGACTATATATTTCTGTCTGTCTATTTTCACTTTTGCTTGAACTGTCTCTAAACCACAAATCTCTTTTTTTACATTTTGCTTTTTGACTATGTATTTCCGTGCAATTTTTGGTAACGATTTTCTTGAAAATAAATCATCTAATTGTGCACTATCTACAAAATACAATTCATTTCGTTTGATGGAATCGGTTTGATATCCGTAAAAAGAGGCTGACATTCTTGGATAGAATGTCTTTTGCAAAAGTTTATCACTATCTGCATAAAAATTCAATATTGCACAAATCTCTTTTTCTTGTGATACGGTCTTGTATCTGACTTGCTCAATTTTTACTGCTGAATTTTCTTGCGAAAAACATTGACTGCTTGCTAATATTAGCAAGATAAACATCGGAAAGGTTCTTTTAATCTGTTTCATAAAATAAGTATTTGTTTAATTCTTTTTGCAAAAATACAAAAAAAATTAATACAAACAAAAAAATGCAACTTTTTTTTATTAAAACACTGTTAAACAGGGAGAAAAAATATAAAATTTTTTTGTGAATTTATTGTAGAGTCAATAATTGAAAAAATAAGGTGTCAAAATAAAAATAATGACACCTTATAAAAATTATAGAAAAAGAGGAGTTATTCTAAATTCATCTCTTTGATAATGTTATTGATAGTAATATCTGCTTGATTAGATGCGGAAGATATTTCATCTTTGGAATTTATAGGTATTTTTACGCTAAAATAAAATTTAATTTTTGGTTCAGTGCCAGAAGGTCGAACAGTGATTTTTGTGTTGTCTTCCAAAAAGAATTGTAAAACATTTGATTTTGGCAGTAAAATATCTTCTTCGTTCTGTTTTTCTATGTTATAAGATTTTAAAGAAAGATAATCTTTTATCATTTTTACTTTTTTTCCGTTAATGGTTTTAGGAGGATTGTTACGATAATCTTTCATCATATTTTCAATTTCCTGGTTGCCAGAAATACCTTTTTTGGTAAGAGAAAGTAAAAATTCTTTGTAAAAACCAAATTCAGAGTAAATATCGTAAAGGGTATCAATTAGAGATTTACCATTTTCTTTGCACCAAGCTGCAATTTCAGCAATGATACAACAGGAAATAACGGCATCTTTGTCTCTAACAAAATCGCCAATAAGATAACCATAACTTTCTTCACCCCCGCCAATAAATTGTTCTTTTCCTTCCAACAATCGAATTTGTTCGGCAATGTATTTAAATCCTGTTAAAACATCGTAGCATTTTACATTGTAAAAATTAGCAATATCTTTTAACAATTCAGTTGTTACAATCGTTTTTACAATAAATTCTTTGCCTGTTAATTTATGATTATTTTTCCATTGTTGACACAGATAATAAATAATAATAGAGGCAGTCATATTTCCATTGAGCAATAAAAATTCACCTTGAGCATTTTTTACCGCGATACCAACTCTATCGCTATCTGGGTCTGTCGCCATAACTAAATCAGCATCAATAGATTTTGCATAATCAATAGCCATAGATAATGCTTCTGCATTTTCAGGATTAGGCGATTCTACAGTTGGGAAATTACCATCGGCAATAGATTGTTCTTTTACACAATTAACATTTTCAAAACCAAATGCTTTTAGTGTTTGAGGAACAATGTCTCGTCCTGTACCATGAAGAGGACTATAAACAATAGATAAATTTTTGTTTTTTTCTATAATAGCAGGATGCAAAGACAATGTTTTTAATTTATTGATGTAAATATTGTCTATATCGCTACCGATGATATGTATCAATTGAGAATTACCATTGAATTTGACCTCATCAATAGATTTTATTTTTCTAATGGTTTCAATGATATTTTTATCGTGAGGGGGAACCAATTGTCCACCATCGTTCCAATAAACTTTGTATCCGTTGTATTCTTTTGGATTGTGAGAAGCGGTGATAACAATTCCGGCATTGCAATTTAGATGACGAATTGCAAAAGAAAGTTCTGGAGTTGGGCGAATATCATCGAAAAGAAACACTTCAATATTGTTGGCAGAAATTACTTCGGCACAGACCTCTGAAAAATAACGACTATTGTTGCGAGAATCGTAAGCGATAGCAATTTTAATAGGTCGGTTTTTTGTAGCATTTTGCAAATAATTGCAAAGACCTTGTGTTGCCATTGCAACGGTGTATTTATTCATTCTGTTGGTGCCTATTCCCATGATTCCTCTTAATCCACCTGTACCAAATTCCAATTCTCGATAGAATGCGTCTTCTAATGCAACGGGATTATTGTTCATCATTTCTTTAATGATGTTTTTGTCAGTTTCTGCGTAATTGCCTTGCAACCAAGTGTTTATGTTTTTTACTGTTTGTATATCCATATCTTTAAAGTAATTTTTTGCAAAGATAGCATTTTTTGTTATTCGTTACAATTAAAAATGTTAATTTTGCAGCATGAATATAATACAACAAGAAACAATATGTGCATTATCAACACCCTCTGCAATGAGTGCAGTGGCAATAGTGCGTATTTCAGGGAATAAATCTTTAGCCATTATTCAATCTATTTTTGTTCCTAAATATTTTTGTGATTATACTCCTCGCAAGGTGTATTATGGTAATATCAAAGATGGAGAAAATATTTTAGATGAAGTGTTGCTTACTTATTTTGCGGCACCGCATTCATTTACTGGAGAAGATGTGATAGAAGTGGCTTGTCATGGGTCGTTGTATGTGCAAAAACGATTGATAGAATTGTTGTTAGCACAAGGAGCCTGTTTGGCAAAAGCAGGAGAATTTACACAAAGAGCATTTCTTAATGGTAAAATGGATTTGTCTCAAGCTGAATCTGTTGCCGATTTGATAGCGGCACAATCTCGGAGTGCTCATCAATTGGCAGTAAAAGGACTAAAAGGAGAAGTATCTCAAACAATTAAAGTATTGAGAGATAAATTGATTCATTTTGCTGCAATGTTGGAATTGGAACTTGATTTTGCGGAAGAAGATGTCGAATTTGCCGATAGAGATATGTTGAATCGTCTGATAATTGATATTGACTTGGAAATCAATACTTTATTAAATTCTTTTGTGCAAGGAAATGCGATAAAAAATGGTATTGCTGTAGCAATAGTTGGCAAGCCAAATGTCGGAAAATCAACACTTTTGAATCTGCTTTTGAAAGAAGAAAGAGCAATTGTTTCTGATATTCCAGGAACAACTCGCGATACAATAGAAGATGTTATTGTTTTAAATGGATTTACATTTCGTTTTATTGATACTGCGGGATTGCATAAAAGCGAAGATATTGTCGAAAATATGGGCATAGAACGAACAATACAAACTATTGATAAAGCGGATATTGTCCTTTGGGTAATAGATGCAAGACAAGTGCAAAATTATCAAGAAGAATATTTACAATTGTTTGCTAATTTGGATTTGACCCAAAAAAAGGTAATAATTATTGCCAATAAAATAGACCTTGTAGAAAATATCAATTTGGATAACAATATAATATTTATTTCAGCAGTAGAAAAAAAACATATTGACGAAATAGAAAATAAATTGGTGGAATTTGCACAAAATTATGAAAATATAAATACAACATTGATTTCCAATTTGCGACATTATAACGCTCTACAAAAAGCGAAAGAGGCATTACATAGTGCAAAACAAGGTTTATCGGCACAATTGTCAAATGATTGTGTGGCAGTAGATATAAGGCAAGTTTTGTTTCATTTGGGAGAAATTGTCGGAGAAGTTTCTAATGAAAATATTTTAGGAGAAATTTTTTCTCGCTTCTGTATCGGGAAATAAATGTTTACATAAAAAAATAATTAACATGTTTATTATAAGAAAAAAAGAATATGAAACAAGAGATTAATCCTAAAGATAGTAACCGAGAAACGGCTTTCAATTTATGGCTGAAGTCTCCTATGCCAATGGTAACGCTTACTAAAACTATTAACGTTACTAAAATTTATAAAATTTGTAAATCTAAAAAGTTGAAATTTAATATGTTGCTTTGCTATTGTATTGGTAAAGCGGCAAGTCAGATAGATGAATTTTATACTTTGCCAGAACAAGGGCGATTGTATAGATATGACCAACTTTCCGTTAATGTTATAGTTAGCAATGTAGAAGGAGGAATCAATTCTTGTGATGTTCTTTATTCTTCTGATTTAAAGCGATTTAATGATGATTATATCTCCTTGACACAATCGACAAGAAATACTTGTACAAGTAGTTTTTTAGAAGGTTCGATGGTGGTAGGCACTTCGGCAATGATAGATACGGAATTAGATTGCATTGTTAATCAATATACTGACAAATTTTGCAATCCGATGGTTATGTGGGGAAAATATCGGAAAGGCTTATTTAAAGTTACTTTGCCTATATCGTTTCAATTTCATCATGTTCAAATGGACGGAGGACATGCTGCTCGTTTTTTGGAAAAACTGCAAAAAGAAATTGATAATTTGAAAAAATAACTAATATAAATTCAACTTGAAAAGTTAGGAATTACTTTTTTTTAGATATTTCTGCTAATATTTTTTTATGATTTTGTTTGAAGAATCTATACAAGCAAAAAGTGAAGGTATTGTTTGAAAAGTTTGTATATAAATTTTTTTTAGTGGCAAATTCTTGCAAATTTTGCAAGAATTTGCAAGAATTTAATTTTTTTATTGTATCTTTGCATTCAGAAAAATAAATAATAAATAATGATAGATCAACCTCCAAAAATAGATAATGATGCTTATTTTGAATACATTATAGGTAATGTAAATGATAGTATCTATCCGATTGTTTATCAAATAAATGATAAATATGAATATTGGGACAAGGTCAAATACAAGAAACCTCTTCCCCAAGGTGTAACACCTAAAATGTTGTGGTCATACGTTAAAGCCTCACGACAACAAGAAAAATTGAATGTTTGGAAAAAATATGGAATAAAATTATTTGTAACTAACAGAATGCAACGTTTCTGTCATGATTTTGATATGAAGTTTGGTGGTTTTTGGGAAGCCGATAACGATTCACAAAGTTCGGAAAAGAAATATTATCTGTTAAGTTCGTTGATGGAAGAGGCTATCTATTCCAGCAAGATGGAGGGGGCTTCTACTACTCGAGTTGTTGCCAAAGAGATGCTACGGAAAAAGAAATCGCCTCAAAACAAAGCACAACAGATGATTGTTAACAACTATACAACTATTCGATATATAGTAGAGCATAAGGATGAACCGTTGACGGAGGAAGGATTGCTGTATATTCATAGATTAATAACGGAAAAAACGTTGGATAAACCCGAAGACGCTGGTCGTTTTAGGACAAACAACAATGTGGTTGTTGCAAATATGGTTGAAGGGGATATTGTCCATACGCCGCCATCTTTCGAGGAAATTTCCGAATTTGTAACAACTTTGTGTAACTTTTTCAACAATGATAACCCACGAGTCTTTATTCATCCCATCATCAAGGGCATTATCATTCATTTCATGGTGGCTTATATGCACCCTTTTGTAGATGGCAATGGTCGGGTAGCACGTGCTCTTTTCTATTGGTATATGCTGAAAGAGAATTACAAACTTACGGAATACATGTCCATATCAAGGGTGATAGCAAAATCGAAAAACAGTTACGAGAAATCGTTCCGCTATACAGAAAATGACGAAAATGACATAGGATATTTTGTAACATACAATTTAGAAGCATTGGAAATTTCTTTCCAGCAACTTCGTAACTATATTCAGCAAAAGCAACGGGAGAAAAAGGCTGCTACCGCCTTTATGAAAGCAGGCAACGTCAATCAGCGACAGGCATTGGTTTTGCAAAGACTAACAGAAGAATCAGATACTATCATGACGGTGAAAGATGTGCAAGATTTGTTCTCTGTTTCTTCGATGACAGCAAGAAAAGATCTCTCCGATTTGGTGCAGCAGGGGTATCTGGAAGAAATCGCCATCAACAAAGTAACTCGTGGGTATATTAAAAAACAGGAAGAATAATGAAATATAAACGTTTAGGCGACTGTATCAGAGAGGTGAATGTTCGTAATCGGGATTTGAAGATTACGAAGTTGCAGGTCGCTATCAACGACAAGGCTTTTATTTCAACATAGAAAAAAGTAAAATAACGATTAATCTTATTTTATTTTAGTGGCAAAAAGTAAAATAACGATTAGTCTTATTTTATTTTAGCGGCAAAAAGTAAAATAACAAAATTTTTATTGTATCTTTGCATTCGGAATATGTAAAATAATGAATTTGATTTTTTTAGGTCTAATTAAAACAAAAAGAAGTAACTAATACGAATAATAACATTGTGAAAATACAATGAAAAAAAATATTTAGAAATATGAAGCAAAATAATTATCCGCAATTTATATCAAACTTGCCTTGTGGAGAAGATTACACAGAAGGTAAGTCGCAAGAGCGTTTGGCTGTCGCCATTGATGATGGTGTGGCTTGTTTGATAATTTGTGCTACCTTGATTCATCTTGAATGTTTTGCACTGCAAAATTACAAAAATATTTGATTTTCAAGGATATTTTTAGTAAAAATATCGGGAATGACGAAAAAATGTTGTATCTTTGCAGTGTAAATAAAAATAATAAAGTGAAACTATCAAGCGAAGAGCTGAACAAAAATGATAAAAATAGGATAATTATGAGTAATAAAAACACAAGAGGTTCAGAATGGAGAAAATGGGATTTGCATGTACATACAGCAAGTTCACATTTAAACAATAATTTTGGTGAAATTACAAATGATGATTTTATCAATCAAATAGTTAATTCTAATATATCTGCCATCGGATTGACTAATTATTTTAATTTCTCTGAAAACGATTATATACTCAAAGAAGAATTAGAAAAAAAAGACATTGTTGTATTCTTAAATTTGGAGTTGCGATTAACTTATCAAAATAAAGAAGATCAATGTTGTGATATTCATGTGGTTTTTGATAATACAATAGATAAGAATATAATACAAACTTTTCTTGGTAACTTGACTGCTAAAGTTAGTGGTAATGAAAAGAAAGCCGTCGCATTGTGCAATGATGATTTTACAAATGCTACTATTGAATTTGAACATTTAAAAAAGAAATTAGAGGAACCATCACTAAACCTGCAAGGTAAATATTTGTTGGGGTTTTTATCCCGTGGGCATGGGAATGGAAGAACAAGTACACAATATGAGCAATTAGCGAACAAATGTCATCTACTAATTCATTCATCTGACAGCCAACAAAATATAGATGATGATAGGACTTTTTGGTTACAACACAATAAACCACTTCTACAAAGTAGCGATGCCCATTCAATTGACCAAATTGGCTCAAAATACACTTGGATAAAAGCCGATTTAACCTTCAATGGCTTAAAGCAAATATTATTTGAACCTGAAGAAAGAATAAGGATTCAACAAAACAAACCTGATGACAAAAAAGGTTACCAAGTCATTGATTCCGTAACATTACGGGAAAAAGAGTTTTGGAATAATACCATTTATCTGAATGAAAATCTTAACACAATTATAGGAGGGCGTTCAACGGGCAAATCCACTTTACTCAAGTCAATTGCAAAAAAAATAGATGACAAAATCGATTTGGATGAAAAAGAAGAGGACTTCATAAAGAATCATATAGGTGGAGTTTCTATAAAATGGAAAGATGATTTGGGAGGAGAGACATCCCGATACATTCAATTTCTTCCTCAAAATTATATGCACGCAATTGCAAAAAATGAGAATAGAGAGTTAGACGAACTAATTGAAAAAATCATCAGCAACAAAGATGAAAATAAGATTCTAAGAAAATACAACAATGACAATAAAGAAATTGAGAAAACACTCAGTAAAAATATTCTTGAAGCATTCCAATTACAGAAAGAATTGAAAGAGTTGCAATCCCAACTCAAAGAAAAAGGAGACAAAAAAGGTGTTGAAGGCGAAATCAACAGACTAAATCAAAAAATAAAGGTCTTATCGGAAAACACAGAAATCACAACGAATGAAATAGAAGAATATCAAAAATATCTAAAAGAAATCGGAGACATTCAACATTCTATCGAATCGGACAATAATGATATTCAGTTATTAAACTCACTCAAAGAGCGTTCGCTTTTTAGTGATGATTTCGTTTATCATTTTGACAATCTGTCTGAAAATTTGAAAAATAGTGTTACCAACTCTTACGAACAGTTGAAAACACAGGTATCACAACAATGGAATGGGCAATTAGAAGTTTTTATCAGAGAGATAAAAGATAAAATTGCGAAAAACTCTACAAGCAAAACAGAACTAGAAAACTCTGAAATAGTTAAGAAAGGGAAGGCTCATTACGACAATAATAAAGAACTTGCGGACATTCAAAGCAAACTGAAAGAAGAAAATGAAAGGTTGCAGAAAATAATTGAAATTGAGAAAAAAGTAACTACTGCGACAGAACGTAAAGGAAAAATGATTGATACAATTGTGTCAGAACACCTTAAATATCAATTAAAAGCAAATGAACTACAAGCACAATTAAAAATATCGCATGATAATGTAAAAATATCCACAAAAATCAAATGCCAATCTGATGATATGCTTGAATTTCTTAAACAGCGGTTTAATTTAAGAGGAAGCGAAAGACAAGATTACGTTTGGTGTGTGAAAGATAATTATGTGGGAAAAACAAAGGAAGTAGTAAAAGCCTTTGTGGAAGATGCTTTGCAGGATAATATTGACTTTAAAAACTGGAATACTGCTCAAAATGTACTCGCTGAATTTCTTACAAGAAATTGGTACGAGTATTCCTTTGAATTGACTTATCAGAAAGATTATTTCAATGAAATGTCACCTGGCAAAAAGGCATTCGTAATTCTAAAACTGTTGTTAGAGTTTGATACGCGAGAGTGTCCCATCCTCATTGACCAACCAGAGGATAGTCTTGATAATCGTGCAATTTACAATGAATTAGTTCAATATATCAAGGACAAAAAGCAAACACGTCAAATTATATTGGTAACACATAATCCCAATGTAGTTGTGAGTGCAGATTCTGAAAATGTCATTGTTGCAAATCAGCATGGTAGCAAGAATTTGAACGATAATGGAATCAGGTTCCAATACGTTAATGGTAGCCTTGAAAACTCTAAAATGCGTGATGATAAATATAAAGAAGAAAAAGATTCCATTTTACCGTCACAAGGCATAAGAGAACATGTCTGCGAACTTCTAGAAGGTGGCCAAGAAGCATTTGAAAAACGCGAAAAGAAATATGGATTTACCAATTAAGAACTATTATGACACCACAAAAATTCATTCAACTTCTTCGTAAAGAAGTCAGCACATACAAGAGCTTCCTTGAAACCGGCAGTCTAACAAGTTGAACAAACTAAAATAAACGATTATGTCTGTAATTGTTCCCGCAATCAAATCGCAAGGCATAAAGACCAAGCTTGTGCCGTGGATTAACGACATAATCCTTCAATCTGGCCTGGATCTGTCCAACACCAATTGGGTTGAGCCGTTTTTTGGGACAGGCGTTGTAGGGTTGAACACCATTGTGCGTGGAAAATGGATTGTAAGCGATACTAATCCACACATAATAAGCTTTTACAAAGGCATACAAACTGGTGAGATAACCCCATATAATATGCGTGGTTACTTGAGCCAAGAGGGTGAAAGGCTTTCAAAAAGCAACAACGCTCATATAAGCGAGTCATCCGTCTCGACCGCAAAATCCAAATTATCATTGACGGAAACCGCGACCATATAGAGCAGGGAATAGATGAACGAGGTAAATACTATAAGGTTTATTACAGCGAGGAAGAATAGAAAAATCAAAAAAAGCGAAAGACTTCTGTTAGGATTGAGTCTTTAGCCATGTCATTAGGATTTGTTCCAATGATTCCTTGAGGTATAGGTTCTCCAAGTTGTTCAAACAATGTAGTCCAAAAAGTAGGAATAACTCCATTTTTATCACGGAAATTCATAGGTTTTGCTGTAAATAAAGGATTATTTTCGTTGTCAAGATAAGATACATAAACCAATTCGGAGCAGTACATTTTTTCATTATTGGGAAAATATGTCCAATCGTAAGGTTCACCATAATGATGTTCAGCGAGTTTTATAGCCTTAGAAGCATCATATTCTTTCTTTATTCGCATGGCAACAATCCCTGGTTTTCCGTTAATTTTTGGAGCAGATTGTAGAAAATCTTCCCATTTAGTTTTGGTAACGCCTTTTTTTGTAGAGGCTTCAATAATATAAGGTTCTTCGTTTTTAACAGCCAATATAGCCACGTGAGCAAATTTTATGGAATCATTCCAAGCGGTAGATTCAGTAATTGCATTTTCAAAATCGGAAGATTCGGCAACGACAAATAACAAATCCCCGTTTTGTGGTTTGTATTTACAAGCCGTAAAGATAAAAGAAAACAAAATTACAAATAAAATGTTTTTTTTCATAAGCAATAGATTATTTATTTTTTATTTTGTTAATCCAATCGTTATCTTGTTGGTATTGAAAATTTTGTATTCTGTCTAATAGTTTAAGAGGAGAAGAATCAATGATAAGCATATTATAATGTTTATCAAAAAGAAAACCATCGGAAACCATTTTTTTCAATTGCAGAATAAGCGGTTCAAAGAAATTGTTCGTATTCAACAAACCGACAGGTTTTTCATGTATTTGCAATTGAGAAAGGGTAAGCATTTCAAAAAGTTCATCTAAAGTTCCGAACCCCCCGGGTAAGGCAATGAAAGCCTCAGAAATGGAAGCCATTTTCATTTTTCGTTCGCTCATATTGTCAACAAGAATCATTTCAGAAATTTGATTATGTCCCACGGCTTCAGCGTTGAAAAAACGAGGTAAAACGCCAATCACTTTCCCTCCATATTTAATCATTTCGTCGGCAAGAATACCCATTAACCCAACACTTCCTCCGCCGTAAATGAGTTGGTGTTGTTGTTGAGTCATTAATTGAGCCAATATTTTGGCATCTTCCGCATATTGAGAATGACTCCCTAAACGGGAGCCACAAAAAATACCAATATTCATTGTTCTGAATTTGTTATATAAAATTAATCAATATCTGTTGTCGAAATAGTTGAAGAGGTGATACTATTGTCTTTCGTATGTTTTGCATTTACAAGAGCTTCCGAAATATTGATAGTATGGTCACCAATTTTTTCTAACAAAGCATACATACCACTATAGATAATACCAGTTTGGTAATTGTAAGTTTTGTTTTCTAAATTGTCTATATGATTGTTTCTTAGTATATTACGGTATTCGTTGATTTCGATTTCTTTCTTTAAAGCATCTTCGATTTCAACATCGACATAATTTTTTTGCAAATTATTTTCCATAATGTTGATAGATTCTTTTACCAAGTTGAACATTTTGGAAAGATTGTTTTGCATTTCAGGCGTAAACGATATATTTTGTTCGTTTTTATTGTAAATCATTTTTGCTAACTGGAAATTTTGGTCTCCGATACTTTCCAAATTGTCAACAATTCTGAGCATTCCTCCGATTCTCATAGCACTTTCGCTACCCAATCCATCGTTAGATATTTTTGTTAGATAATTGGCAATTTCAAATTCCATTTTATCAGCAATATCTTCGTAATGTTCAGTTCTTTTTAATAAATCGTGATATTTTTTAGTATCTTTTATTTCTAACAATTGAGGAATAAAATCGAACATACGAGAAATTCTTTTAGCAAAAACTTGAATTTCTTTTTTAGCAGATTCTAATTCTAATTCTCCAGTTCTCATAATTCCAGCATTGATGTATGTCAATTTGAAAATTTCATCATCTTCCTCTTTTGTATTTTTAACCAAAAGGCTACTTAGTTTTTCAATTTGAGGAATAAACCATGCTAAAACAGATGTGTTGATAATGTTGAAAAATGTGTGGAATAAAGAAAGAGCAATAGGAATAGCAGCGTTAGAAGTATATGGAGAAACCCCTTCCATAGCAGTAGCAACATAATCTACACCAAAAACAAAAGGTCTAAATACAAAAAGTATCCATAAAACCCCAATAACATTGAATATTAAATGAGAGCGAGCCGCACGTTTAGCAGAAGAATTGCCAACAAAAGCTGCGAGATTTGCAGTGATAGTCGTTCCAATATTTTCTCCTAAAACTAATGCAACAGCAACTTCAAAGGCAATGTTTGAAGGTATTGCCCCTTGAGCACACAATAGCATAGTTAATGCCATCATTGCACTTGAAGATTGTAATATTATGGTTAGGATAGTACCTATTAGTACAAAGAAAAGAATATATGCATAACCGATGTGGTTGCCTTCAACAATACCAACATTGCTAAATAAACTAAGAATAGTTGCGTTGTTTGCGAAGTCAATTGCTCCAATAGTTTCTTTTAAAAATGTAAGTCCTAAAAATAATAATCCAAATCCAACTAAAAATTCTCCTAAGTTTTTAGTCTTTTTATTTTTGAACAACATAAAAATAAATCCTAATCCAATAATTGGAATAGAAGGAATATCGTATTTGATACCTAAAAATGCAATAATCCAACCAGTGATAGTCGTTCCGATATTGGCACCCATTATCACGCCAATAGCATTGGATAATTTAAGTAATCCTGCATTTACGAAACTAACAACCATTACCGTTGTAGCAGAAGAAGATTGAATTGCAGAAGTAACAAGTGTTCCTGTAAGAATTGCTTTAATTCGGTTTGAGGTAAACTTTGCTAAAATACTACGAAGTTTTTCTCCTGCCAAACGTTGCAAGGCTTCGCTCATGTAGGTCATACCAAATAGAAATAGTGCTAATGAACCTAACAACTGAATGATGAAAATGATAATTTCTGATGTTGTCATATTTTTTTTATTATTTGTTTTTAGTTTTGCAAAGTAACAATTTTTTATGATATAAATTACATATTTATATCTAATTTAATACAAATTTAATTTTAACTTAATCTAAATTTAATTTTCTGTTAATGCTAATTTAACATAGCAAAAACGATAGATGAAATGATATTGCGTAATAAATTGATTTATAGTAAAAAAAATAAAGTATGTTGAGTCAACATACTTTATTTGATATTTAATAAAATGTTAACAATTTGTTTACAATTCACCTTTTTCTGACATATCTTTTAATGCTTTTGTGCATAATTCAAAAGTGTCGAAAGTATCTTCCGTTTTTACGAGATTAGGAATAACATTCATTGTTTGTAACATATACAATGGTTGAGGTTGAATGATAGTCATCATAACGCGTATGCCTTTTGCTTGTAAATCTTTAATTGCAGTTTCCATAGCATATAATCCTGATTGATCCATAAAATTTACTAATTTCATTCTGATAATCACCACTTTTACGTTGTCAGGTACATCGTGCATTACTTCTTGGAAACGAGTAATAGAACCGAAGAAAATAGGTCCATTGAGACGTTGTATATAAATAGAAGATTTGATAGCAGGAGTTAATCCAGATTCATCAGCCCAAGGAGATTCTTTGTCAAATTGAGTGATTTCACTGGAAGAATAACTTCCTTCCACTAAATCGCTGGCACGTTTCATAAATAAAACACAAGCAATAACCATACCAATGCCGACAGCAGTGAGCAAGTCAACAAAAACAGTCATTAAAAGAACAATTATCAAAACAAAAGCATCGGCTCTAGGAATATGTAATAAGTCTTTAAGTCCTTTAAAATCAATAATTCCAATGCCAACGCTGATAAGAATACCAGCCAAAACAGAAAGAGGAACATATTGAACAATACTACCTAATCCAAGTAAAATAGCAAGTAACAATATGGAATGTGTCATTCCAGAAAGTTGAGTGCGACCACCACTTTTTACATTTACAACTGTACGCATAGTGGCTCCTGCACCAGCAAGTCCACAAAATAAACCAGCAATAATATTTCCAATACCTTGTCCAATAAGTTCTTTGTTGCTATTGTGTTTGGTTTTTGTGATATTGTCGGCGGCAACAGAAGTTAAAAGGGTATCAATAGAACCTAATCCAGCCAAAGTAATTCCAGGAATGATAGTCGCTTTTAAAAGCATTCCCCAATCAATTCCTGTTAAATATATACCATCTTTAATAAAAAAAGGCATTGGAAATCCTGTTGGAATTTTCCCAATTGTAAGTTTGTCTGGAAAATCTACAAAAAGAGAAATGATAGTCATTACAATAAGTGCTACCAATGTTGATGGTATTTTTTTTGTTATCAAAGGGAAAAGATATATTATAGCAATGGTGCCTATTCCAATTCCTAAGGCTATGAGAGAAAAACCATCAGAAACAATCTTTTCAGGGAATTGCAATACCATATCAATAACCAAAATAGGTGATTTTAAACCTATAAGAGGATATATTTGTTGTAATATAATGATGATACCAATACCTGTCATAAATCCAGATAGTACAGGGTATGGAATATATCTTACATATTTTCCAATTTTTAGTATTCCAAATATAATTTGAAATAAACCACAGAATATTCCAGCCAAACACATGGAAAGTAAAACTTGTGATAAATTACCACTTGTTGCTACCCATATCCCAGAAATGAGACTTGCCGAAATGACAGTCATAGGTCCAGTAGGTCCGCTAATTTGAGAATGTGTTCCGCCAAAAAGAGCAGCGAAAAAACCTAACATTGTAGCACCAACTAATCCTGCTAAAGCACCAATTGCACTTGCATTAGGGTGGTCGATTCCTCCAAATGCTTGAATACCAAATGCTAATGCTAATGGAAGTGCAACTATTCCAGCGGTAATTCCGCCAAAAATATCTCCTTTAATTGTTTGAGGGTTAAATAATTTCATTTTTATTTATCTGTTTATCAATGTTTTTATAATTAATTTAAAATAAATGCAAAAAATTCAACGTCATTTTCGCTGTTGTTGCTAATAGAATGAGCACTTCCTTGAGAAGTAAAAACAGCATCTCCAGCGTGTAAAATGTAAGTTTTTCCATCTTCAACAACAGTTGCTTCACCTCGCAAGATACAATATAATTCAGCATCTTCGCTATGAGCGTGATAGCCAATATTGTTTCCTTTAGGTAGTACAATATGAGCACACATTTTCATTTTATTGTGCATTTCTTCAGGAAAAAATAAATGTCGTGAATAGAGTTTCCCGTTCCCATTTGCAACGTTTTCACGTTCTTGTATTGTCATTTCTTTTGCTAAACGTACCATAATATTATAAAATTATTCCAAAAATTCCAATAATAAATGCTAAAACTATTTTGATGATTTTCAAATACATAAAATCTTTTGGACGTTCTGCCAAAAGTGGCAATCCCCCGTGTCCTTCTTGAACGATAGAATTGGCGATTAATGTTGAAAATGGAATAAGTCCATCTAAAAATAAAAAGAAAATGATTAGATGTGGTCCCGATTCAGGGATAATGCCAATAAGGATTGCTATTAATAATAAAATGTATGGACCATAATTGTTGTACATAACATTTTCTAAATCAATAAAATATTCTATTGCGGCAAGTGAAATTAAAATGCCAATAGTCCATGCAAATATTTTTAGAAAATGTTTTTTTACAACGTGATTCAATAAATGTTTTTCAAAGAAATGTTGTCCAGAAAATATCAAAACGATTAATGTTAATACGCTTATAGTTAGAAATATAATTTTTTCTCCCGACCAATGATTGTGATGAGAGTGTGGATGAGAAAAAGCATTGCAAAAAGAATGTTCGTGTCCTAACCAGCCAGTTGTAATTCCAATAATGAAAAAAACAATAAGCGTTATTATTCCGAGTCGGTATAAATGAAATTTAGGGCTGTGTTTTTCGTACGAGTGAGTATGTGAATGTGTTTTACAATTTTCTTGATGAATATCAAAATGAACAATAGGGGAATTGGTATTTGATTTTAAAGATTTTTTACCGATAATAGCATCAATAGCATATCCACCAACAATAGCAATAGAAAGTAATATTAGAGACAATATTGCCGTATTCTTTGGAGCAAAAGACATCATAAAAAATGCTTCGTCACCAAAAGAAGCAACGGCAGCGGCAAATAATGCTCCAAAAGTAAGCATGTGATGAGAGTAAAGAGAAACTATTGCAAATATACCAACACAACCCGGAATCCACCCCAAAAAGGCGGCTAATAGTATTTGTAAATAATGTTTTTGTTTTACAACAAAAAGCCATTTCCCTTCTGTTTTTACATTAATATACTCTATCAACATCATAAGCATAATAACAACGAATGTAATAATGATGGATTGAGAAAATAATGTATTGGCTTGATGTAATAAATTGTTTATCATTATCTTATGTTTGTGTCAAAATCTACTCTATGTAATATAGAACGAATAAGGGTTATTTCGTCTGTATTTTCTAATTCATTCCCAACGGCAATTCCTCTTGCAATTGTGGTGATTTTTATATCGGGATAACGATTTTTGATATGTTTGCAAATGTAATATGCTGTTGTGTCGCCTTCTGTGGTGGCAGGTAGAGCCATAAATATTTCATTAATATTGTCTTTAAGAGGGCGTTCGATTAGTGTATTGATATTTAAATCAGTAACATTGATACCATTGAGTGGGTCGATAACTCCTCCTAAAATATGATATACTCCTTTATATGCCAATGTACTTTCTATTGCTATTACATCTCTAATATCTTGAACGACACATACTAAAGATTTATCTCGAGAAGGATTGGCACATATTTCGCAAATTTCTGCATCTGAAATATTGAAACAGTGTTTGCAAAAATGGATATTATTTTTCAATTCATCAATTGCAGAAGTAAACAATGCAACTTCTTCTTTTGATTGTTTTAATAGATGTAATGCGAGTCGAATTGCTGTTCGTTTTCCTATTCCAGGAAGTTTAGCAATTTGATTAACAGTATTTTCTAACAATTTAGATGAATATTCTTGCATAACTGCAAAGGTAACATTTTTCGTTCAACAATGTTCTATTTGTTGCAAAAAATGTAATAAACAACGATAGATATTGATAATTGTGAGAAAATATTGTTTATAAATCTTTTATAAGTGATTGTTTATCAATATTTTTTCTTTGTTCTGTATAGTTGAGATATTCCTTTTTAGGAATGGCGATTTGGTAAGTTTTTCCTAATTTATTTGTCAATTTAAAAGAGCGAATCCATGGATTGAAATTTACAAGTTGTTTGTACGAAATATTATGTTGTAAAGCGAAATCAACCCAATTTGTAATAGGAGTATTAATAGTAACATAATCGGTAGGAATCGGTTGATATAAATCGGTTAATCGTAGATGTATCCCATAACGTTGTAAATCGTTGAAAATAATTTTTATAGCCAATATTCGATAAACATAACGTGCTGTTTCATTGTTTAGTTGTAAATCCCAGTAATTGTTGTTTTTTTGAGTAGAAACTGCTCTTTTGTAACCGCCATCGCCCATATTGTAAGCAGCGGCAGCAGCAGCCCAAGAAGAATGTTGTTGATATGATTTTTTTAAGTAAGTACAAGCGGCTTTTGTTGCTAAAGAAAGGTCATATCTTTGGTCAACTTCATCATTGATTTCTAAACCATAAGCAATACCTGTTTCTTTCATAAATTGCCAAAAACCTGCGGCTTTTGCTGGTGAAACTACATTCATAAGTCCACTTTCTATAACGGCTAAATATTTCATATCGTCAGGAATATTGTTTTCTTGTAGAATAGGTTCTATGATAGGAAAATAGCGATATGCTCTTTTGCAAAGTAAAATTAAATTAGATTGCCAATAAGTATTTACCAATAGTTCTCTGTCAAGTGCTTCGCGAACATCGTAATTGTCTAAAGGTACATTTTCTCCGCAAAAAGTAAGTTTTTCTGGAATCGGTGGAGAATAAAGACGATACGCATTTTGAAATGCTTGTTGATAATCATTATCTACAGGTTTTTCAATGGTATTTTGAGATACTAATAATGTTAAAATTCCGACAAATATGCAACTGCCGATGCATAAACCTATCCATTTCCATAATTTTGTTTTCATTCTTTATCTGTGTTTTGTAGTGAAATATAAAATAATACTGAAAAAACAATTATACAATATAATGCAGATATAATCATTAATATAATATTGTTGAAAGGATGCCAATAAATCAACGCTAAAGCCAAACAAATACCAACAATGGTGATAATTGCATAAATAATAGGAACCCAAAATTGTGGCACGCCTGCATATACTAAATGATGTGTAGTATGTCCTTTATCTCCTATAAATGGAGATTTCCCTTTGCTAATTCGTTTTGTAAATACGGTTAAAGTATCACAAAGAGGTATAATAAAAATTAGAATTGTACATAAAATATGTCGAACAGATATTGTGAGATTTATATCGGTGTTGTACAATATAGGATTCCATATATAAATCATGCTGAAAATTGCTAACAAACAGCCTAATTGTAAACTACCCGTATCTCCCATATACATTTTAGAAGGGTAAATATTGTATGGCAAAAAAACGATAATAGAACAAATAACACCTAAAAGTATCATTTGATTTACTATGCTAATTTTTTGAGTAAGCAAACCTAATGTCAAAATTCCTATTAAAATAAATAGTGAGACTATAGCGGTAACGCCATCCATATTGTCCAGCATGTTTATAGAATTGATAAGTCCTGATACCCAAATTATTGTTAATGCAGAATTTATCCAAAAATTGTGTGTGATTTTTATATAAATATCTGCTGAAATTAAAATAATAGCAATCAAAATTTGTAGTGTGAATTTTATTGCAACAGAGGCATTGTGTCTGTCGTCGTAAATTCCCAATGAAAAACAAATCAATAAACAAAGTATAATACTTGTAATTTGTTTTGTATCAATATAATAATGAGGTATAAATAAAGATATTGCAAGTAGGGATATCATCGGTCCGCAAAGAAATGATATGCCACCAATGGCAGGTTTATGGAGAACTTCCCAACGAACAATATTTTGAGGCAAGTTTTTGGCAAATTTATTTCCTGTGTATTTTAAAAACAAGAAATTGACCAATAAAGAAATACTAATTGTTACAAAACAAATAACACAAACTAACTTTATCATCTTTTATTAAAAAATTATAAACAACAAATATTTATCGTACTTATTTGCAAAAGTATCATTTTTTTGTGAAAAAGAATGCCAAAATGATGATTTTTTAATAGTAATAATTGCTCTAAGAATAGGCAAAATCGGTAAAAATAAATGCTAATTAACAGAAAATAAGAGTTTTATTTTTTTTCAAAAAAATAGTTTTGGTGTGCTAAAAAACTATACTTTTGCATATCCGTTCTAAATGATGATGGAATATTAATTAAAATAGTAATAATAAGTTATGACAAAGGACAATTTGAAATTTGTTGACAAAGAAAGCGTTGTTGTGAAATTTGTAGGAGATTCTGGAGATGGTATGCAGTTGACAGGAACTCTGTTTTCAGACGCATCTGCCTTGAATGGCAATGATTTAGCGACATTTCCCGATTATCCTGCAGAAATTCGAGCACCGCACAATACAGTAGCAGGAGTTTCTGGTTTTCAGGTTCATATCGGAAAAGAAATTCGAACAGTAGGTGATAATTGTGATGTTTTAGTAGCGATGAATCCTGCTTCATTGAAAGCAAATCTAAAATGGGCTGCTATCGGTGGTACTATTATCGTTGATGTTGACACGTTTGAACCTAAAGCAATGGAAAAAGCAGGTTATACCGAAAATCCGTTGTTAGATGGTTCTTTATCAAGTTATCATGTGGTTACTGCTCCAATATCATCAAGTTCCAAACGTATTGGACAAGAGTTTGGATTAGATATGAAATCGGCAGAACGTACAAAAAATATGTTCGCTTTGGGTATTGTTTCTTTTATTTTTGATAGAAATCTTGAAACTATCAGCAAATCTTTAGAAGCAAAATTCAAAAATAAACCAGATTTAGCAAAGGTTAATATAGAAGTATTGAAAGCCGGTTACATATATGCAGAATCCGCAGAAATAGTAGAATCTCGTTATCATGTACAAACTGCTTCTTTGGAAAAAGGGCGTTATCGTAATATTTCAGGAAACGTAGCGACCGCTTGGGGGTTACTGGCAGCATCTGAAAAATCAGGAAGACCATTATTTTTAGGTTCTTATCCTATTACTCCCGCTACAGATATTATGATAGAATTGGCAAAACATAAATCTTTGAACGCCAAAGTAATGCAATGTGAAGATGAAATTGCGGGTATTTGTTCTACAATAGGTGCTGCATTTTCAGGTGCAATGGCAGTAACAAGTACTTCTGGTCCTGGTTTATCTTTGAAATCAGAAGCCTTGGGATTAGCAGTAATGACAGAATTGCCAATAGTCGTGATTGATGTTCAAAGAGGTGGTCCTTCTACAGGTCTTCCTACCAAATCCGAACAAAGCGATTTGAATCAAGCCTTATTTGGACGTAATGGAGAATGTCCTTGTATCGTTATATCGTCTATATCTCCAAGTGATTGTTTCTATACTGCATTTACAGCAGCAAAATTGGCTATGGAACACATGACTCCTGTAATTATGTTGTCAGATGGTTCTTTGGGTAATGGTTCTGAAATATTCCGTATCCCAAAAATGGCGGATATGCCAGTAATTACTCCTCCAATTGCAAAACCTAACGACCCTGATTATGCTCCTTATCGTAGAGATGAAAAAACTTTTGTTAGACAATGGGCATTACCAGGAACAGAAGGCTTAAGACATCGTATTGGTGGTTTGGAAAAAACGGATGTAAAAGGTGCTGTTTCTACTGACCCTCTCAACCACGAAAAAATGGTAGATTATCGTAGAAAAAAAGTAGAAAAAGTTGCTGATTTTATTCCAGAACAAGAAGTTATTGGTGAAAAAGAAGGCGATTTATTGGTTGTAAGTTGGGGTGGTACATTTGGACAAACTTTGATGGCTGTCAAAGCAATGCAAGCACAAGGTCATAAGGTAAGTTTGGCACATTTTAAATATATATCACCGCTTCCAAAAAATACTCCTGAGATTTTCAAAAACTTCAAAAAAATTGTAGTATGTGAGCTTAATAATGGTCAATTCGTAAATTATTTACGCATGACATATCCTCAATATACTTATGAACAATACAATAAGTATCAAGGACTTCCATTTACTACACAAGAATTAACAGAAAAGTTCAACCAAATTATCAAATAGGCTATGAGTTACGAAGCAATAGAAAGATCGAATGTTGAATTGACAAAAGCAGATTTTGCAAGTGATCAAATGGTTAAATGGTGTCCAGGATGTGGTTCACATGCTATTTTGGCATCATTAGAAAATATTTTTCCTAAAATAGGATACAAAAAAGAGAACTTCTGTCTAATTTCAGGAATAGGTTGTGCTTCTCGTTTTCCTTACTATGTAAATACTTATGGTTTTCATGGTATTCACGGAAGACCGAATCCTATTGCAACAGGAGTTAGAGTTAACAATAGACAATTGAGCGTATGGGTGATTTCTGGTGATGGCGATTCTATGGCTATCGGAGGAAATCATTTTATACATACAGTTCGTAGAAATGTAGATTTGAATATTATGATATTCAACAACCAAATATATGGTTTGACTAAAGGTCAATATTCTCCTACAACTCCTTTTGGAAAAATTACAAAAACATCTCCACAAGGAACTATAGAACAACCATTTATTCCAGGACAAATAGTATTGGGGGCTAATGGTACATTTTTTGCTCGCGTGGTGGACAACAACTTGAAATTGATGCAAGATGTAATGTTTGAAGCTGCAAAGCATGATGGAACTTCTGTGGTAGAATTTTTACAAAATTGTGTTATTTTCAACGATGGTGCTCACGAAACTATCACCAATAGAGAACATGCTGCCGATAGACAATTGATACTCAAACATGGAGAACCAATGATATTTGGTAAAAATAGAGATAAAGGTATTGTTCTTGGTGCTAAAGGTTTAGAAGTTGTTACCATTGGTCAAAATGGTATTACTGAAAAAGATATTTTGGTACATGATATGTATCAAAAAGACCCTGGGTTACATCTTATGTTAGCACAAATGAGTTTGCCAGAATTTCCGATTGCATTAGGTGTGATTCGTTCTGTTGACGCTCCTACATACGACCAATTGGTAGAAAATCAAATCGCAAAAGCAAAAGCAGAATCAAAAATCCAATGTGTTGACGACTTATTGAATAGTGGTGACACTTGGGAAATCTAATATTTAACTTTTTTATTTTGGTAAAATTAATTAAGGAGAACCATTAGGTTCTCCTATTTTTTTATTTATACAATAAAAATATAAATGTTTTTTGTGTTATAATCTTCAGATTATTAGAGGTTTGTATGAAATTTTTTTTTGTGTAAAAAAAAAAAAATTAGAATAATCTATTTTGGTAAGGATAAATATTGTAATTTTGCAACATAAAAAATCGGGGTGTGGCGCAGTTGGCTAGCGCACTTGCATGGGGTGCAAGGGGTCGGAAGTTCGAGTCTTCTTACCCCGATTTTTTTTTTAGAAAAATGAGGTTTAAGAAACGAAAAAAAATTATACCTTTGCATTCATTTTTATGTAATTTATAGTTTATGGCAAAAATAGCAGTTGTAGCCTTTGGAGGCAATGCATTATTGAGAAGTGGACAAAAAGGTACATATCAAGAACAAATTGAAAATGTAACTACAACTTGTGAATCAATACTTCCATTAATAGAAAGAGGATATAATCTTATTATTGGTCATGGCAATGGTCCTCAAGTGGGAAATGTGATGTTGCAACACGAAATTGCGGCACGTGTAACCAATGTATTGGCGATGCCTTTGGATTTTTGTGTTTCAGAAACGCAAGGTTCTATCGGTTATTTGATAGAACAAGGATTACGAAATACGCTTTATAGGCATCATCAAGAACGTAATGTAGTGAGTGTTATTACACAAGTGCTTGTAGATGAAAAAGATGCATTGTTTAAAAATCCAACAAAACCTGTAGGACCATACTATAAATTGAAAGATATGAAAGCATTTATAGAACAAAATCCAGGAACACAATTCAAAGAAGACCCAAAAGGTAATGGTTGGCGTAGAGTTGTGGCTTCTCCACAGCCGATAGGCATTATGAATGTAGAAATTGTTGAATCATTGGCAAAAGAAGGAAATATTGTTGTTACCGTTGGAGGTGGAGGTATTCCTGTTATTAAAGATAAACAAGGTTATATACATGGAGTGGAGGCTGTTATTGATAAAGATTTAGCTTCTGCATTGATGGCGGTAAAAGTAAATGCCGATGAGTTTTATATTTTGACAGATGTTCCAAAAGTATATATCAATTTTAGAAAACCAGATGAAAAGGCTTTAGATGTTATAACCATTGCAGAAGCGGAAAAGTATTTGGCAGAAAAACAATTTGCGGAAGGTTCTATGGCTCCAAAGGTAAGAGCGGCTATTTATTTTGTTAAAAATGGTGGAAAAGAATGTATCATAACAGAAGCCACCCAATTGAATAATCCACAATGTGGAACTCGTATTGTAAAGTAAATAATTATTTTTAATATATAATCAATAAAATATAAAGTTATGGCATTTAATCTCAGAAATAGAAGTTTTTTGAAATTATTAGACTTCTCTCCAAAAGAAATTCAATTTTTATTAGATTTAGCAGCAGACCTTAAAAAGGCAAAATATGCTGGAACAGAACAACCAAAATTGAAAGGTAAAAATATCGCATTGATATTTGAAAAAACATCAACCCGTACAAGATGTGCTTTTGAAACAGCGGCTTACGACCAAGGTGCTCATGTAACCTATTTAGGACCTACAGGTTCTCAAATTGGTATCAAAGAATCAATGAAAGATACCGCTCGAGTATTGGGTCGTATGTACGATGGTATTGAATATCGTGGTTTTGACCAAGCAACTGTTGAGGAATTGGCTCAATATGCTGGTGTTCCTGTATGGAATGGATTGACCAACGAATTTCACCCAACTCAAATTTTGGCAGATTTTCTTACAATGCGTGAACATGTAAGCAAACCTCTCAATGAAGTAACTTTTGCTTATTTAGGCGATGCTCGTTTCAATATGGGAAATTCTTTGATGGTTGGTGGTGTAAAAATGGGTATGGATGTAAGAATTGTTGCTCCTAAAAAATTACAACCAAGTAAAGAATTGATTGATACTTGTAAACAAATTGCTAAAGAAACAGGGGCTAAATTAACAGTTACTGACAATGTTGAAAAAGGTGTGAAAGGTTGTGATTTCTTATATACAGATGTTTGGGTTTCTATGGGAGAGCCTGCTGAAGTTTGGAAAGAACGTATTGATATGTTAAAACCTTTCCAAGTGAATAAAGAAACAATGAAATTGACAGGTAATCCTGATTGTAAATTTATGCATTGTTTGCCTGCATATCACAATTTGGAAACACAAGTAGGTAGAGATGTTCACAAACAATTTGGTTTAAACGGAATTGAAGTTACAGAAGATGTTTTTGAATCGAAAAATTCTATCGTTTTCGATGAGGCAGAAAATAGAATGCATACCATTAAAGCAGTAATGGTGGCCACATTAGGTGATTAACAATTAGGCTCGGCAACGCCGAGCCTAACTTTTCTAAAGATATGTATAAATATTTATTTGTTTTAATATTCATTTTATTTATAGCTAATAACTCTATTTGGGCTCAAAAACAAATTAAAACAATAAAACAAACTGAGTACGAATGTGTTATTGTTGATAATATCCCTCAAAAAGGAAAGGTTATATGTTGTAATAACTTTTATCAATCTTTTGACAAACAAGGCAATTTGTTGGAAGAAATTAAATATGATGTTGATGGTTTGATTGACGAAAGAGAAATTTTTCGTTTTGATGAAAATGGAAATGAAATTGAAAATATTCTTTATATAAAAGATAATTATATTGAATATAAGTATATTAGTAAATATGATAAACGTTCTAATTTATTGGAAAAACAAATGTTCAATGACGAAAATGTTTTGATAAGTTGTGAAAAAATGACTTATGATTTGAATGGAATGCTTATCAAATTGATAGAAACAAACGAAAAAGGAAAGGTGGTTCGTAAAGAAAACAAACGATACAATGAAAGAGGTGATATTGTCTTTGATAATTGTCAGTATGTTGGAAAAAATGGTTTTGGTTGGCAAGAAGTTTTTCTGTATAATGAGCGGGGAAAATTGATGCGATTTATTGGTTATTCCGATTGTGTTTTTGCTCCTGATGGTTCTTTTGTTGAACGTGAATTAGCAGAAGACAATGAACTTAAAAAATATGAATTGATTTATAATGAGCAATTCTTATTGTCGCAAGTTCGCTTGTATAATGAAAAATCGCTATTGAAAAAGCAGTGGACATATAATTATGAAGATAATCGCTGTTCTGCAAAATCTTTGTTCGATGGTGAGGGAAAATTGTTACAGCAATCGTTATATTCGCAAACATCTCAAGGAAAAAAAATCATCATTTTAGATGACAAAAAACAAATAATTTCTCAATATGAATACGATAAATATAACAATCTCATAGAAATTTATGAAAATAAAAATGGTGTCCTGACTTCAATAAAATATGATTATCATTACAATGGTAACGATTGGATAACGATGTTAACTTTTGATAAAATAAAGCAAAAATATATATCATATACAGAACGAGAAATCGTTTATTATTAAAAATAAAAGATTTTAAACAAAAGCAACATCGGCAACGTCGTTGCTTTTTTATTTTTTTTATCTTCGGAGGTTGAGCCTGCCGAAACCTCCGTATTTCATGTGTTTTTTTTCGGTGTCTGATTTTTTCGGTGTCTGAGCCTGTCGAAGACACGTAAAAAATAATAATACAGTGACTTTAAAAAAAAAAATTTTTCTAAAACAAAAATTTGTATTAAAAAAAGTTGTACTTTTGCAAAGTTGTAAGTGGAATTTTTTGCAAAGTTTTTAAGTGACTTTTTGCAAAAGTCCAAGGGAAATAAATGTTCATTAAAATTAAGAATGTGGAAGATAATAGATTTTTTTATAACCAACACGATATAAAGCAGTGGTACGTTAAAAAAACATGCCACGATATAACTGCTTGTAAATCAACAGTTTACATGGGGGGGGTAAATTCCTCTATTTACAATTTACAATTTTGTAAACCGACAACTTATACAGATAACCTTTTTTTGAGGCTATCTGTATTTTTTTTGTAGAAATTTTAATAAAATTAATTTAATAATACAAAAATAATAATGATTATGACAAAAATTCGCAGAACATTAGCACCTCGGTGCAAGAGCATTTTAGGAATGATAGTAGCAGGAATGCTATTATTTGGTGGGGCAACACAAGCCCAAAACATGAAACAAAAAATAACACTTACGGTAAAGAAACAGACGAAGGTTGAAATCTCATTAGCCGCAAATGCGTATGCAACGAAGATACAATTCCAAGCACCTGAAACGTTAGTCGCTTGGTGGGATACAATAGGTATAAAGCAACGCCTAATTACAATTTCTCCCTCGGATGCTGGGACTATAGAAATTTACGGTGATGTAACAACACTTGCTATTGAAAGAAATAATCACAATATACTGGAAATAGATGCAAGTACAAACACAGCATTAACGAAAATTATCTGTAGAGATGACTCTCTAAAATCGTTAAATATTACTAATTGTACAGCGTTAACTTATTTGAATTGCAGTAAGACTAAAATATCAAGTTTAGATTTAAGCAAACATACAGCGTTAACTGAATTGTCTTGCTATGGTAATAAAATGTCAAGTTTAGATGTAAGCAAAAATACAGCGTTAACTCATTTGTATTGCCAAAATAATCAATTAACCTCATTAGATGTCAGCAATAATCCAGATTTATGTGTATTGGTGGCTTATGGTAATAATTTCTCTACCGAAGGGTTCGATAGCTTAATGTGCTCTTTACCAATGAGAACGCCAGAAAAAAAAGGATATTTTAATCCTATTTATATTACGAGTGATACTTCTACGGAACAAAGTAATTTTGAAAAAAGTAATGTTACTAATGCTACAGCAAAAAATTGGGAAGTAAAAGATGTAGATAACAATGATGATCTCACAACAACAGGAACATATTCTTGTGTCCAAGTAAACAGTGACCGCTATATTACGCTAACAGTTACCAAAGATTCATTAATCTTTATCAGATTGGCAACAGATTCTGCTAATATTCCTGTTAGAATTGTTAGCGGTGAGTGGGATACAACAATAATAACTGCTGATAATAAAGTGACAGGTCAGATTAAATGTAAAGCCGGAGACGAAACTATGACTATCTACGGTGATGTAAAGAGGTTTGATTGTTACAGTAATAAAACTAAAATTACAGGAATAGATGTAAGCAATAATATCGCATTATATGCTTTGTTTTGTTACGGAAACAATATAAGTGCATTAGATGTAACCAAAAATACAGCGTTAACTGAATTGTGGTGTTATGAAAATCAATTAACAAGTTTAGATGTAACCAAAAATACTGTGTTACGGAGGTTGCTATGCTCTTCTAATCAATTAACAAGTTTAGATGTAAGCAAAAATACAGCGTTAACTGGATTGTATTGCTCTTCTAATCAATTAACAAGTTTAGATGTAAGCAAAAATACAGCGTTAACTGAATTATCTTGCTATGATAATCAATTAACAAGTTTAGATGTAAGCAAAAATACAGCGTTAATTGAATTGTATTGCGAAAATAATCAATTAACCTCTTTAGAACTAAGCAATTGTATTGAATTGCTAAACTTGATATGTTGTAACAACAAATTGACTTCTTTAAATGTAGCAGATTGTATTGAATTGACACTTTTGAACTGTCATACTAATAACTTTACAACACAAGCGTATGAGGATTTAATGTGTTCATTGAATTATAAAGAAGACGGCAAAGATAAAAACTTTGTTCCATTGGTTAATATAATAGATGATGCAAATAAATCCATATTTATGGCAACAACTGCACAAAATGCAATAAACAAAGGCTGGAAAATCATTTATGATTCGTTAGATGAAGAAGGAAATGTAATGAAAATAACAGAAACAACAGGTGCTTATGATTGTCCATTGATGGTAAATACGTCAAATTGTATTAAACTAATTGTTACTAAAGGGACTGATATTGGTTTTAATATAACTGTACAACAAAAAATGCCAATAAGAATAGTGTGTGGTTCTATAGATACGGTAATGTTATTAATTGGAAAAAAAGAAGAAGAAATACGCATTTTAGCTGAAAATGAAATAGTCAATATTTATGGATATGTTCGAGGTATAGTTATAAATAAAACCAATAACCCAACAGCAACCGTAAAAATTTTAGAAGCTAAAGATAATATTTCATTGCAATGGGTTATAATAGAAGATATATCAAGTATGACAACCTTGAATGTAAGTGGTTGTTCAACGTTAGACGACATAATATGTAAACAAACTAAAAATATAGCCTCTTTAAATATCAGTGGTTGTCCAAATTTAAAAAACTTGATTTGCGAAGGTACTAAACTAACAACTTTGAATCTAAACGGCTTCAAAAATTTAATACACTTGTCTTGTGATTCAAATAGTAATTTAACCTCATTGAATATAGAGGGTTGTACATCTTTGAATTATTTAAGTAGTGTAGGAACCAAATTCTCAACCCAAGGATATGATTCGTTAATGTGTTATTTACCACAAGGAGGTGATAATAATTATTATTATCCATTGTTACATAAGGACGATGAAAATGCAGCCGCATTTATGGCAACTAATGCAGGCAATGCAAAGGCTAAAAATTGGAAGGTTAACTACGGCGAAACAGACAGTGAAATAGAAACAACAGGAACTTACGATTGTAATGGATTGTCTATAGAAGAGGGAGAAGATGCAATGGGAATAGCATTGTATCCCAACCCAGCCAAAACAATGTTAAATATCGAAAATGCCATAGGAAATGTTCAAATATTTGACATAACCGGTCGTATGCTTATCAATGTAGAAAATAAAGAAACCAACTTGTTACAAATCAATGTTTCCAATTTGTCAAAAGGAATGTATTTTGTAAAAGTCGGCAACTATACCACCAAGTTTGTAAAAGAATAGTTGAATTTTTTCATGATACTTTAGTTTTTTTAAAGCAACTCCCCGCAATTTGCGGGGAGTTTTTTTTGCAACGTTGTTGCTTTTATATTTTTTTATCAATGGAGGTTGAGCCTGCCGAAGACAGCCGAAAATTCATGAGTTTTTTCTTTCGGTGTCTGAGCCTGTCGAAGACAGCCGAAATTTATATGTTTTAATGGGAAATTTGCAAATACTATCCAACAATAATTTCTGTAAAATCTTCTTTATTTAAGAAAGTTTGAGCAATTTCGTATAGAGTTTGACTTGTTGTTGTTTGGATAATATTTAAACTATGTTGCCAATAAGATTCATCTCTTTGGAAATCAACAAGTTCTATGTATTGCTCTAATTGATTGAAAACGCCATCGAAAGAACGAAGCCGACTTCCATAAATATAATTTTTTACTATATTAAGTTCTTCTTCTGTTATCAATTGGTTTTGTAAAGAAGAAAATTCGGCATAAATTTCTTCTACCACAAGGTTTGCTTGTTCTTTGTTGACATCAGCACTAACATAAAACAATCCACTGAACAACATTGGAGTCATTCGAGAATAGATATTGTATGCCAATCCTTTGCTTTCTCTTATATTGCTCATCAATCGGGAACCAAAATAGCCTCCCAAAACCATATTGAGCAGTTTGCAAGTTGTCCAATTTGGATTGTTTGAGGTAAAAATTCTTTTACCAATATAGATACTTGTCTGAACAGCATTTTCCTTTTCGATATATATTTTTTTTGCAGAAAGCGAAGATTTGTAATTCAAAATAGGAAGCGTTACATCTTTTTTTTGTATTTTTTCAAAATGTTGATTAATAGTATTATAAAACGATTCGTCAAGATTTCCAGCGAAAAATAATTTAATATTTCCAGCATGAAAATATTGATTATAAAAATCTACAATATCTTCACGAAGAAAGGCATCAACATTATTTAAATTGGCAATTTGTCCATAAGGATGATTTTCTCCATAAAGAGATTCAATCAATTTGAAATATCCTAAATGAGCGTTTTTTTCTAATTTGATAGCCAATTCATTTTTTATTTTTTGTTTAAAGATATTAATTTTATCTTCTGGAAAAGTTGCTTCTGTCAACATTTCGGTAAGTAACAATAGGATAGATTCCGTTGCTGTTTTTGGAAAATAAATGGTAATACCCACATATTCTCTTGCGGAAGATGTAGAATAATAAGCACCAGCAAAATCCATTTTTTCAGCAATTTCTTCTGCACTATGATGCAAAGTTCCTTCTTGCAAAAGATTGATACAGGCACGTGCTACCGAAATTTTCTTTTGAAATGTTGAACCTGCATAAATACGAATATCCAAACGAATCAAATTAATTGAATGATTATCAATTCCATAACAAGATATTCCATTGGACAATGTATATTTATTGATAATAGGTGTTTGAAAACCTTGAAAATTATAAACTTTAGGAGCAATACTTCTATCTAACATGTGTTATTCTCTTATAAGTAAAAATTCATTTTGTTGTAAACCAACATTTCCAGAAAAATCTTCGTAACGAACACGATAAAAATACATACCATGAGGTTGCGTTTTTCCACGAAAAGTGCCGTCCCAACTAATATTTTGATTATTACTTTGAAAAACTATTTGATTTTGTTGATTATAAATACATATTTCAAAGTTTTTTAGTGGTTCAGATGATTGAATTATGAAAAAATCGTTTAATCCATCGCCATTGGGAGTAAATGCTGTTGGTATAAACACTTTTGCACAAGACAAATAAGTAATATGAATATCGATAGTTGTATCTATTCCCGATTCATTGGTAAATGAGACACTAATAATGTCATTATGGTTAGGAATCAATGTAATAACATCTGTTGATTCCCCATTCGACCAGTGAACATTTGTTGCATTTTTTACAAATAATTCAATAGGAGAATCTGGACAAATTGCAGTATCTTTGCTGTAAATTGTTTTTGATTGGGTTTGTGTTGGAGGGCTTGTTAAAATTGTTGATTTAGTATCTGATACATCAATAGGTGTTTTATTTTCTTGTTGTTTATTTATTTGATTTTCAATATTATCAAATTGTTGTATTGATGTAGAATTGTTTTGAACAATTACTTTTGTTGGAATTTGTATAGGCAAATTAGTTTTTGTATCTGTATTATTTTCCTTGTTTACAATTTCTTTTGAATTGTTCTTATTTTGTTGAATTTCAATATTTTGTTGAATACTATCTTCTTGTGATACAATAATATTTGTTTTTTGTGTTGTATTGTTTTGATTATCAGTTATTTCTGTGTTTTGTGTTGTTGTGTTTTCATTTATTTCTGTATTGAAAATAGTGAACCATAGCATTGCAACAATACCCAATGTTCCAATAGCGACAAAAGTGGTTTTACGATAATATTTTTTTATACGATTTTGTTTTTGGATTTGTTTCCAAATATTATCGGGAGGGGTAACAGAAAAATCTGCAAATTGTTCTTTGTAAAATTTTCCAATATCTTTATGTGTTTTTGTCATAGTACCTCTTTTTTTAGAAAATCATTGACTTTTTGTTTTAAAATTCTTTTGGCTTTGAACAACTGTGAACGGCAATTGGAATTAGAACATTGCAACATTGCTGCAACTTCATCGTATGAATAACCTTCAATTTCACATAAATTAAACACCATACGATAGCCATCGGGCAAACTCTGGATAAAATTCAACAACACCTGTTGTGACAATTTATCTGAATAGTTAATCGATTCATCTTCAATTTGATATAGATTATCTTCATAACTATCTACAACATCTTGTTGACGTTTTTGTTTTTTATAATATTGTAACGCTTTGTTGATTACAATACGTGTCAACCATGCTTTTAAAGTCCCTGTTCCTTTATATTGTTCCAAACTGTCAAATATTTTTATAAATGCATCTTGCAAAACATCTTGAGCATCTGCTTCATTACGAGTATATCGTAGGGCAACACCAAAAAGCGATGGACTATAACGATAGTACAATTGTGTTTTGTATCGCTCATTTCCGTTGTTACAGCCTACAATAAGTTCCTCATCAGTCAACATTTGCATTTGTTGTTTATATCAATGATTCTTTTAGTTGGAAATTTGTTGCCTACAAGTGCAATTTTTTTATAAAACAACACTTTGACGCATTGTCGGAATTTCTACATTTTTAAAGCCATTTTCTATCAAGTAGTTACGATAAAATTCTTCTGGTTCTTTTTCTCCATGAACAAGAAATATCTTTTTTACTTTCTCTTTATCTTGACAAGACAAATAACGATACATTTCTTCGTAATCGGCATGACCAGAAAGAGCGTCGATTTCTCGAACGTCTGCATTTACTTTGTATTTATTGCCATAAATAGAAACGATAGGTTCGCCACTTGCAATTTTATGACCCAATGTTTGAGGGGCACAATATCCGACTACCAAAATTGTTGTTTTTTTATTTTCTATATTATTGGCTAAATGATGTTTGATACGTCCTGCTTCCATCATACCAGAGGCGGCAATAATAATGCAAGGACGATTGTATGTATTTAATTTTTTAGAATCTTCTTTGGTACGAACATAAAATAAATTATCAAAACCGAAAGGGTCTTTTTGAGTACGAATCAAATCTAAAATATCGTCTTTAAAACATTCGGTATGAAGTCGAAATATATCTGTTGCCGATACCGCCAAAGGACTATCAATAAAAATAGGAATTTCAGGTAAACGATTGGCTTTCTTTAAGTTATTAAGAGCATATATAATTTCTTGACATCTACCAATGGCGAAAGAAGGAATCAACAATTTGCCTAATTTTTTGTTACAAGTTTCTTGAACGACCATTGCCAATTGTTCTTCTGCTAAATTTACCGAGTCGTGAAGACGATTTCCATAGGTAGCCTCTGTGATGATATAATCGGCTTGAGGAAATGGACTTGGGTCTAATAGCAAACGTTTGTTATATCGACCTATGTCTCCCGTGTAACATATTCGTTTTTCTTCATTATTTTCTGAGATTATCAAACTAATAGCCGAACCACCCAAAATATGTCCTGTATTGGAAAATATAACTCTAACATTATCAGCAATATTGATTTCTAAATCGGTAGGCATACTTACAAAATATTTCAACGAGGCAAAAGCCTCGCGAGCAGTGTAAAGCGGTTCGACTGTTGGTAATCCCATACGAACTCTTTTTTTATTAAAATCAATTGTATCACTTTCTTGAATATGTCCTGAATCGGGTAACATTATCGAACATAAATCGCGAGTGGCATGCGTACAAAAGATTTTACCATGAAATCCATTTTTACATATATAAGGTATCAATCCAGAATGGTCTATATGTGCATGCGATAGTAACAAAATATCTATTTCTTCTGGATTGAATCCCAAATCTCTATTCATTGTATCTGTTTCCAATCCTTTTCCTTGATACATTCCGCAGTCTAACAATATTTTTAGACCATTATTGGTTGTGATTAAACATTTACTACCTGTTACTTCATCTATTGCTCCTAAAAATTCTAATTTCATTATCTCAATATATTTAAAACGCAAAGATAACATTTTCAACTTATAAATGCAAAATATTTCTATAAAATTCTTAAATTTTTTTTTTATTAATCAAAGATTTGATATATAATTTTTTAATTTATCATTTGCAAAAAAACAAAAATATCAATTCTTATTTTGTCAAAAAAAAATAGTATCTTTGCAGTTTGAATTAATTTATTTTAAACAATATAATCATTTGATAAATGGACAAAAACGCAATTATTGGACTCGTTTTGATGTTTGCCCTTATTGTTGGGTATAGTGTTTATATCAGCCCGTCAAAAGAAGAATTGGCTGAAAAACAACGTGTTGCAGATTCTATTGCACGTGTAGAACAAGAACGAATAATAGCAGATTCGCTTATAGAGGCAGCAAGTAAAGCAACTATTGTTGAAAACAATTTAGCAAAAGAAAATCAAGAATTAGATTCTACAGCAAAGGTTGCTCTATTACGTGAGCAATATGGTTATTTTGTTAATGCGGCCATTACAGAAAATAATCAAAAAGTTATCGTTGAAAACGATAAATATATTATTGCAATAAATCCTAAAGGTGCTCAAATAGAATCGGTTACAATGAAAGGTGTTCGTACATACGATTCTTTGCCTGTAGTATTGTTCCAAAAAGATAATAATGATAACCATTTTGGATTTACTTTTTTCTCTAATTATATCGCTATCAATACTTACGACCTTAATTTTTCTACCAATGAACAATATTTTGCTGATACAATCAAAGTTAAAGGAAACGATTCTATGCAATTGGCATTTCGTTTGTATCCCGATGAAGTTACAGATGAAAAATCTTATATAGAATTTTTATACACTGTTAGAGGCGATGATTACCTTACCGGTTTAGATATTTCTTTTAATAATACAGACCAATATATTAACAAAACACAAACAAATATTGAACTACATTGGCAAGAGCAATTGTTACAACAAGAAAAAAGTCGTAAAAATGAATTGATGTCCACAACAATATATTATAGTGATATTGATGACGTAGAAAATTTGAAAGAAGTGCCAGATAAAGGTGATTCTGTTGCGGTAACGACAAGTCTTAAATGGGTTTCTTTGAAACAACTCTTTTTTACTTCAACAATTATTGCCAATGATAAATTCACTAATGGGTCTATGGTTGCAGAAATTCCACAACATGGTAACGACCGTACATTGAAAAATCTTCGTACTCATTTAGTTTTACCTTTAGAAGGAGATAATCCTACTATCGGAATGAATTTTTATTTTGGTCCAAATAAATATCGTACTTTAAAAAGTTACAATATTGAATTAGAAAATCAAATACAACTTGGTGGTTCGCTAATATCGTGGATTAATAAATGGATTATTATTCCTATTTTCAATCTTTTGGAAGGGAAAGGATTGAATTATGGTATCATTATTTTAATATTAACAATTATCATTAAAACGATATTGTTTCCTGTTACCTACAAGAATTTTATTTCTTCATCGAAAATGCGTGTGGTAAAACCTGAAATAGATGCTATTAGTCAAAAATATCCAAAACCAGAAGACGCAATGAAAAAACAACAAGCCATCATGATGTTTTATAGAAAAATGGGAATTAAACCAATGGCTGGTTGTTTGCCTTTATTACTTCAAATGCCTATTTTGATAGCAATGTTTAGATTTTTCCCTTCCGCATACGAATTGCGTCAACAACCATTTTTATGGGCGGACGATTTATCGACATACGATGCTGTAGTTTCTTGGAATACCCATATTCCTATCATTTCTTCTTTTTATGGCAATCATATTAGTTTATTTACCCTTTTGATGACTATTGCAACATTAGGATATACTATTATGAACAACAAAATGATGAGTTCAAGCACTGGTGGCAACGAACAACAAATGAAAATGATGAAGTGGATGATGTATTTAATGCCAATAATGTTCCTTGGTATTTTCAATAATTACTCTTCGGGATTGAGTTACTATTATTTACTTGTAAATTTAATTACATTTATCCAAATGGGAATTTTCCGTTTGGCAGTTAATGAAGATAAATTGCGTAACAAAATGTTGGCTCGACAACAAACTGTAAGTAGTAGCAATACTTCTTCAAAATGGGAACAACGTTTGAAAAAAATGCAAGAACGTCAAAAAATGATGATAGAAGAACGTCAAAAAAATCAAGGAGGGCTTCCTCGTACAAAACAACGTTCCAATACTTCTTTAACCAAGAAAAAGAAACGTTAGAATTTCTTTTTTTTGATAAAACATAAATAAGAGCAACATCGGCAACTTTGTTGCTTTTATATTTTTTATCAATGGAGGTTGAGCCTGTCGAAGACACCGAAAATACAGAGACAGAACAAAAAAAAACAAATCTTTTTTCTAAAACAAAAATATTTATAAAAAAAATTGTATTTTTGCAAA
>JAZSKB010000051.1:0-80100 GCA_045534635.1 Bacteroidales bacterium
AACAGTCAATCCTATATACAGAGATACAACTTTTATAGAAATTTGTCAAGGAGAACTATACACGTTTAGAGGAAAAGATTATGACCAAACAGGAATATATGCAGATAGTTTAAAAACAGTGTCTTGTAATTGTGATAGTATAAAAACACTTCATTTAATAGTTAATCCAACATATAAAGATACAATCTTTGCAGAAATTTGTCAAGGAGAAGTATATACGTTCAATGGTAATGACTATGTTCAAACAGGGTTATATACCGATAGTTTAAAAACGATACATGGTTGCGATAGTATAGTAACACTTAATTTGATAGTATATCCTACGTATGTAGATACTTTTTATATGGAAATATGTCAAGGAGAGCAATATACATTCAGAGAAAAAGATTATGACCAAACGGGAATATATACCGATAGTTTAAAAACGATGTATGGTTGTGATAGTCTTTTGATACTAAATTTGATAGTTCATCCTATTTATTATGATACTACCTTTGTTGAAATATGCCAAGGAGAACAATACACGTTTAGAGGAAAAGATTATGACCAAACGGGAATATATGCAGATAGTTTAACAACAATACATGGTTGTGATAGTATTTATTTTCTTCATTTGATAGTTTATCCAATTTATAATGAGACAATAACAGCAGAAATATGTTTTGGCGATATTTATTCATTTAATGGAAATGATTATGACCAATCAGGTTCTTATACTGCTAATTTAAAAACGACACATGGTTGTGATAGTATAGTAACATTGAATTTAATAGTTAATCCTTTGCCCAGTGTTCGCATAACGTCAAGTGTTCAAGATTTTTGTGAAGGTGATAGTGTTATATTAGAAGCAACATTAGGTTATGTTACTTATATGTGGAATACAGGTCATATAACATCAAAAATTATTGTTTGGCCAGAAGGAGATACTACTTTTAAAGTAAGTGTAACCGACACAAATGGCTGTGAATCAAGTATAAATACAAATTTAACACTTCATCCAAGAATAACTATAGATGGAACAACAACACCAGAAACTTGTCAAAGAAAAGATGGTACAATTACAGTAATCGCATCTATAGAAGACAATAGTCCATTAACATATAGATGGATAGAAATAAATAATGTTACAGAAAATCCAACAAATTTAATAGCGGGAACATACAATGTAATAGTTTCTGATGGAATATGTGAAAAGAGGCATGAATTTATAGTCGAACATGAGGATGCTCCAGTGGCAGATTTTATTTCATCTTCGGGATACAATGTACCAACGAAAACACCATTTATTTTAAGAGATGCTACCATAGGAACTCCAATAGAATGGCTTTGGGATTTAGGTGATGGTAGATTTTCTTTCGATGATACTGTCGCTTTTTCTTACGATATAGGTGGTCAATATACAGTATTGTTACAAGTAAAAGATAAAAATGGATGTATAGATACTATTATAAAAGAATTTCATGTATATAGTGCAATGACAGTATATATAGCAAATGCTTTTACTCCCAATGGTGATGGAATTAATGATACTTGGCGACCTATATTAGCAGAACAATCTGCAGAGTATTATTTGACAGTTATAGACAGATGGGGACAAAAGGTATTTTATTCCGAAGACCCAAATGAAGAATGGGACGGAACATTTAATGGAAGATTCCTTGATAACAATACCGTATTTGTTTATCATTTAAGGGTGAAAGATGTATGGGGATTATTCCACGAATATTCAGGTAGTATATCATTGATGAGATAAAAATAAAAGATTCAATAAAAAAAAGGGGGCGAATAAAATTCGCCCCTTTTTTTGTTTAATTTAAATTTTAAATAGATTTATTTATTAAATAATTCTTTTACACTGCCTAAAGAACCAAGAACACCTGTTGCTTCGTATGGTAGGTAAACAGTTTTATTATCTTTTCCACTAACCATATCTTTTAGCGTATCAATATATCGAATAGCTACTAAATATTGTACAGGATTAGATTTAGTCTCTTTTATCGCATTGGTAATTAATGAAATAGCTTCTGCTTCACCAGATGCATTTCTGATTCTTGCTTCTGCATCTCCTTCTGCTTTAAGAATTTTTGATTGTTTTTCTGCTTCTGCACGATTGATTAAAGCGGTTTTCCAACCTTCAGATTCTAATATTTGAGATTGTTTTTCTGCTTCTGCCTCCAATATTTTTGCACGTTTATCTCGTTCTGCTCTCATTTGTTTTTCCATAGCATCACGAATATCGTGAGGAGGATTAATATCTTGTAATTCAACACGATTTACTTTAACACCCCATTTGTGGGAAGCATCGTCAAGAACGGTACGAAGTTTTGAATTGATGGTATCACGAGAAGAAAGTGTTTCATCTAAATTCATATCTCCGATAACGTTTCGCAATGTTGTTTGTGTTAATTTTTCAATTGCATCGGGCAAATTTGAAATTTCGTAAGTCGCTTTAATAGGGTCTATCACTTGAAAATACAAGATTGCATTGATTTCTGTTACAACATTGTCTTTCGTAATAACATTTTGTTTTGGAAAATCGTACACTGTTTCTCGAAGGTCTATTTTTCCTGTAGTACGTTTAACAACGATAGTTTTTCCGTCAAATCCCTCACGATTGTATCTCCACATTATCAATCGAGGACGGTCTATTACAGGAATAATAATATTAATACCCGCTGTAAGTGTTCGGTGATATTTTCCAAGACGTTCAATTATCACTGTATCAGACTGTTGTACAATACGAATGCCTGCTAACGCAAAGGCGATTGCCAATATGGCAATAAAAATAACTACTAACATGATTTTTTAATTTATTTGTTTAACAATGAGAATATTACTATCAACTTTTACAACTGATATTTTTTTATCTTTTTCTATACGTTGATTATCTACAGAAACTGCTTTCCAATCATCTCCATTAACAAATACTCTACCCGTATTGGATATATCGTCAATAGTTTCTATTACTCGTCCTTCTGCTCCGATAAGAGCATCTACATTTGTTTTAGTGTCGTTACTTTTGCGAAATGCATATTTGTTTATAATAGGACGTACAAAAATAAGACTGATTAGCGTAACTATTGAAAACACAAGTATTTGTATTATAATACTTTCTGTAAAAAGTGCAGTAATTGTTGAAACTAAACAACCTACACAAAAACATAAAAATACAAATGTATTAGAAAAAATTTCAACAATGAAGCATAATAACGCTAATATTAACCAGATTTGCCAATTAACTAACATAAATTCCTTAATTTATTTTTTCTGCAAAGATAACATTTTTTTATGACTTTATAAGTTGATGTTATAACTTAATTTTTTGATATAGGTGGCTTGTAATCGAGCCTCAAAATAGTACACTATAAAACAGCCCTTAATACCACTGTCTATCAGGTAGTTACAAGCTTTTTTTAGTGTAATTTTTATAAACTCTCATTTTTTAGCATATTGTTATTATTCAACGTTTTATACACAACAAATATTGTGTCAAAGTAGTCAATTTTTGATAAAAAAGTGAAAAAAATTTTTTTGCAAGGTTTAAAACTTTTCTGAGTTTTTCACAACATGTTGATTTTCAATAAGAAAAGTTTGTGTTATTTTTTTAGATTGAAATAGTATTACAAAAAAATATCTTTCATTTATCGAACATGTCAAAAAAAAAGATTATCTTTGTATCATTAAAAATTTAAAGAGAGTAAAAATGAAAAAAAGTTTGTATTTATTTATGCTCATTGGGCTACCGCATTTGCATGCTCAAAACAATGCTATTGTTGTTAAAAAAAATATGGATAATCACCCAACAATTCTTTCAGGGACAATAAACCCTTCTATTGTTGCTAATTCCGAAAACAACACAATCCCTCTTCCCGAAACGTTTGTTGTAGAACAAAATAATGCTATTGTTCGCAATAATACCAAAACAACACTAACTAACAAACGTATTTTAGCACCAAAAAAATCATTAATTTTCAAAGTTATTGCCAACGGAGACACTTATACTTTAGTAGAAGATAGTTCTCATTTTGAAACACTTTCAGAAGAAATAGAATCTGCTATAAAAAGAGTTCCTAAATGGTTACAATACGATTTACGATTTAAATTTCAAGAAATTACAAATATTACTCATCGCACTAAGATGGTTTCCGTTTTAAATGCCACACCAAAAAAATACTTAGATGAAGTAGCATTTAATATTACCTATTTACCAATATCAGCATTAACTTCATCATCTTTTATAAATGATATGGATTACTTAATTAAAGATGCAAGTTTAATTTACACTTATGCAGATTCTTTAAAATATGTTCGTATAGTAGAATCTGGAGATACCAATTCTGGAGATTGGAGTACCACAACAGAATATCGTATCAAACAAGGTGCTGATTACATTTGGCGAGCAATAGATAAAATGTATTATTACAAATATATAGCAATGCCAAAAATCGAACAAGAAATATTGAAAGTTACAGATAATTCAACTTCTATTACAGCACAAAGAACATGGGGTTATTTATGGAGAGATTATCTTTGGAATGACTATTCAGAGGCTGTAAATACAAATGATACAGAAGACAGAAGTTATCACAATGTAAATATGTGTGGATATGTTGCTATCAATTCATCTGGGGAACGCGATACAGTTTGTATTGATACCATACCACGTTTAGGAGAATTGATGCAAATGCCTGAATATTTATGGGACGAAAAAACTGGTATTTATTTTTTCAATAGACCTTTTAGTAACACACAAGGAGCCTTAAATATATTAGGTAATTGGGCTTCACGTTGCATTCCTCAAGATGTAACAAGTACAGACGATTATCGACCTTCTCAACCTAATCATATTGCTTGGAAACATGTTGGAAATTGTCACGAAGATGCTTTATTGATAGTTGCTGCGGCACGAACAGCGTTGATTCCTTGTATTCATGTCGGCGATTTTTGTGATGACCACGTTTGGGCAGCTATTCATGATGGAGGTGATGATATTTGGCATCATTTTGAATTTTTCCGTGGAGGTCTTTCTGCAAATCGTCCGTATTATTGGGGAATGACTAATTTACAACCTAATGGAAATTATGGTTGGAAAAGTTCTCTTGTTCAAGGATTTACGCCAGATGCTACATTAATCAATATGTCTTCTATTTATTCTGATGATACTCCTTCAATTCTCAATATAACCATTACGGACCCTGAAGGAAATCCTGTTGATGGTGTTAGAGTAAATTTATATTCGGCAAATACACAGTATGGAGAAAGCAAACCTTATGTTCTGTCTGCTGGTTATTTATGGACAGATGCTAATGGAAAAATATCTGCCCAAGTAGGTTCTGGAAAAAAATATTATATGAAACTTTATCACCCAAAATTTGGAACATTCCCAACAACAAGTGGTCAAGTTTATATTTTAATAAAATCTTCTTTAAACAATGCTGCTGTTAATTCTGTTGCAGGAAAATCTTATGATATTTCGTTTTCTTTTCCAAAAAATGCATCTACTTCAAGACATAATATTTCCTCATTGCAAACCGAATATGTTTCTAACAAAAGCGTTGAACTTACGCTCAATGCAAGCAATATTACCATAGGAGATAATCCTATTGATGGAGGTTCTTCTTTCTATGAAAGAACGAACAATCTTGCTGGTTTAAATATTTATGCTGTTGACGAAACAAATATTAACGCTTTTAAATCTGGAACATTAAGTGGAAATGCCGAATATTGTTTTGGTTCTTTAGCAAAAGGTAGTTTTAAAGTTCCTGTACACAATTCTGGAACAACATATATTGTTGTATCAAACAACAATAATTATCTCAATTATATTGAAGTAGAATACGATGCACAAATGTCTGATAGTACGTCATTTACAGAAATTACAGGAATTTCTACAAATTCTACACCTTTGCAAAATATGACAATTTTTCCTAATCCTGCACAATCAAAAATCACTATTTCAACAGAAAATATTGAAAATGAAGAGATTTTTATCTATGACATTACAGGCAAATTATTGAAAAAAAGTTATTTGACAAATGGTGATTGTTGCATTGATATTCAACATTTTGCGAAGGGAATGTATATTATCAAATGCGGTAATTTTATTCAAAAATTTGTAAAGCAATAAATTGTTAATAGTCAAATGTCTATAATTAAAAATTTTATGTTATCTTTGCAAAAAAAGTAATTATTACAATTTTGGTATGAAACAATATCTCAATTTATTGGAATACATTCTTGACAATGGCGTTTATAAGGCAGACCGAACAGGTACAGGCACTTATAGTGTCTTTGGTTACCAAACACGTTTCAATTTGCAAGAGGGTTTTCCATTATTGACTACCAAAAAATTACATTTAAAATCCATAATTTACGAATTATTATGGTTTTTGCAAGGTAATACAAATATTGACTATTTACATCAAAATAAAGTTAGTATTTGGGACGAATGGGCAGACGAAAATGGAGAATTGGGTCCCATTTATGGTCATCAATGGAGGAAATGGACATCTTGCGATGGTGCAATAGACCAAATCAGTCAAGCGATAGAAACAATCAAAAACAATCCTGATTCAAGGAGAATAATCGTTTCCAGTTGGAATGTTGGAGATTTGCCATATATGCGTCTCCATCCTTGTCATGTTTTATTTCAATTTTATGTATCTAATGGCGAACTTTCTTGTCAATTGTACCAACGCAGTGCTGACGCATTTTTAGGTGTTCCTTTCAATATAGCCTCTTATGCACTGCTTACTTTGATGATAGCACAAGTTACAAATCTTAAAGCCAAAGATTTTGTTCATACTTTTGGAGATTTACATTTATATGCTAATCACATAGAACAAGCAAAATTGCAAATTACGCGTCAACCATTTTCTTTGCCAAATATGACCCTAAATCCAAAAATAACAAATATTTTTGATTTTAAATACGAAGATTTTTCTTTATCAAATTATCAATCACATCCGCACATTAAAGCGGAAGTTGCTATTTAGAAACCTAATTTAATTTAAATATAGTAATAACTCAAAAACAACCGATTATGTTAAAAAATGTTATTGTTGGTATAGATTTTTCAGAGTGTTCTTACAACGCTATGAAACACGGAATATCGTTAGCAGCAAACCTTAAAGCACCTCTTACATTGCTTTATGTTGTTTCTCCTGATGCAAAATTGGTAATAGATGCTACTCATAAAGACGATTCAGACATTCTTAATTTTGCAGAAGTAAAACTTAAAGAATGGGTTAATGAATGTAAAACTTACTTGCCAGATATTGAGGTAACTTCTAAAATACGTATGGGCAAACCATCTAAAGAAATTAATGCAGAAGCTAAATTTCAAGGAAATGCTATTACCGTATTAGGAACACATGGTTGTAGTGGCGTTAAAGAATTTTTTATAGGTAGTTCTGCTTTTAAAACAGTAAGTGGAGCTTCTAATCCTATTCTTACTATTCGTAATAATATTGATATTCATCGTGATTTAACAGATATTCTTGTAGTTATAGACGATACTCTCGAAACATTACAAAAACTAAAATATGCTGCTGTATTAGCAAAAAATTTTCAAGCAAAAATACACCTTCTTGGCTTATATACAGCAAAATATCCTGAAATTCGTAATGTTGTAAATGCTTATTTAGAAAGAGCCTCTATTTATCTTACAGAGAAAAATGTTCGTTTTGAAACTAGCACTACTGAAGTTACACGTAAAATAGATACCGTATTGTTAGAAGCCAAAAAACGCAATGTCAATTTAATTATTGTTATGAAAGAACTTGAATTGGCAGGAGAAAATGTGTTTATGATGGCTCCTTTCAGTGAAAGAATTGTTAATCGCTCGAACATTCCTATTTTGACTGTTCCTGTTGATACAAACATTTATCCTAAAGAAATATAAATTTTGAAACAAGGGTTGTCTGATTTACGCTTAGACAACCCTTTAATTTGTTGATTATGAAAAAAATATTTTGTATTTATATAGCAATAGTTTCATTTTTTTCAGCATGTAATGGTTTAGGTTCCAACGAAGCAGGATTGTTATCCTCTTCTGGTCGTTCTAGTGAAATTATGGTTGTTTGTCCCAATTCTGATTGGAAAACTACTTTGGGAGATAGTTTACAAAGTGTTTTAATGCAACCTTTACCTCATCTTCCACAAGAAGAACCTTTTTTTACTTTGTCACACGTAACTGCAGAAAATTTTTCTGCAGCTTATCAAAAACAAAGAAATATTCTCTATTTTGATATTAATTCAAAAATCAACGACCCTAAGGTAACGATAAGTTATAATGTATGGGCAGAACCTCAAATATTAATTCGTATTTCTTCCAATAGCATTGATAATGCTATATCATTGTTTTCTAATAATGCCGATAAAATTAAAAATCTTGTTCTTCAAAGTGAATTTAAACGATTTCATCGTGCTCACCTTTCTCGACAAGATTTCAAAATCTCTTCTATTTTAAAACAAAATTATAATCTTGATATGATTGTTCCTCAAGGTTATTTTTTTGCAGTAAAACGAAAAGATTTTCTTTGGCTTAGAAAAGAGACCAAAGATTGGGGTCAAAATGTAATGATATTTATTGAAAACTATACCGATACTTGTCAATTCAATAAAAATTATATTCTCAATTTACGTGATACTCTTTCCAAAAAATATGTTTTTGGCTCTGTTGAAAATTCGTATATGACAACAGAAAAAAATATTTTACCTGCCGAATGTTACTATATGTATAATAATCCGTATTATACAATAAAAACAGAAGGGTTATGGAAAATGAATGGAGATTTTATGGGAGGTCCTTTTATCAGTTATACAATGCTTGACACAATTTTCAATCGTGTGGTAACAGTTGATGGTTTTTTGTATGCACCTTCTGATTCTAAACGAGATTTGTTACGACAAATTGAGACTATATTAAAATCAACGGTTTTCATTTCCAATGAATAGATTCTTTTTATTGAAATTCTTTTTTTTATGTATTTTGTTTTGGCAAAATACTTTATTTTCACAAGCCTACAATCCTCCTATACGTATGGAATTAACTTTATTAAAAGATTATCAATCCATAAAAATGAATGTTGTAGGAAAAAATGGTCTTGTTGTTGTTGCAGACAATGAAGATAAAAAATCTTGGACTTTAAGTCATTACGATACAAATTTTTACAATATTATTTCTAAAAAAATTGATTTCAATACAACGGTTGCTCTTTACAAAGTTTTTGTTACAGAAACACTTTATTGTGCTGTTTTTCATTCTCAATATACAACAAGTCACAATACTTTTTTTCTTTCTTACGATATAGAACATCAAAAAATAAATGTCTATGCTGTCAATCTTCCTGAAAAAGAATATGTTGTTTTTCTTGGACAAATTGGAGATTTTATTGTTTTTTCAACTGTAAACAATAAACGAGAAATATTGTACTCTCTCGATTGTAAAACATCTTCTGTTTCAAAATTAAATTTCGGGACAAATGAAGGGTCTTATACTATCGAATTTTTACAAAAAGATACTTTTAACAATTGTTTACAAATAGGTGCTATTTGTTACGAAAAAGGAATTGTAAACATTGCTTTGACATCTGTCAATGATTCAGGTACAATAGAAAATATCGTCAAAACAAATCTTGATGAAAAATATCTTATTTCTTCTTTGCAATATGTTGCAGTAGGTGATGATTATCAAATTATTACAGGAAGTTTCCGACTTAAAGGAATTATGAACAACAATCAAAATATAAGTAATGGTTTATTTACCATTTCTATTGCTAACAATAATATTGAGAAAATACATTATCTTCCTTATTCAAATATTGAAAATCTCAATTCTTCACAAAGAAAGAGTATGCTATCCAATAACACTTATAGTCATACTTATTCCATTTGTCAAAATGATAGTTTACATGTCCTTGTTACAGAATTTTATAATATTGAATTTAGTTCTACTTATTCCACATTAACGAGTTACGATTATGCATATCCTACTTATAGATACAATTTTGCTCTTATTTCTTTTATTAACAAAGAAGGTTATTTTTCCAACTTTTATATCTTCAGTTTCAATGGATTAAGTTCAAAAGAAGTATTATATTTGCTTGCTGGACAAATGACAGAGGAAGGTTTGTTAATTTATTTTGCTTTTGAAGATAATCTTTACTCTATTACTTACAATAAAGAAACCAATACACAACCAGTTCAAATAGAAAGCATATTACCGCTACATCGTTCAGATATAGTAAAATTCAATTATGCTGCCGATTGCTTACATTGGTACGACAACAAATACATTTATATTGGAAAACAAAAATTACTTAAACGAGGTGCTTCTAAAAAAACGGGGATTCGTACCGTTCTTTATGCTTCAAAATTAATTTATGATTAATCTAACATAAGAGACATAAAAGGCAATTGCAAAATTGTTTTGAATAACAGTTCAATATCTGAATGTTCTTTCCATTTGTGTTGTAATTTATCAGGCAGACAATCTTGAATTATTTCTGCATTGGTGACACGCCACATTCCCAAAAGTTCATAATTTTCTTTTTTCGTTGTTGGTTGAAATAAATACAAATTATCTATTTGATAATACAACATTATGTTGTTTAGTATCAATTCTTTATTTTTATGATTTGTTAATAACTCTTTTACGATTAAGTCTCCATTTTGAAAAGAACAAAACGCCAAAGCACTTATTTGTTCATTAGTTTTTAGTGCAAAAATATTTCCTTTTGCTAAACGATAATCTTGAAAAATTACTTTAAAATCGTCTATAGTTTTTTGTATGCAAAAATCTCTTTTTTGAGAATGTTCGTTATAAAATTGATATGCCAAAGCAATTTGATTATCTGTAATTGGAAAAATTTTTTCCGATGCTTGACTATTTGTAAAAAAAACTTTATTTTTTTGATAACCAAATGCTTGTATATATCCTAATTGATTGTAAAAATTCACCAACCATTTCTCTTGAGGAATAAGAACAGAAAACGCAATATTGTTTTGTTCATTAATAATAAATGATTTTTGTAATAAACTTTTCATCAATCCTTTTCCGCGAAATTCTGGCAAGGTAGCCGCTCCCGATATATATACAATATTGACCTTTTTACCAAAAAAAGTCATTGTATAAGGTAACATTTGAATAGCGGCAATTACACGATTGTTGAAACGATATACTAAAGTATATTCTTTTTTGTATTTTTCACGAAAATACATATCTACAAAACATTCACTATCATCAGGAAAACAAATTTTCCATAGTTGTACCAAGTCATTAAAATCCGTATTTTGAGCAAAATCTATCATTTCAAAATGGCATTGTATCTATGTAACATTTTATATGGTTGATAAGATAATTTTGCTTTTCTTAAACCAGCCTCTCCCATATCTTCTTCTCTATTGATATAAACAATTTCATTTGGTAAAACACTCAAAAACAACTTGTTAATAATTGTATATGCTCCTTTATAATTTGCAAGTGCTTTTTCTATATTTACATCAAAAGTAGAATTATTGATAAAACTTCCTAAAGTAAAAGCGATTACATTTCCTTCAACACGCAAAACGCCTCCTATCATATCCAATTGTTCAAAATTAATTAGTGCTTTTTTTACAGCACAACTTTCTTGTTGCAATGAGCAATTTTCTTCGCCACAATCATTTTCTTTTGACCACAATTCATGCATTGACAAACATTCTTTTATATCATTTTTTGTCATTGGATGAAATGTATAATTGTATGTCTTTTCAAATTGATGAATGTGATTGCGTTTTGGTTGTAATTTCTTGCCAGACAACGAAATAAGATTTTCTTTCAAATACAAATATTCTGAACTATTTCTTTCATACGAAATTTCAAATTGATTAGGAAACATTTCTTCTAATTCTTTTTTCATAGAATCATTAAGGTTAACAAAAATCAATTGTTTTTTTTCTTGTTGAGTACTTTCTATCAACTTTGATATTAATTTTTTTTTATCTCCATTTCCTATAGGAAAATTATAATAGATTTCATCAACCCCTCCACGAATTAAAAGCAATTGATTTTCAATAATATAATGCGGTAAAAAATGTTCTCCCCAAATAATGAAATTAACAAAATTGTGGGTACATATTTGTGACAATGAATTGAATAAAATAGGTTTTATTATTGATTTATCTTCTATTGTTATCGGACGAAATTCCATCATTTTTTACAATGTTCTTTTCTTAATAAATCGTTGATTGTCTTTACAGGAGAAAAAGTCGAAAGAGGTACGGAAACAAATATTGTCAACCAATTGGACATTGCTCCATTCCACAATCCCGGATTTTCTATTGCTTTGATATTTTTGCCTTCAAATGTTTTATTTGTAACAAAAAAACGCTGATAATCAATATATTGATACAAATCAAAAGATTCTCCTTTATAATTTTTTGTTGCACAAACCAAATCTACAGGATTAAAAAATTGTGAACTTTCTAAAATATTTTTTTGTAATTGATTATCAAGATTAATTTCCGATGTTTCAACTATCTGTAAATTTTCTTCATTATTTTCTGTATTGTAAACCCAAAAAGGACCTCCTCCGGGTTCGCCTTCTTGTTTTACTACTCCACAAACACGTATCGGACGATTGAGTAATCGGTACAAATATTGTACTTTTTTTTCTTCGCTAAGTTGTTTGTAATAATCGGACAATTTTACAAAAAAACATTTTTGAAGAATATTTTCTGCTTTTTGAATATTTTCAGCTATTTTCGTTTGATTATCAAATTGTTGTAAAACAGAAAAAATATCCTGTTGAAAATCTAACAACAAAGATGCTAAGATTTTTTTATATTTTATGGTATCTGCACGTAAATCGTCGGTAGTAACATTGTCAATATTTTTTATAAAAATAACATCTGCATCTATTTCATTAAGATTTTTTATCAAACTACCATGTCCTCCTGGACGAAAAACCAATCGATTGTTTTTATCTCTAAACAATTCATTGTTACAATCAAATGTCAAAGTATTTGTTGAAGAATGTTGAAAAGAATAAGTAACATCGAATTTTACATTAAACAAAACTTCGTATTGATTGACAAAATTTGCTACATTTTGGCAAAATAAATCAGAGTGTTCTGGTGAAATCGTAAAATGAACACGAGCGACATTATTTTTATTTGTTGTATAAGCAACACTTTCTATCAAATGTTCTTCTATAGGAGTTCTTATTTCTTGATTATATTTATGAAAATGCAACAAACCTTTTGGCAAATGAAGATAATTAAGACCTTTTTCAAACAAAAGATATTTAAAAATAGTTGTGTAATCTTTTTCTTGAATAAGTGTTTCTATTTGTAAACCATCTTGTTGCATTTTTTCTTTCAATTTGGGATAAAAAGCAAATGATGACAAATTTTCAACAACAACTTTTACCGATTCAGATTCAACATTTTCATTGATAAAAGTAACAATATCTTTAAACATTCGAGTAGCCGCTCCCGAAGCAGGAACAAATTTTACAAGTTTTTTTTCTCCTACTTTCTTTTTATAATTGCCTAACATTGAATTAATTTTGTCTTCTTCAATAACATACAATCCATTGTTAGCAACAATTGGTGCGAACAATTCTACTTTTGATTTATCACAAGTTATTACGGACATTTGATTATTAATATCCGAAATCGAAATACCTTGTTGAGAAATATCATTATAATCTTGTTCTGTAAACACAATCTAACATAGTTTTATAAAAGGAGACAAGTTTTTGTCTCCTTTTATTATTAAATACTTAATTTTACTTACAAATTTGTCTTTTTGGTATATATTTTTTCTCCATTAGGAAAACCTTCAGATTCGTCAACAAGCAAAATCAATTTGTTATTTTCTATTCTATATTTGTATGTACAATCTGCTACTTTTTCTCCATCATTTCTCTTTTGATTTGAAAAAGTTATTTTATTGTTTTTGCGTTCATAATTTCCTTCTATTATCCAACTGGTAAGGTTTTTATTACGCAACATATAAGTTTGTTTAAATTGTTGTTTGCTTCCTGAATCAAAGTAAAGAACTTCTTTACAAGAATCTACTTCTAACCCTTTTGCTTCTTTAATATCTATTTCCCAAGAACCAAGAATAGACATTTTGTCGTATTTGTTACAACTCATTGAAAGCATTCCAACAAAAGTAAATGCTACTACGATAGATAAAATTTTTTTTGTTTTCATATTCTACAATTTTTATTTAATAATATTTATTGACAAGGAGATAATTTTGTACATAATCTTTTACACCTTCTTCCAAAGAGGTAAAAGGTTTTTTATATCCAGAATGAATAAGTTTATCCATTTCTGCTTGAGTAAAGTATTGATATTTATCTCTAATATCCAATGGCATATCTACAAATTCTATTTTAGGTTCTTTATTCATTGCCCAAAATGTTGCTTTGGCTAAATCTAAAAAAGAACGGGCTTTTCCTGTCCCTACATTGTATAATCCAGATTCTGGACGCTCTTCCATTAAATACGTTATTACAGAAATCACATCTTTTACATAAACAAAATCTCGTGTTTGTTCTCCATCTTTTACGTCTAATCGATGTGATTTAAATAATTGAACTTTGCCTCTATTGTTGATTTGATGAAATGCGTGTAAAATAACCGATGACATTCGATTTTTATGGTATTCATTTGGTCCATAAACATTAAAAAATTTCAACCCTGCCCAAAATGGTGGTTCTTCTTCTTGAGATAATGCCCATTTATCAAAATCATTTTTAGATTTTCCATAAAGATTGAGCGGTTGCAATTTTCCTACAATATGGTGATTATCGGTATAACCATATTCTCCATTCCCATAAGTAGCTGCTGAAGAGGCATATATAAGTGGAATCTGATACAAACAACAATTTTCCCATACTTGTTGAGTATAACATAAATTAAGTTCTTCCAACAATTCCCAATTTTGTTCTGTTGTATCTGTTCGTGCCCCTATATGTAATATAAAATCCACAGTTGCATTATTGGCATCTAACCATGAAAAAAATTCTGTACGACTAACTTTTTCTACAAATGGCTTATGTTCAATATTGTGAAGTTTCTCCATTTTTGAGAAATCATCAACTGCTACTATATGTAGATAGCCCATTTCATGCAACTTTTGCAATAAACAACTACCAATAAAACCTGCTGCTCCTGTTACAACAACATTATTCATTTTTTTCTATTCTAAGAATATTTTGCAAAGATAACATTTTTTTAAATACAATGAAAAATTGATAATAAATAAATAGACTCAAAAAGCAAAATAAAAAATATAAGAATGCTGTTTGTATTTTTGTATGAAAAAAAATTGTAATTTTGCATTTGTAAAAATGCATAAGAGTAAAAAATGTTGTAATTTTAATTCATTGACATGCAGTGTTTTGTAATTTTTTTTAAACAAAAGCTCATAAAATAGCATTTGTGGCACAAAAATTGCTTTAATGAATATTAAAAAATGAAAATAATGACACAGGATATAAAATTTAAAGTAAGAAAATTGCTCTGTTTATTAATAGGAAGTGTTTTTTTAATACTTACTACGAGCATGAACGAAGATACAGTATCAAGTATAAATAAATGTATTTCCGAAGCCGATGCCCAATGTTTGTCTTCGTTTTTAAATACAACCATTGAAATGAATGTATTGGGTAATAATGGATATTATGGGAAATCGCAGGCAGAAACAATCTTAATTTCTTTTTTTAAAGAAAATCCTCCTCGTGATTTTAGCGTTAAACAAGGAGGTTCAACATCGGCAAATACTAAATTTTCTATAGGAACATACAATACTTCAAAAGAATCTTTTAGAATATATTATGTTCTTAAAAAAGAAGGAAATATCGAAAAAATCACTAAATTAACAATAGAAAAACGATAATTTTAATAGAATATGCAAATAGAAGAGTTTATTACTTTAGCAATAAAAGAAGATATTGGCAATGGAGACCATTCCTCCCTTTTGTCAATACCCCAAGAAGCACAAGGTCAAGCATATCTTTTAGTAAAAGAAAATGGAGTACTTGCTGGTGTTGATATTGCCAAAAAAGTATTTAATCTCATTGATGAAAATTTAAATCTTAATATCTTAATTCCAGACGGAGCCAAAATCACAAAAGAAGATATCGTTTTTGAAGTATCTGGCAATAAACGTTCGATTCTTATGGCAGAACGTTTAGTGCTAAATATTATGCAAAGAATGAGTGGAATTGCTACAAAAACAGCATATTATTGTTCATTAATAGAAGGGACCTCTGCTAAATTGTTGGATACACGAAAAACAACCCCCAATATGCGTATGTTGGAAAAAATGGCAGTTAAAATAGGTGGAGGATATAATCATCGTTTTGGGTTATACGACATGATTATGTTGAAAGACAATCATATAGATTTTGCAGGAGGAATAGCAAATGCTATTGGTAAAGTTCATCAATATTTAAAGGAAAATCATTTAAATATAAAAGTAGAAATAGAAACACGTTCTTTAGCCGATGTCAAAGAGGTAATCAAACTCGGTGGAATAGATAGAATAATGTTTGATAATTTTTCACCAGAAGAAGTACGTCAAGCGGTAGTATTGGTAAATGGTAATTTTGAAACAGAAGCCTCTGGAAATATAACAGAAACCACTATCCGCGATTATGCCCAAACCGGTGTAGATTATATTTCAGTGGGAGCTTTGACACATTCGGTAAAAAGTTTGGACTTAAGTTTAAAAGCAAAATTATAATGAACAATTCAATAAAAACAATAGGAATACTAACTTCAGGAGGCGATGCCCCCGGAATGAATGCCGCTATTAGAGCCGCTACTCGTGCTGCTATTAATAATAATATAAATGTAATAGGAATTCGTCGAGGATATCAAGGATTGATAGATAATGATACAATTCCTTTAGATTCTTATAGTGTACGAGGAATCATTCAACGCGGAGGAACAATGCTTTTGTCTGCCCGTTGTCCTGAATTCAAAACTACAGAAGGATTAGACAAAGCTATGCAAAATTTAAAAGCAAATAACATTGATGCTTTAATAGTTATAGGAGGAGATGGTACTTTTAGAGGTGCTAACGATTTGATAAATCGTTTCAATTTCCCTATTGTCGGTATTCCTGGAACAATAGACAATGATATTTATGGTACAGAATATACTATAGGCTACGATACTTGTTTGAATACTGTTGTAGATGCAGTGGATAAACTTCGAGATACTGGTAGTTCTCACAATACTATATTTTTTGTAGAAGTTATGGGCAACGAATCGGGATTTGTTGCTATGAATAGCGGTTTAGCATGTGGAGCAGAAATAATTATGGTACCAGAACAACAAAATCAAATGAAAAAAGTTCGTGATTTTTTGAAAGAACGAGCAAGACGAAATAAGTCAAGTCTTATAATGGTTGCAGAAGGAGTAGAAGGAGGAGCCATGTCCATTGCAAAATTGTTAGAAAAAGAATTTCCTCAATTTAGTATAAGAGTATCTGTTTTAGGTCATATTCAACGAGGAGGAAGCCCCAGTTCAAAAGATAGAATTTCCGCAAGTGAATTAGGAGTAGCCGCCGTTCAAGCCTTACTTGCAGGTCAAACAGCAGTAATGGTAGGATATGAACACAATAAAATTCATTTAGAATTGCTTAGTAAAGCAGTAAAAATGCACAAACGTATTAATTCTAATTTAATAAGTGTTGCAGAAAGTATTGGAACATTTACCCCAATAGATTAATCCATTTCTTTTTTTAATGTTAAAATAGATTGTATAATACTATCTACATCTATTTTACACAATTTATGTAATTGAGCAACAGTTCCTTGCTCAATAAACATATCGGGAATACCCATAATATGAAGACGATTGTTGTAATGATGTTGACTGATAAATTCAGCGACAGCACTTCCTAATCCTCCAATACGACATCCATTTTCAAGTGTTAAAATTGTTTTGTACTGTTTACAAACATCATGAAGCAAATGCTCATCTAATGGTTTCAAAAAACGCATATTGTACACAGCAATATTTATTCCATTGTCTTTTAATTTATTTGCAGCGACAATTGCATCGTTGGTAATGTGTCCAATGCTAAGAATAGCAATATCTTGCCCTTCTTGTAAACAAATACCTTTTCCAATAGGTATTTCGGTAAAAGGTTGATTTTTCCATTTTACATTGGCACCATTTCCACGTGGATAACGTATAGAAAAAGGTTTTGGCGTAATAGTTGCTGTGTACATCATATTACGAAGTTCAAGTTCATTGCAAGGAGCAGAAATAATCATATTGGGAATACAACGCAAATAAGCAAAATCAAAATTTCCATGATGTGTTGCACCATCTTCACCAACTAAACCCGCTCTATCAATACAGAAAATAACGTGAAGATTTTGTAAAGCAACATCATGAATAATTTGGTCGTATGCTCTTTGTAAAAAACTTGAATAAATATTACAAAATGGAATATATCCTTCTGTTGCCAATCCTGCAGAAAATGTTACAGCATGTTGTTCTGCAATACCAACATCAAAACAACGTTTGGGAAATACTTCCATCATAATGTCCATAGAACAACCACTTGCCATAGCGGGAGTAATACCAACAATTTTTTTATTATCCTTAGCCAAATCCAATAAAGTATTACCAAATACTTTTTGATATTTCTCAATAGTATCAGGAGAAATAGATGGCGTGATAATATTGCCTGTTTTAGCATCGAAAATGCCAGGAGCATGATACAAAGTTTGCTTTTCTTCTGCTTGTTTCAATCCTTTTCCTTTGACAGTAACACAATGAAGTAATTTTGCTCCCGAAATATTTTTCAATCGTTTAAGCATTCTTACCAAAAAAAGAATATTGTGACCATCAATAGGACCAAAATAACGAAATCCCAAAGATTCAAACATATTACTATCCTGAAGTAAACTTCCTTTAATAGCAGTTTGTGTAGATTGAATCATGTGAATAGCCTTGTTCCCATTTTTTTTCTTTCTATTGAGAAGATGCCATACTTTATCTTTAAGTTTATTGTATGTCAAAGAAGTGGTTAATGTTGCTAAATAATTGCTCATTCCACCAACATTTTTATCAATAGCCATACCATTGTCGTTGAGAATAACGAGAACATTGGCTTTAGAGATACCTGTTTGATTAAGCCCTTCAAATGCTTCTCCCCCAGTCATAGAACCATCACCAATAACAGCAATATGATTGCGAAGAAAATTTTCTTCAAGAGAAGAAGCGGTAGCCATTCCTAAAATAGCAGAAATAGAAGTAGAAGAATGTCCGACACCAAAAGCATCGTATGGACTTTCACTCATTTTAGGAAAACCACTAATACCTTTGTATTTACGATTTTGTTGAAAAGCTTCACGTCGACCAGTAAGTATTTTGTGAGCATAGGCTTGATGACCAACGTCCCATACCAATTTATCGTCAGGAGTATCAAAAACGTAATGAATAGCAACAGCAAGTTCAATAGCCCCCAAACTCGAACCAAGATGTCCCGGATTAGTTGCTGTTTGTTCAATAATATATTGACGCAATTCGGCACACAATGATTCCAATTGCTCTTCTTTAAGTTGTTTTAAATCTTTAGAAGAATTAATCGTTGATAACAATGGGTATTTCTGTTCCACAATAAAATTAAAATTTGCAATTATTTATCATTGTCAGAAATTTCTCTTACTATAGGTATTGCTCGATGTTGATTATTAGGAAGATAGTATTCCAAAGGTTGTACAATACGGTCGAACACAAAAAATTGACACAAATATACTTCATTTTTATTGTCATTGACAATAGCATAAAATTTATCTTTGTTGTAGGCATCAATAAATTCTAAATTGTAGTCATAATTAGCAGTATCTAATATGGTATTGATGCGAAACATAGTTATTTTTGTTGTCTTATTGTGAATATCTGTAATAGAAATTTCTTTAAAAAGGTTCATAAAAATAGAATCTTTTTCTGATTCTTGCAATTCCATATCTTGCATTTCGTAATTAAGATTTCTATAATCGGACAAATGGTCTAATAATTTAAGCGTATCATATTGAGGAAGTTTTTCACCATTTGCATTGTAAATGTTAAAATGTTTTCCCTTACCTTTTTCTATAAGCATACTTTGTTCAGGAAATTCATAATCAACAATTTTCACAAGTTGAATTTGAGATAATTTTAGTTTTACAATATTATGAGTACGCCAAGAATCTTCAAAAGGAGAATATTTAGGACGAACAAAACCTCTAAATCCTGGTAGATAAACGACACATGGAATTTTTGCACCTTCTAAAATAGCGTAATTGCCTAAATTGTCCATAGTTTGTTGTCCGAGATAATATATTTTCGTGTTAGTATATTCCCATAATCGCAAAGAACCTAATTTGATATAATAATCCTTGAAATAAATTTCAACTTTTACAGCACCTGAAGCCATTCGTTTATTGATATTGTCGCGTGCAGATTTCCCTACAGGAGCTTTCATTGTCAGATTAGCAATACAATTGAGGAGGTCATCAATATTGTTTTTCATCACTTCGTGTTTATGATTGACAATCCAACCTTTGCCAGTTTTTTCTAACAAAACATTGTTTTCGTTACCATCGGCAATAAAAATTTTTTCAATAGCAGAAGTATCACTAACAGCAAAACTTTTTTCGTCGGAACTTATTGTACCAGAACGACGAGTTACTAAAAATAAAATAGCAACCAATATAAGCGTAAGACTAATAAATATAAGAATACTATTTTTTCTCTTTTTTGTCATGATTTATCGTTTTGTTTTATATTTTACATTTCTAATAGTGATTACGGTAATGCCTAAACAAACAATAAAAATTAAAGGAACCAATAAATTAAGACATTGCCAAAATATACGTTGTTTTAATATCCTGTTTTTATCTAACAATCTCATTTTGAAATCTTTGGAGCGAACTTGTAAAATAGATTCGTCATCACAAAGATAATTGACAGCATTGAGTAAGAAATTTTTGTTTGCAAAAGCGGTGTTTGTATATCTATCAAAACCTAATGGAAAAACAAAATCATTGTTTCCAATTTGATTTTTTATCATATCTCCATCTGCAACAAAAATCATTTTAGTAGGTTTACTTTTTTCTATTAATCCTAATTCTTGAATACGCTCTCCTTGCAAATCAGTATAAAGAGAATGAAAAACTCCTTCTACCAATACACTCACAGGTAAATATTGTTTGTTAAATTGTCGTAAATCAGCACGTTTTTTGAGAACTTCAAGGCTAATAATAGCAGGCGTATTCATTACTTTAGTATTTTGAGAGGTTGTTAACAAAATCTGTTTTTTTACTTCTCTATTACCAGAACCAATAGTATCAATAGAACTGATAAATTCACTTTTTAACAAACTAAGATTTTTAACAATAGGATGATTAGCAAATGGCGTAATAATAGGAAAATAATAAAAAGGAATCAATTTAAATTGATTTTGTCCAGCAACTTCTTCTCCACTGCTAACAGGAATTGCTAAAGCATTGAGGTCTTGCAACAAGTTGGTATTAAAACGAACACCATAACGGAAAAATAAATCATCAAGATTCAAATCTCTTGGAATACAAGGCATTTCTTGATGATTGTACATACTATCAATTTCTGCCATAACAGGGTCAACATACCAAAGTAAACGACCTCCACGCATCACAAATTGGTCTAAAAGGTATTTTTCATAATCGCCAAAAGGAATTGTTGGTTTAGCAATAATTAGCAAGTCATATTTGTTTCCCGTGATAGTGAAATCATTAGAAATACTATCTTTTATTTCAATATTAAAAATACTTGAAATTTTGTTGTCTAAAATAACAGAATCTACTTCATAAAATTGAGCAATAGCCAGTGCTGCTTTGAGCACTTCCCAATTTGTAAGTTCTCCATGTCCTTTCAAAAAAGCAACTTTTGCCTTTTGTTGATGAGTAATGCGACGGATAGCGTTGCTAAGATTGTATTCTAATTTTTCAATAGAATATTTGACAATATCTTCTCTTTGAGTAAGTAAACCTTCATCAGCATCAACAAGTTGTACAGGAATTTCAAATCCTTGATAACTAACAAAAGCCCCTGGAACAATATATGTAGTACTTACTCCATCAGATTTCATCGATTGAATGGCTTGTGGTCGAAGCCCTTTCTGATAAAGTTCGCCATATATCGCATTGAGTTCTTGTTGAGTTTTGTTTTTTGCAGGGTCAATAAATTCATATTCAATATTATCTGTTACAATACGCATTTCATCAAGAAGTTCGCGAGTTTTGTCTGACAATTCTGCAAAATCGGCAGGCAAATTGTTCCCTTCTAAATAAACTCTTACATAGATAACATCATTAAGATCTTTCAACATTTCTTTTGTAGAAGAAGAAAGTGTGAAACGTTTTTCTGCAGTAAGATCAAAACGATGAAACAAAAATGCAGAAATAATATTTATAGCGATAATAACAATTATCACCGACGAAAATTGAATTAAATTGTCTTTCTTTATATTATTAGAACTATTTTTCTTTATTTTCATGACAAATAAATTTTAGATTTACCATTTTCTACTTTGCAAACGAAGTTTAGAAAACATTAAAAATAAAACAATTACACTTAAAAAATAAATCACATCTCGCGTATCAATCACTCCTCGACTGATAGATGCATAATGATGTTCTATTCCTAAAGTTTTAATGATAGAACCAATAGAACCAAACACATGAAATGAGTAAATGAAATCAAACCCAAGCCATGCAATAAAACAAAGTAATACTGCTAAAATAAATGAAACAATTTGACTATCTGTAAGCAATGAACAAAAAAGACCTATCGCTGCAAAAGTGGCACCCAAAAAAAACAATCCTAAATAAGAACCGCACATCGCTCCTAAATCTACATTACCTTGAGGATATCCTAAAATATAAATAGTTAACAGATAGATAAATGTTGGAAAAATAGAAACAAAAACAAGTACCAAATTAGCAAGATATTTTGCTAAAATAATCTGCATATCACTCAATGGCATTGTAAGCAATAACTCTATTGTTCCAATACGTTTTTCTTCAGCAAAAGAACGCATAGTAATTGCAGGAACAAGTAATAAAAATACAATTGGAGCAAGAGAAAACAATGAACTTAAATCGGCAAAACCTCTATCAAGAATATTGTACGACATTGGAAAAACCCACAAAAATAAGCCTGTAAGTGATAAAAATACACCCATTACTACGTAGCCTATCACCGAATGTAGAAATACTCGAATTTCTTTAATAAATAAACTAAACATCTATTGTTTTTGATTTATTGATAATAAATGAAATAATCTGCAAAGATAACATTTTTTTGAATAACAACGAAATATTATCAATTATAATTTCAACTAAAAAAGTTATAATAAAACCACCCTAAACTCTATAATATTTATTCCAAAAAGTGTGATATTTTTGGCTTTGGTGGTTTGTAAACATGCAAGGAGATAGGCATTCAAGAAAAAATTTGCAAAACATTTTATAGTTTCTGTAAAAAATGTTATCTTTTTAAAAAACAATTTTTTACGATTATCTAACTTAGTTATAAATAAAAACCCCCGCAAGTTATACTTGTGAGGGTTGATAAAGAACTTTATTTTAATTGTATTCACATCTACAATGGTAAATTATCATGTTTTTTTGCCGGATTTTCCAAACGTTTTGTTTTAATAGCCTGCAATGATTTAATTACTCGATAACGAGTATTTCTTGGTTCAATTACGTCATCGATATAACCATATCTTGCAGCATTGTAAGGATTGCAGAATAGATTATTGTATTCTTCTTTTTTCGCCACAATAGTTTCAATTTGTTTTTGAGGGTCTGTTTCGGCTTTAATTTCTTTAGAATATAAAACTTCAACAGCACCATCTGCACCCATAACAGCGATTTCAGCAGTTGGCCAAGCGTAATTTACATCACTACGTAATTGTTTGCAACTCATAACAATATGAGAGCCACCATAAGATTTACGTAAAGTAACAGTTACTTTAGGAACAGTAGATTCTCCATAAGCATACAACAATTTTGCACCATGAGTAATTACACCACCATATTCTTGAGCAGTTCCTGGCAAGAAACCTGGAACGTCAACCAAAGTAACCAAAGGAATATTGAAAGCATCGCAAAAACGAACAAAACGAGCACCTTTACGAGACGCATTTATATCTAAAACTCCCGCCATGTGACTTGGTTGGTTTGCTACAATACCAACAGAGATTCCACCCATACGAGCAAACCCTACGATAATATTTTTTGCGTACAATGGAGCAATTTCTAAAAATTCACCATTATCAACAATAGTGGTTATCACTTGTTTCATATCGTATGGTTTATTTGGATTGTCAGGAATAATATCATTCAAGAAGTCGTCAACTCTTTCAATAGGGTCGGTACATTCTACTTCTGGAGCAGTTTCCATATTGTTAGAAGGCAAATATCCTATTAAACGACGAATCATAGCGATACCTTCTTCTTCGTTGTCAACAACCAATTGAGCAACACCAGATTTAGAACCATGAACGCTTGCCCCTCCTAATTCTTCTGTTGTTACATCTTCTCCCAAAACAGTTTTTACTACTTTAGGACCTGTTAAGAACATATAACTGGTATTTTTTACCATCATAATAAAATCGGTAAGAGCTGGAGAATATACAGCACCACCAGCACAAGGACCGAAAATAGCAGATATTTGAGGAACAACACCAGAAGCCAAAATATTTCTTTGGAATATTTCGGAATAACCAGCAAGGCTATTTACACCTTCTTGAATACGAGCACCACCAGAATCATTGATACCAATAATAGGAGCACCCATTTTCATTGCTAAATCTTGTACTTTACAAATTTTTGCAGCGTGCATTTCTGATAAAGAACCACCAGAAACAGTAAAATCTTGTGCAAACACATATACCAATCTACCATCAATGGTACCATAACCGGTAACGACACCGTCAGTAAGAGGATGGTCTTTGTCCATTCCAAAATTGGTACAACGATGTGTTACAAACATATCTAATTCTTCAAAACTATCTTCATCTAACAACATTGCGATACGTTCGCGAGCGGTCATTTTACCTTGACTATGTTGTTTTTCTATTCTTTTTTCTCCTCCTGCGAGTCTTGCTTTTGCTCTAAGCTCCAACAATTCTCTCACTTTATCTTGCATTGCCATATCTTAACTTTTTTCGTTTAAAATATTATTAAAGCATTTACTTTAAAAATTACTCTTTCGCTTTTTCACACAATTCTGTTAAAACACCACCTGTAGATTTAGGGTGTAAAAATGCGATATTCAAACCTTCAGCACCTTTTCTTGGTTGTTTGTCTATCAATCTAACATCTTTTGCACTAACTTCTTCTAAGGCATTTTGTACGCCATCTACAGCAAATGCTATATGATGAATACCTTCACCTCTCTTTTCTATAAAAGATGCTATGGTACTATCTTCGCTTGTAGGTTCTAACAATTCTATTTTAGTTTGCCCAACCATAAAAAAAGCAGTTTTTACTTTTTGGTCAGCAACTTCTTCAATAGCATAACATTTTAAACCTAATACATTTTCGTAATAAGGTATAGAATCTTCTAAACTTTTTACTGCTATGCCAATATGTTCTATATGTGTTGGTTTCATAATATTATAATTTTATGCTAATTTCCTAAAAATCCTAATAAAAGACCTGCTGCTACAGCACTACCAATAACACCTGCAACATTAGGAGCCATTGCGTGCATTAATAAATAATTAGATTTATCATAATGCATACCTACTTCTTGTGATACACGAGCAGCATCTGGAACAGCAGAAACTCCAGCATTACCAATCAAAGGATTTATTTTTTTACCTTCTTTCAAGAATAGATTCCAGAATTTTACAAACAAAACACCTGCCATTGTTGCAATAACAAATGAACCTGCTCCTAAACAGAAAATAAGAATAGATTTAGTTGTTAAGAATGTTGTTGCTTGAGTAGAAGCACCTACTGTTAATCCTAACAATATTGTAACAATATCAATAATTGCATTACTTGCAGTATTTGCCAAACGTTTTGTAACTCCACATTCTTTCAACAAGTTACCAAAGAAAAGCATTCCCAACAAAGGAAGACCTGAAGGCACTAAAAATGTTGTTAACAACATTCCTGCGATAGGGAATAATATTTTTTCTGTTTGAGTACATGCTCTTGGTGTTGGCATTTTGATTAAACGTTCTTTTTTTGTGGTAAGCATTTTCATAATTGGCTGTTGAATTACTGGAACCAATGCCATATAAGAATATGCTGATACTGCAATTGCTCCCATTAAATCTGGAGCCAATTTGGAAGATAAGAATATTGCGGTAGGACCATCAGCACCACCTATAATTCCAATTGCACCTGCTTCTGCGGGAGTAAACCCCAACAATGTTGCAATCATATAAGCACCAAAGATACCAAATTGAGCAGCTGCTCCAATAAGAACCAATTTAGGATTAGATATTAAAGCAGAAAAATCTGTCATAGCACCAATACCTAAAAATATTAATGGTGGATAAAATCCTTTTACCACTCCTATATAAAGATAACTCAATACAGAACCATCTTCATAAATTCCTATTTGATAACCTGGGGTAAATGGAATATTTCCAATAAGAATACCAAAGCCTATTGGTACTAACAACATTGGTTCCCATTTTTTGTAAATACCCAAAAATAGGAATATCAAACCTACTACTATCATTATTATATGTCCTGGTGTTGCATTTGCAAAACCTGTAAATGACAAAAACTGCTGAATATTTTCTACAATCGTTGAGGTAAAATTCATATTCTTAACCGATTATAATTAATACATCTCCTTCTTGAACACTATCACCTTTGCTAACTTTTATGGCTTTTACTACTCCATCGCGTTCAGCTTCAATAGTATTTTCCATTTTCATTGCTTCAAGCATTAATACTTTTTGACCTGATTTAATAGTATCTCCTACATTTACATTAATTTCAAGTATAACACCTGGTAGTGGTGATTTTAATGGTTTTTCATCACCAGAAGCGGCAGGAGCGGGAGAACTTGCTGAAGCAGGAGTTGCTGCTGCTACAGTTGGTCGTGGACGAGCAATAGGAGCCGCTTGCATTACTGGTTGATTTTCTACTTCTACTTTATAAACTACACCATTGACAGTTACCGATACATTTCCTTCACCAGCATCTTCTACTGATGTATTATAATCTGTTCCGTTAATTTTGAATTTATATTCTTTCATTTCTTTAATATTTCTTTATTTTCTATTAGGTGATTTCTTCAAAACAAATGATTTGTTTGCCCAAGGACTTGTTTGGTTAAGACCTCTTGACAAATTAAATCCCATTGGTTCTATTTCGTGCAAATCATTAAAATATAGATGTAAAGTCATTGCTACTGCAGCCATATCATTATCTGCTACGGTATTTTTGGTAGTAGATTCTTGAGTAATTTTTGTTGATTCTTCAGGTAATGTTTGTTTTTTAGTAAGTTGACGTTTAAAATATTTGCCTGTTAACATAAATACTACTGCTACAAGAAGTAATAATGTAAATACAACAGACATAGATGTAAGTGTTATAATAAATCCATGAGGGTCTTTTTTGCCATATTTATCAGAACGAGATTCCATATCAACTTCTGCGTTCATCGCTTTAGGTGTAGGTTTGTTATAAATATGCCATTCTCTATCATTTTTTATATCTATCAACTTAGCAGGAGAACCATCTTCTTTTGTAAATGATTCCATTCTTCCAAAAGACACACCTGGTTTTTGGTCTGCTATATTGTAAGAAACACTATCTATCAATTCAGCACCACTTTGGTCATATAATGCAAAATATCCACGTCCATCAATTGCTTCATCCATTGTAAAGTTTAGATGAAAAATACCACGTGTATCTTCATTTGATGCATATAACAATACAAATGTTTGGGGTGCTATATAAACACGATTATCATTTTTAGGAATACGATATTTTCTTGGATTTGATGGGTCATTTGTAACAAAACACCCTCCCAAATTAACAGTAGAATAGCCTATGTTATAGATTTCTATCCAACCACATCTTTCACCAAATTCGTCAATACAATTACTGTCATTGAATACCAATACTTCATTGATACGAAGATTTTTAATCCCTTGGGCTTGCAATATACCAAGACTAAATGACATTGCTACGAATAAAACTATACTAACAATTCCTCTTCTCATATATGCTTTACAATTACAAATCAATTATTTACAAAAATATTACAAAAGATTTTTTAAGATTGCAAAGGTATTCTTTTTTTTAATAAAAACCAAGTTTTACACAAAAAAATCACAATTTATTTATCTTTCTCTTAGATAGTCTATTGTATTTTGTATTTTCATCAAATGAAAACCTATTTAAATTTCATTTTCAAAAAGAATGATATTAGATAGGAATATTTATAGTAATTTTGTCATTAAAATGGATATCCTATTCCAAAAACAATTGCTCTGTCGTTTCTAAAATCTTTATAAGATTTCCAATTAAAATGTTGCCAAGATTGATTTCCAGCCAAGGCAGGATTGTGTATTTTGAGAGCATAATCCAAACGAAGGACAAAGAAAGACAAATCTAAACGAATTCCAATACCAGCATCTATAGCAATTTCTTTGTAAAAACGATTAAAAACAAATTCTCCATTTGGAAACTCTTTATTTGAACGCAATAACCATACATTACCAGCATCAACAAAAAGAGCAGCATTCAAAACTTTATAAATCTTAAAACGATATTCTAAATTGAGTTCTAATTTTATATCTCCAACATTTTCTATTACAAAAGTAGAAGCCGAAGTATCGATATATCCTCCTGGTCCAAGTGTTCGTAAACGCCATGCCCTCATAGAATTAGAACCTCCTAAATAAAAACTTTTTTCAAAAGGCAAAGACTGAGAGTTCAAAATAGGAATGCCAAGACCTGCCGCAGCATGAAAAACCATCATTTGTTTTTTTGTACGGAAAATATTATAAACAATATCTACATCAGCAGTAATGCCACTTGCAAAAGGAATTTTCCATATTACGTATTGACCATATTCATTCAATTGTTTAGAAGTATGTTTTCCCAAAGCATTCATAATACCATAAAGAATATTACCATACCAATCTATATTAGTTTTTAATACCATTTTGTTCGCATTTTGTAATATAAATTCATAATTGCTACCCAAAATAAAATGGTCTTTGTATTTTTCTAAAATACGTCTTGTAAAATGATAACGGGCAACCGCTTCCTCAAAATCGGGTGCTGGATACATTTTAATAATACTTAAATCTACAACGGAAATAGAATGGTCTATCCGCCACGCTCTATTTTTGCCAACACGTCTTCCCAATTTATATGTAAAACCAATATTTGTCAAAAATCTATCATAATAATCTTGACGCATATAGTTGGCAGTCAATTGGATAAGTGTTTTTATACGAAAAGATTTTGAAATATTTTGTTGTTTTATAGGAAAAAGAAATCGAGGAATTTCCAATCCGAGCGTTCCTCCTAATTCAAAATTACGAAAACGAAATCGGGAGCTATCATTTTGCAATTCGTGAGTATATTTTAAGGTAAAAGAAAGAATTTCTGCACCTTTGAATACATTTCTATTCATCAATGTTAAACTACCTCCAATACCAATTCTTGAACCTGTATTTTTCAATAAAGCATCAAAGCCCATTGTTCGTTTTTTTCCTCTAATGAGTTGAATACGACAATCTAAAGAACCTGTATCCGACATATAATCCTTTTTGCTTTCAGGTGTTTCGGCATAAAGAATTTTAATAAAATCGAAATTACGCATATCGGAATAACGGTCGTAAGTCAATTGTGAACGTCTTGAAGAATAAAGCATTCCTTTTTTAAAACGAAGAGGATAAACTATACTTTTTGGTAAATACGATTTTGTATGATTGTAATATATAGTATATTCATTTGTATCTATTTTACGAACAATTTCTCTATATTTTATAGTTTTAACATTGGAAATATCAGCCATATTTGATACACCTTCAAATATGCTAATTGTATTTATTTTATATTTACGATGTTTGCCTACAACAATAGAACTATCTTCTAATTGGTATTTTGGATTGTCAATTATTATCTGAACATTTAAAAGATGATTGCCAATATTGGTATCTATTTTGTAATGAATATAATTTTTATCAAAAAAATAGTAACCTCTATTTTGCATTGTTGTAACAATACGTTCTTGTTCTTGAGTAAAAATATCTACACTATAAATATCTCCACGATGAATATATCTACGTAAAGTATCTCTAAGCACTAAATTGTAAATATTGCTATCGGGAATTTCATAATTTATGGCATTAATACGATAAGGTTCTCCCGCCTTAACATAATAATATACTTTTGCTTTTTTCCATTTGTATTTAACTTCATTGGTTACAACAGAATTGAAATAACCATTGTTGAACATCATTAAACGAATTTGAGCCATAGAATAACTCAACATCGAAGTATCTAACAATACAGGCTCTTCACCAAAATTGGTTTGTATCCACAAATAAATATTTTGTTTTTTTTGTCGATAATAATCATTTGTAGCGGTATCTAAAATAACAGGATATTTTCCCAAGGTTGCTCGAAGTTTTTTTTGCAAAGAAGACAATTGGTCATTATCTATTTTTCTTTGCATTTGCTGATAAATACCAACACTCCATGGAAAAATTCCAAAAGTTTTTTTGTTGGTTTTCGGTCTAACGGCATATACCAAATCTGAAGCGACATCAATATTTTTGCCTTCCTGAACAATAACTTTATTTTTTTCCAATAAATATTCACCATTGGCTAAATATTTTTCTGGTGAACATGAAAAAAAAGAATATGCAAGTACCGCAATAAACAATAGATATTGCCATTTAAATGTATTACAACTTGAATATTCTATTTTTTTTGACATTAACGCATATCAATTATATCAACATTAGGATAAGTGGCAGAATCAAAACAAAATTCATTGTCTGCAATTTTTTGATTGACAACAAATTTTTCTATAATATAATTATATTTTGTGCCATCTTTTTCGGAAATTACAGAACGTTTGATTTGACATTTTGTTTTATCAATAATCAAGCGGACCCTTGCAATAGAACTTGTTTTCAAAGGGATTAAATCAATAATTTGTACCAAAACACCTTTTTCTGTCTGTTCTCGAATAAACATAGAACGATAATTTTTTTCATAATCTTTTACCATTTTAATAGGGTTTAATTGTTCGGTATCGTTAGAATCGTAAGGAACAATGGTTACCTCTTGTTGTTCAGGTAGATATGTCCATACCGATTTTGTATTACAAAATATTTTTTGTGTTTCTGTATCAAGACAATAACTATCTCCTTTAATATGTATTTTTCCTTTTATTTCAGAAAGTATTTTTTCATTTTTTTCTGTTTGAAACACAAAATCAATACTTATCGTAGAATAGTTGGTCATTTTTTTCATCAAAGATTTTAAAATAGCAACGGCTTGTTCATCAACAAATTTATTAGTTTGAGATGATTGTGCAGCTATTGTTAACGACCCCAATGCCATTATTGCGAATAAAACTACTTTCTTCATATCAAAATTCCTCCTTTGTTTATTATACGACAAAATCATTCCAAAGTTTAATTTCCATTCTTAATTTTTAATTGTTCTTCCAAATCTTGAATATTTATAATACGAACTTCGCGAACTTTACTACCGATAGAAGGACCTACAATACCTTCTCTTTCAAGTTGGTCCATTATTCTTCCTGCTCTATTGTAACCTATTTTAAATTTACGTTGCAAGAAAGATGTTGAACCTTGTTGTTTTTCTACAACTTCACGAGCGGCATCATCGAACAAGGGGTCAAATTCGCCATCATCTGCCTGTTGTATAGTGGTTTCCGAAGCATCATCTGCCACTTCTGGCAATAAAAAGGCATCGGTATAACCATGTTGTTCTCCGATAAAAGCACATATTTTTTCTACTTCCGGAGTGTCAACAAGTGCACATTGTACACGAGTAATATTACTACCTGTAGATATTAACATATCGCCTCGACCTATTAAATTGTTGGCACCAGTAGCATCTAAAATTGTTCGTGAGTCTATTTTTGAAGATACCTTAAAAGCAATTCTCGCTGGGAAATTTGCTTTGATAATACCTGTAATAATATTTACAGAAGGACGTTGTGTTGCAATAATCAAATGAATGCCTATTGCTCTTGCCAATTGTGCCAAACGGGCAATTGGTTGTTCTACTTCTCTTCCTGCTGTCATAATACAATCGGCAAATTCATCAAATACCAATACAATATATGGAAGAAAACGATGTCCATTTTCTGGATTAAGACATCTTTTTTTGAATTTTTCGTTGTATTCTATAATATTTCTACATTCGGCACTTTTCAACAATTCGTACCGCATATCCATTTCGTTGCACAATGAATTTAATGTTTTTACTACTTTTTTAGTGTCGGTAATAATTGCTTCGGCAGAATCGGGTAATTTTGCTAAATAATGTCTTTCTATTCGTGCATACAATGTTAGTTCTACCTTTTTGGGGTCAACTAAAACAAATTTCAATTCGGCAGGATGTTTTTTGTACAACAAAGATGTTAATACGGCGTTTAAACCTACCGATTTCCCTTGTCCGGTGGCTCCTGCCATTAAAACGTGAGGCATTTTTGCCAAATCGAAAACAAATACTTCATCGGAAATGGTTTTGCCTATTGCTATTGGCAATGCCATTTTTTCACTATTTTGAAATTTTTCTGATAAAATACATGTTTTCATTGGAACTATTTGAGGTGTTGTATTGGGAACTTCTATACCTATTGTTCCTTTGCCCGGTATTGGTGCAATAATTCTTATTCCTAATGCTGAAAGGCTCAAAGCAATATCATCTTCCAAATTTTTAATTTTAGAAATACGAATGCCCGGAGCAGGAACAATTTCATACAATGTAATGGTTGGTCCTTCTATTGCACTTATACTGGATATTTGTATTTTGTATGTTTCTAATGTATCTTTGATACGTTGTTTGTTTTTTGCTATTTCTGCAATTTTTTCTTCTTTTGTGCGAGTTACATTTGCATAATCTTCCAAAAAATCTGAACTTGGAAATTGAAAATTAGGCAATTCTGCACGAGGGTCGAATGGTCCAAATCTTGCACACAAGTCTTCGGCTGTCGTTAATTCTTCTCTTGTATATTCTATTGGTTCTAATGATTCTTTATCAACATTTTGTTCTTCTTCTGTTTCTTCTGTTGGAATATCTACCACTTCATTGAACATTATTTGTTCATCAGTTGTTTCTTGAGATAAAATTTCTTCTTCTGTATCATCCAAAAGCACATCTTGACCGCCAAAAGTATCATTTTCAGGATATTCTTCTAAAATATTTTCTTTAGGCAATTCTACTGTTGTTACAGAAAATGTTAAACGTTCATCAATGGATATTTCTTCATTATTAATATCCTCTTTTTCTTTTAAAGAGGCTATATTCTCTTCTTTTAAAGATGGTTCTTCCGTTTTTTCTTCTTCTAAATTTATTTGTTTTTTCTTTTTTCTAAACAATTTTGTCCAAATACTCGGTTGTGACAATTGAGGTTTTTCTATTGTTTCTTCTGGTAAAGTTAAATCAGATGTTGTTTTATTTGTTTGTTCTGGTATTTCTTCGTCAATATCTTCGCATGTTGATTTTTTATTTTTTATCAACAATTGCCAACCTCCTAATATTATCAAAATTGCTGAAGCATAAAATAATAGAAGTAAAATTACTCCAATAAAACCTATTTTTTGTTCTAAATATAAAAATACATCTTGACATATTTCTCCACTACTCCATTCCGCAATATTGATAGTTGCCGAAAACAACGAAACCCAAATAATAATTGCAATTGTTATTACTGTCGTTTTAAACAAAGGCAATATTGATACTTTAAACATCAATCGTACTGCATATAAGAAAAATAATAACAATACTCCAAATGCGGCTATCCCAAACCATTTTTTTATAAATAAAAATGAAAAATACATACCCAAAACACCCAACATGTTTTTTACTCTTCCGTCTGCATTGATTTGGAAAAGATTGGTATTGAACAAACTATCATCTGCATCGTGGGTGCCTAAAAAAGAAATAAAAGATAATAAAAGAAAAAAAGTAAATATTAACAAAAATAAACCATTCAACACCTTAAATGTGTCGGATTTCACAAATGCTAAAAAACTTGAACCCTTACTTGTAGATTTTTGTCCTTTGGAGGTGCTTTTTTGGGAAGAACGTTTATTTTTTACTTTCTTTTTCTTTTCGCCTTTCTCCAACTTTACAGCGGTTTTAGCAACTTGTTTCGACTGATTTACATTTACTTGAAACCTTTCTTTATTCGACATGTGTAATCAACTCAAAAATAAATAAAACATTTATTATCAAATAATTATATATTTGTATCTATACAAAATACTCATTTTACAAAGATAATTATTTGATATAATGAGATAATTCGCTCTAATTATAAATTGTAAACAACGGGGTGTTAATTAATAATGGATAAATACAAAGAGACAAGATACAAAATATTGTTTGTTGATGAGAGCAGATAGGAAAGATTTTCCAAGATAGACAATCCATTGGAAAAATTGTCAAAAGTATAGAAGAAAGTAGGTTTCGTATTAATTTTTTTTTGTATCTTTGCAAAATGAAACAACCTTTTTGTTGTGGTTTAGATGGTTCTAAATGCAACCTCAGCTGTCAAAACTGCGGTAAAAGGTAAAGAAGTAAAAATTAGAGAGTACCAAAATACCACAACCATTCATGAAAGAACTATTTTTTTACATACGATTTGTCTTGTTGCTAATCCTCCCTTGTTTTTCCGCCAAAGCACAAACAGAACGCCACCCGCTTTGTGACAGTCTGTATAAACATTCGGGAACCTTCTCCGCCGACTCCTCCGTCTACAGTATGCGGATTGGCGACCGAACAATAGACTTCCCTTTATCGTTCAAAACATGGTGGGGACGAGCATATAGTGCTGAAACCACTTTCGTTGAAAATGGCACCATCTACATCTTCCGTGAGTACTCTTTTAATATTAATTTGGAGACACCATGTATTTGCACATCTTTCTATTACATCATCCCTCACAAACATGCAGACCATCCTTCCCACCTGCAAAAAATGTTTTACCGCTGGGAAGACAGTACTTCATATTTCACCGAATCGGTCAATTACATCTATGAAGCGGGTGTAACGCTTGCACATAACAACTTAAGGGACATGCCACGACACTGGTACCCAATCAAAAAATACGACGGAAAGTATTATCTCAGCATAGATTACCCCTATATGACCGAACTGTGCGACAGTGTTGAGGTATTTCACGGAATGGAACTATCCGTTTTACCCATCCGGAATGTGTCGAAACAGGGCAACAATTACCATTATGAACTCTGTAACCTGTACGACAACAACAAGTGGTATCGTGTCACACTCTCTCCCTACCAGAACAACAAAATGCTGTGGGTTCGCACCGTGGAAAATCCGGATGGAAAAATCAAAAAAGAATTAATGACGACGGAAAAACATGTCCAGCACTTCGACCTGATAGAATGGGAATCCAGTGATCATATACCGAATGGACTTGAACACTATGACAAAATTGATTTTTAACAGATACATCTCCATAATAACCATTGTGAACTATATTCTTTCATTATGTAAAAATAACATAATGAAAGTAATTGTTTTTGTCTTATCATTGCATATTGTTTATAAAAACATCTTTGACAAATCTTTTCACAATGGTGGTGTTGCTATCTATTGCGAATCTCTTCTTTGATATTTTTGTCACCGTATTTTTTTGCCTTTTTCAAATAAATCTCCTCTTTTTTCTTGTCACCTATACGATTATACGCCTCTGCAATATTGAGTAACACCAACGCATCTCGTGGATTCGCTTCTTCTGCTCTTAACAACCACATCAAAGCGGAGTCTTCCTGCCCCATGATATGATAGGTAGCCGCCATTATATTGAGACTAAAGACATCCTGCGGATATAGTCGCAACATACTTTGTGCAATGCTACGTATATAGCATATCTTCAAAGTATCTTGTATGGTCAGAGTATCAGAATTTGACAACGCATTATATAGTGTCTTCTCATAATCAAAAATTGAATATATCAGTATAGTGTCTATAGATTCAGTGATATTTGGATACTCCCATGCATTATTGTTTTTTTCAGCATGTTCAAGGGTTGACAGTATCTCATCTGTATAAGATTGCCATCGTCCGCTTTGGCTTAATAGGTATATTTTCCCGAAACGCATGTCTAAACGGTCAGGATACCGTAGTATACCCTCTGAAATAATTAAAAGAGCGGAATCTGTCAAGAGGGAATCGTAATATTCCACACCATACATATATCCGGCAACATTCCCTATGCTGTCAGTCAAGGTGAACACTCCGGACACATCTATTCCTTCCGGAAGTTCTGTGGAAAGAATAGGACCTTTTGAAACATGTGCCTTATTCACCCAATAATTGTATTCTGCAATGTAACGTTCTGCACTTTGGTCGTTACCGTAACGAATTTCGGACAATGTCTGCTCAATTGTAGCACTATCATTTTCACGCAAAGCTTTATAAAAGTTGTCATATACATTCTGAGCATCCGCGATTTCGCATGAAAAAGCATATAGCACTACAACTACACTGATTATCAATTTTTTCATAAATAAAAACATTAAAAATTTTGTAATTGCAAAAGTAATCAAAATTTTAAATACTGCCGATATATGCAAAATCAAGGCAATTCATCCAGTTCAATGCTGACAACCGCGGTTTTTCCGCTGGACGAACCCACATATTTATAGACCAGATTACGGTTGGTGGCTTTAATGGTACTAGTCAGACTTTGTGTTGTCACACCATTGACGACTAAATTCTCAATAATCCCTTTCTTCATTTCCGACAGATTATTATTCAAATTGTCAATATCAATAACCGACTCATCGCATTCATATATGTAAACGAAACTTTTTTTATCCAACTGCACATCCTTAATCGTCAAGCCCCTGACCACTTCCATAGGAATTTGCATTTTCACGTTGTCATAGACGGATTTCAGCAGCATTTCCGGATCGGCATCAGCTCCGGGCATGTTTGCTTTAAGCTCTTCAACAGTGAAGTATATACTGAAGTTCCTTTCTTTCCCGTCAATAAAAATCAACAGCAGATCCGCATTGGCCCTTATAACTGCTTCAAAAAGCTTTTTAAACGACTCGTTCTGATTATTGGCAAAACCTAAAAGTACATTGCTGCGCAAGGCGGCCTCATTTGAACGAAAGGAATCAAGATTCATCTGTCCTGCAACAACACCATAGGTTATTACAACCGTGTTATGCGAATAATCCATATTCTCAATCGACGTATACTCGTCCACCTGAATAGGGCATTCTTTCGCTACTTCTTTGATAATATTTTTAAGTTCCTTTTTGTTTTTTTGAACATTGCTGCCACATAAGACGTATGATAGCATCAAAGGCAACACAAGTATACTGATTATCAGTTTTTTCATAAATCAAAACATTGAAAATTTTGTAATTGCAAAAGTAATCAAAATTTTAATTCTTAATAACTTTTCCTGTGAAAATTTTCCTTTGTTGCTTTATATCCGCAGTGGAATATATTCCGATTGGTTCGTCTCACAAGGACTGCTTTTTCAATTGCGGGAGGCAATATTCCGTGCATCTTTCCGTTATATAAAAATAACATTGGGAAACATCCATGCATAAAACAGGTTCAGTGCTATGAATATCAGAGACATCTTTGGTTTCCGCGAGCACCGGCACACGACGGAAAGATTGCGGCACGTGGCCTTCGGGCATGCCGCCACCGCCTGTGGTGCGATGGTGACGCTGGCTGCTTTCTATACATTATGGATACTGATCATGCATTGTACGATGGAGGACGATCCGCATCATCTCTTTGTCAAACAGATGAAGAGCGGCAACGTGGTCATAAAACGGCTCAACGCCTACCGCGACAGCTGCGGTGTTTTCCCGGAAGGTCTTGAAAGTATCGGCTTCCGTAAATTACACGGGGATAACTTCTTCGGCGTCCAGAACCCCTTCTCTGTATATTATCACATTTTTGAGTATATCCGGCTGGACGACACCTCCTTCTATCTTGGATATGAGGATTGGTCTGGCGGAAGAGAACAATACTTGTCGTCCGAAGAACGGTGGCGGATGGTCATATATGGATGTGATGAGCATTCAGAAAGACTTCCTGACTACTATGAAGGTCGGGATGTTACTTCCGTCTATCTGCACGAATATGAAATAGCGGATCATCAGGACACCATACGGAAACTGCTGGAAACGCTTATAGATAACCGTAACGATGCCGGACAGCAGTTCCTGCTGACGTTTTTCCACAGTTATGATACGGCATACAGCCATTTCTCCGAGGATTTCACATATAGGGAGGATACCGTTTATCGCATACGCCACAACAGCGTTTTACAAACATTTGACCTTTCGAAGCCTTATGCCTATCTGGACATGTTCAGCGATATTGACGGCTACCTTCTGATAAACGGGCATATCTGCTTTTTTTCTGATAGGTCATGGTATCCCATCGCTCGCCGAAGGCTGCATCAGACTGGCAGGGGACGGGTATTCACCGATCCTGTCAATTTAAAACCGAGCGTTGGCAACGACCAGTGCTGGTTTCTTGACATGGAGTTCCACTACTACGGTGGTAAAGCATCGCTACAGGGGACATGTATTCTTACATGGTAAAAAAATGCACGTCACCACGGCTGATGCTGTTGGAGAAAGATTTCCTTCACGCCATGTCTGGGGACCCCAATAAAATTCGGAAAAAAAACTCCCTTCATGGCGGATGATGTATGATTTCCCGTCCTGATGCACCCTTCAACTATGATAATCTTCTCCATTGGAGAGTTAAAATATTTTTTAAGAATTGATTGTATCTTTCTTTCAAGCATGGTCCGTCACATTTTCTATCCGATAAAAATACAACCTTTTCCGATTTTTTCATCCCTGACAGGCTTCGCAGAAACTGCTGGCGTTTTTGCGTAAATAAGCAACCAGCAACGCATCAATATTCTCTTCTTTATCTAAACGGGAAAATTTATCAACCAGATGAGACATTTTATTAAACATCGGATCCGATTCCTTCTCCTCCGTCCATTCGGTACAGCAGAAACGTTCGTTCTCCTCCGTCATAATTGTTTGCAACGCCTCCGCATGTTTCACAGCACCAATTTCACGATAGGCACGAATAAGAAGGTATTCTCCGTCAAAAGACTTCTTCCAACCTTCTCCTTCACAGACAATATTGTAGAAAATATCGATATAATAAAGGTAATAACATATATCTTGCACGTGTTTATGTTCATCAGATAAATTTTTATCATAATGGAAATCGCTGCACCAATCTATAAGCTCCTCATCATAAAGGCTGTCAAACAGTTCGCGGGTCATACGGGGAAAGCGAGCAAGTTCGGCAGTTTTTTCAAACTGTTTCAAAATACTTGTTCTACGATAAAGATATATAGCTAACAACAGACAAGGAATACTTCCGAAAAGCAGGGTTATCTTCAAAATGTCGAAACTACTGTATTTCTGCCAAATTTCCTCCAAACCCATTATAATGAATAGAAAAAATATTAATGGAATTAATGAAAAAAACAGCATAAGTGGAATATAGACCCACAGATTTAAACGCTCCCTCCGCCCTGTGGAACCAGTTGTGACTTCACAATAAGCGTAATGACGTTTCGCACCGCAGTAGGGACAGGTACGCACAAACACCTCACCCTCTTTCTCTCGAATCTCATCCACCGTCTCATAACGGCCTTTGATAGGGATATGCTCTCCACACTTGCCGCAATTTACATAGTATTTCATAACTTTATTTTTTAAATGGCAAAAGTAATCAAAATTTTAATTTTTTATAACTTTTCCTATGAAATTTTTCCTTTGTTGCTTTTAATCTGTAGATGGGATATATTACCGATTGGTTCGCCTCACAAGGACTATTTTTTCAATAAAATAAACTTGCATTACGTTTTCTTCACTCATTCCACCTGCGTTTTTTCGGTTGCGGAACGCAATATTCCGTGCATCTTTCCGTTATGTAAGAAATAACATTTGGGAATATCCATAAAAAAAACAGTATTAACAGTTTAAAGCAGATTCTATTATGAAACAAATTATTCTACTCGTTGTCATTTTAATAATAGTCATTGCCATTCTGTTGCTGAAATTCAAATTCCATTACCCTGATGTAACGAAAGATGCTTTTGTTGAAAAAAACAAATCAATGGAAAAAAGAGTGATTTTGATTGAAGAAATGAGTGAAGAACAATTGAATGATGCCATTCATGAATTTATTGGCATGTACAAGGATAATATAGATATTTCTACTTTGGAAGAACCGCTTGTTACACGCTACGAAAAAGGATTTCTTCTCACCTTTTCTGCAAACGTTGACTATGATTTGTTTTGCTTTTGGGTGAATTATCTTGTTTATTCCGATAAGGAACAGAAAGAAAGATATTCAGTTTACGGATGGTATCCTTTCGGTGAAGTGGAACGTCAGAAAGAAACCATAAATTTCAGCGGTAAAACCATTATGCTTTACATTCCCAAAGAGGATGACGAATTTGATAATGTGTATATAATTACACCTGACAATCAATATTATAAGAATGAGTTTGCTGGAACGACGAAGGCAATCTCCCCTCGTAAGGAACAATACCGCCTAAAACCTTAATACCTCCGCATTCAAAAAGTGCAGTGATTCCCTTATTTTATACTGAATTTACGATAAAACAACTCTTTTGTTGCGGTTTAGATAGTTTTATGTAACCTCGATTGTCAAAAACTGCGATGAAAGGAAAAAAATCGAAAATTAGAGGTTCCCAAAAATAAAATTATGGCAAGAATAATAAAAATAACAAGGAGTTCATCTACAGGTTGGTGGGCATGGACAGCAGGAGATTGCTCTGGTTGGGCAAACTCAAAAAGAGAAGCAAGGCGACAAGCTAGAGAAGCTCTATCATCAGGAAATTGTGATTGTGAAATAACTCCCCCAAACGGAGGTATTATCGTTAATAATAATTCATCAAATGAAGGAAATAGTACAATTTATTTCCCAGATACGAATGGAAAAATGAAGGAGTATCCTTTAGATGAAATAAATGAAAATACTGCTATGTGGTTGTTAGGTAGTTGTAATTATATAGAAGAAGACTCAACACCAGAAGAACGAGTTATTGCTCTTTTAAAAGTTTGGGATATTTATCAAGGAGATATAGTTTTATCTGATATTTTGGTAAATCATAATTTACAAGCAGAGGAATTTTATATTTTAGCCTCAAAAGAATGGAATTATATATTTATTAATATAGATAACGATGAAAACATTTCATGGACTTTTTCTGATACAGATCCTGATCCTGATTTTGGTAACGAATAATATATATGGGCAAACACCTTTCGGAACGGAAAAGGTAAAAAATGTTGACAATCTGTTTGTAGATTGTTCCGAAGTTACCAATATCAGTTGGATGGAATACCTGTATTTCTTAAAGATCGAATACGGAGAAAATTCTCCGCAATATAAAGCTGCTGTTCCTGATACAACTTTGACCGGCTATTCTTTCAAACATCCGACATACCGTAACTATCCTGTTGTGGGCATTACTTACGACCAAGCGTTAGCTTATGCCCGATGGCGAACCAAAGCTGCGAACATAATTTTGGAGCAATCCAGCAAAAAATATCGTTATGAATATCTATTAGCTTCTGAAGAGGTTCTCCAACAAGCATTTTCACAACAAAAGAGCAAGTTGGGTCAATTGTCGGCACTGCAAGCCGTAACATCAAAAAAAATGGTACATATTGATGACAATGCCAAAGAAATCACTTCCGACAAAACCATTGTTATCGGTGCTCAAGGAGAGCAATTGACATTTGAACCCTATCAAAAACCAGACGCTGCAACAAGTTTCCGTTGTATGGCAAGAGTTGTCAAATGTGTAAAAACGAAATAAGTAAGGGAGAAAAGACAATCTCCCTTTTATAATTGATATTCAAAATGGTGATGAAGAAAGCCGCGAAAAGAATAAGATAAAGACACAACGCCCTCACCGAAAAGCATTCAACAGACTAGGCATTATTAACTATTGTACCCGACACGTAGGGAGAATTAACTGTGAGCGATTATTATTTTTATCTATCTTCCGATAATGATGATTGGGGAATTGTATTCTCAATTAGTGAATTAACCGAGTGGAAAATGATGAGGAAATAAATGAACAAGAACATCTTTAACACCAAAATCAACGACCAGAACACTTACTTTGGAAACTTGCCCGATAGTACATGCTAGAAAAGAAATAATTTGCCTATGACACGTTTTGACATAGATGTGTTTTAATTTTGCAGCACAAAATGCAAAAAACTGATTATCATAATTATTTTTTATGTATATTTGCAGATTGAAAATATTGCAGTTTCAGTTTTAAAGGGAATCTCAGCTGTCAAAAACTGCGGTAAAAGGAAAAAAGTAAAAATTAGAGATAACCTCTAATTTTTATACCTTTGCTTCTAAAAAAAGTATCAATGGTTTTGCCACTTTTTTAAAAGAATTACATGGAATATCATATTTCATACCATAAAAACCTTTATGTCCATATTTTGCAACCATTAAAGACATTCCTGTTTTAATTCCAGATAGATAGGTAACCTTTTCAATTTCATTATAAAAGATTCTTTTTCTTCGATGAAATATTCGCGTCAGAAAAAAAACTTCATAATATTCATCATAAAAATAAAAAATACGAAAAATGAATATAAAATATTAAACCTATATAAATACTCAATGGTAGGTAGAATTTATTTATACATAAAACAAATAATGGTAGTACCAATTGTAATGTAATTACATTTCCCCAGTCAATACCAACTTTTATTTTCATTTTTTAGTAATTTTTTACTATACAAAATTTTAAATCAAAGAAAGGAATTTTGAGAAGAAAGAGAATTTTTTGAGATATAAATTAAACCAATCCAGCAAATCCCATAAAAGCCAACGCTAAAATACCTGCGGTGATAAGAGCAATAGGCATTCCTTGCATATTTTTTGGAGGCTCACACATTTCTATATGTTCTCTACATCCAGCAAAAAGAATTAAAGCAAGAGCAAAACCTACGGCGGTGAAAAACGCATACAAGAGAGCACCTCCAAGATTGTAATTTTGTTGAATAACCATAATAGATACACCTAAAACAGCACAATTGGTTGTAATTAGTGGTAAAAATATTCCTAATGCTTGATACAACGAAGGACTAATTTTTTTAAGTACAATCTCTAACATTTGTACTAATGCAGCAATGATAAGAATATAACAAATAGTCTGTAAAAATACCAAATCAAGAGGAACAAGGATATATTGATAAACTAAAAAAGTTGCTAATGTTGCCATTGTAGTAACAAAAATTACAGCGGCCCCCATACCAGCAGATGTCGCTATTTTATTGGAAACACCCAAAAAAGGACAAATTCCTAAAAATTGAGAAAATACAATATTATTTACAAATACTGTCGAAATGATAATAAAAATTAAAGCGGTCATAATGTATTAATTTTAAGCGTTTTTTCTATTTTTAAATGAATTAACAATGGCTAATAATAATCCTAAAGCAAGAAAAGCTCCCGGTGCTAACACAAAAACAAGAATACCATCTGCAGGAGAAAATTTCATTCCTAAAAAGGATAAATTGCCTAAAAATTCGCGAACAATACCCAACAATGTTAAAGATAAAGTAAAACCTAACCCCATACCCAATCCGTCAATAGCAGAATTGAAAATAGTATTTTTTGAAGCAAATGCTTCTGCTCTACCTAAAACAATACAATTAACAACAATTAAAGGAATAAATAATCCTAATTGTACATGTAAATCAGGAAGATATGCTTGCATTAATAAGTCAACAACTGTTACAAAGGAAGCGATGATAACAATAAAAGAAGGTATTCGTACCGTATCAGGAATAAGACTTTTGAGACAAGCGATAACAATATTCGATAAAATAAGTACAAATGTAGTTGCTAAACCCATACCCAGTCCATTGAATGCAGAAGTTGTTACGCCCAAAGTAGGACACATTCCTAACAAAAGTACAAATGTTGGATTTTCTTTTAATATTCCATTAGTAAATATTTTCCATTTATTCATTGTTTTCTCCTCCTATCATTGATTTAATAGTATTATATGCTTTGTTTACTGCATCGCAATAAGCACGAGAACTAATAGTTGCTGCTGTAATTGCGTCAATGTTACCACCATCGTTTTTAACTTTCAAGACAAAATTATTAGGATTTTTTCCTTCAAATTGTTGATAAAATTTTTTATCTGCTATTTTTGAACCTAAACCGGGAGTTTCCGAATGAGAAAGAACAGCAATTTGGTAAATATCGCCATTAGGTAAAAAACCAACCATTAAATCGAAACGACCTGCATAACCTTTATTGGTAAATGTTTCTACAGCAAATCCTACTAATTTTTCGTTTTTATACGCTTTGTGAATGGTAATAGAGTCGGCTTTTAACTCTTTTTTCAAAATATCATCATTAAGCGTTTTTTTATTGTCATTAGAAATAGGTGCAATTATTTTTTCTGTTTCCAATCGTGTATAATCTGGCAAAACTTGCTTTATTGCATTTTCTTTTTTTGCTTCTTTCGATTGTTCAATAGATTTTTTTGTAGATTTATATACTATGCCTAAAACACTTGCAGAAATGGCGGCAATTAACAATAAACATAATACAATGTTTTTAAAATTTGATGCTATTTTTTTTTGTGCCATATTTTGATGTATTTTTATTGTTTAACGGTTAATTTTTCTCCAAAACGTTTTGGTTTCAACCATTTATTAATCAAAGGAGTAAATCCATTCATAATAAGAATAGCGAAAGACATTCCTTCTGGATATGCTCCCCAAACCTTAATCAGAACGGTAATGATACCAATACAAACACCATAAAGTAACATTCCTTTTTTTGTCATAGGAGAAGTTACCATATCGGTAGCCATAAAAATAGCACCTAACAAAACACCTCCTGAAAGTAAATGAAACATAGGAAAGGCTGTATGCATTTCTGGAGAAATACATGATTCTGGGAAGAAATAATATATAAATTCTGTAAAAATAACAATAGTTCCTAAAATAGAAACAGGAATATGCCAAGAAATTATTCGTCGAGATAATAAAATAATACCTCCTATAATCAAAGCAATAGCAGAAGTTTCACCAAGAGAACCTCCCATATTGCCTAAAAACATATCAAGATTATTTGGAAGATTGTTCATAATTTGATTAAAAGGTTCTCCATTTTTCAAGCCTTCTTTGACAATTGCTAATGGAGTAGGTCCTGTTACAGCATCTACACCTGAAAAATCCAATATACTTACCTTAGGCCAAGTAGTCATTTGTACAGGAAAAGAAATAAGCAAAAATATACGAGCAACAATAGCAGGATTAAAAATATTTTTGCCTAAACCTCCAAATGCCATTTTGCCAATACCGATAGCAACTAATGCTCCTATAACAATAATCCACCAAGGAAGATTAGAAGGAACATTAAATGCCAATAATAAACCTGTAATAACGGCAGAACCATCTGTAATTGTTGTTTCTCCTTTTATTAAAAATTTTTGAATCAACCACTCAATCAAAAGACATGAGATAACAGAAATGAGGGTTACTTTCAATGCTCCCAATCCAAAGAAATATATTGATGCTAAAAAAGCGGGCATCAATGCAATAACTACTGTCCACATTATTTTCCTCGATGAATCTTGAGTGTGAATGTGAGGAGACCCTGATATTTGTAACATATTCATAAAATATTTATTTTCTTTTGTAAATAATTAATTTTGAGATATTCTTGCTCTTATCATAGCTCCTGTTTTATTTTTTCCCAATCGCATATAATCCAAAAGAGGACGAGCAGATGGACAAGTAAATTGACAAGAACCACATTCGATACAAGACATAATTTGTTCACTTTCACATTCTTCAAAACGACCTTGTTTTGATAATACCGAAAGCAAATAAGGTTCTAAACCCATTGGGCAAACATTGACACAACGTCCGCAACGAATACAATTACTTGGTTGTAAGCGTTTTGCTTCTGCTGTTGTTATTTGCAATAAACTAGAAAAGCCTTTAGCGGTAAAAGCGTTAAGATTAATGATTGTTTTTCCCATCATAGGACCTCCACTAACAAGTTTTCCTGTATTTTCTGCTAAACCTCCATTGGCTTCTATTATATTGGAAATAGGGGTTCCTAAACGAACACGATAGTTTTTCGGTGTTACAGATTTTCCAGAATAAGTCATATAATTGGAAATAAGGGGTTTATTTTTTTGAACGGCTTCGTAAACGGCTAATGCTGTACATGCATTATCAACAACACAACCAACATCTATAGGCAATTTTCCTGCAGGAACTTCTCTATTGGCTATCGCTTTTATTAATTGTTTTTCTGCTCCTTGTGGATATTTTGTTTTTAAAGTAACTATATGAACTCCATTGTATTTTTTTGCAATAGTAGTCATATTGGCAATAGCCTCGCTTTTATTTTGTTCTATTCCTATATAAACATCATTTAAATGCAATGCTTTACGTAAAATACAAGCTCCAATAATAAGTTCTTCTCCGCGTTCTATCATTATTCTATTATCTACAGAGATATATGGTTCACATTCTGCTGCGTTGATAATACAATATTGTGCTTTTTTGCCATCGGGAATCATTAATTTGACATGCGTTGGAAAACATGCTCCGCCTAATCCTACAATTCCACATTCTTTTATTTTATTGATAATTTCAGTACTTTCCATTTTGATGTCTGAAATTATATCGGGACTTCTATCAATAGATTCTTCCCAAATATCATCTTCTACATCAATAAAAATTGCTTGTTTTTTAAACCCTGCAAAATCAGATACAGTTTCTATTTTTGATACTACTCCAGAGCAAGAGGCATGTAAATTAGCAGAAACAAAAGATTCTCCCTTGGCTATCATTTGACCAACTTTTACATTTTCTCCTTTGGCAACAATTATTGTAGCAGGGGCTCCTAAATGTTGGGAAGCATACAAAACTACTTGTTTGGGATTTGGGAAATCCTCAAGCGTTGATTTGTGAGCAAATTTATTTTCTTCGGGATGAATCCCTCCTTTACTAAAGGTTTTCACGTGTCTGTGTTTTAGTTGATACTCATTTTTCGATTTGCAAATATACAAAAAAAAATTAATTTCTTTTAAAAAAAAAAAATTTTTATACAAGATAAAAAAAAGCATTTTATTCTTTGATGTAAACCACTTATTCGATAAAAATAAATCTAATTACTGACAAAAAATCATACAAAATTTTGACATCATTTAGAAGTTTTTAAACGCTTCTTTTGGAAAAATCACAGAATCGCTATCTTGAAAAAAAGATTATTTTTTTATTATAAAAAACGTAACAAAAAAAAAATCAATACTTTATGATTTTGTATAAAAAAAAGTTGTATCTTTGCAACGTTTGTGAAATATAATTTTACAAGTGATTTTGAATTTGAAAAGTTGGATTAAAATACTTGATGGAAGAGAATAAGATTATTATCTATCAAACGGAGGACGGACAGACACAGATTGATGTCCGAATGGAGAATGAGACCGTGTGGCTGACGCAGGCTCAGATGGCAGAATTGTTTCAGACAGACCGCACATCAATCGTTCGTCACATCAATAACATTTATAAGGTGGAAGAACTTGACAGAGAATCAACCTGTGCAAAAATTGCACAAGTTCAAATTGAGGGCAAAAGAACGGTAAAACGAAGTGTTCCATATTTCAATTTGGACATGATTATTTCTGTGGGTTATCGTGTTAATTCCAAACGAGGTGTTAAGTTTCGTCAGTGGGCAAACCGTATTTTGAAAGATTACCTCGTCAAAGGCTATGCCGTACACGATCGCATCCGCAAGGAGCAGATTGGCGAGTTGCGGCAACTGGTTGGGATGCTTGGACGTACGATGCAAAGCCAGTCGTTGCTATCCAATGACGAAACGAATGCTTTGTTTGAGGTAGTCACCGATTATACCTACGCCCTCGACACGCTCGACAACTATGACTACGAGCGACTGACCATTGACAAGACCACCAAAGAAGAGCCTTTCCACGCCACATACGAGAATGCGATGAAAGAGATTCGCTTGTTGCGTGAAAAGTTTGGTGGCTCGGTACTCTTTGGTAACGAGAAGGACGACTCGTTCAAAAGCTCGATTGGACAGATTTACCAGACTTTCGGAGGCGAGGAACTCTACCCGAGTGTGGAGGAAAAAGCCGCAATGTTGCTGTATTTGGTAACCAAAAACCACTCGTTCAGCGACGGCAACAAACGCATTGCAGCGACGCTTTTCCTGTGGTTCCTCAACAATAACCGCATCCTCTATCGCCAAGATGGTTCCAAACGCATTGCCGACAACACCCTCGTCGCTCTAACCCTGATGATTGCCGAGAGCAAAACGGAGGAGAAAGATGTGATGGTGAAGGTGGTAGTGAATTTGATTAACCAGGAAAATCAATAAACACGTAAAAATCAATATTTATGGTTTTGTGCTTAAAAAGTTGTAATTTTGCGGCGGAGTTTTCTTGTTGAGATTCATTTGAAAGATTTGATAGAGAATGAATTGATATTTGCAAATTCATATTTATTTGAACAATTAATAGTATATTATGGACAACATTCGTTATTGGACCTTTAAACACAAACCGGGAGAAAAAGCTAATGAGGATAAGTGCAAGGAACTTATTTTACAAGCTGTTCGAAACAATTATGTTTTTATGCAATATGAGTATGGCTTTGAAGACACACGAAAGGTAACACAAAATTGGAATAGAGTGCGAAAAGTATCAGAAGGTGACGTTATTTTTCTCAGAGGTGATAAAAACATATATGCCTATGGTTATGCCATACGACCTCGGTTGGAAGCTGATATAAAATTAAAAATGCAAGACATTATTGACAATAAAGATCATGGGAAATATAACTCTTCCGATTTTTGCGGAATAATACATTTTGAAGACTCTGATGTTTTCTATGAGAACTTAGATGGCGAAGAAAATTGGGGGCAAAGGATTGATGTGGATTCTTGGCGATTGTATTATGAGAATGGAATACCTGCGCAATCGCAAGATTTATACCAACAAGGAGAAAATGAATATGGCGTATTGAAAGAATTAAAACCAGAAAAAGGTAAGGAAATAATTAATGAACTTTATAATTATTTAGGAATGAAAGGAGATGTATTATCATTGTTAAAAACAAATCACAATCTCATTCTCACCGGTGCTCCGGGAACAGGGAAAACCTATTTGGCAAAACAGGTTGCGAGACTATTGCTTTTTGGAAAAACAAATGAAAATGAACTTAATGATGTTGAACGAAAACAATTCAACGAACAATATGGTTTCGTCCAATTTCACCCGAGTTATGACTATACTGACTTTGTAGAGGGCTTAAGGCCTATGCAAGATGAAACTGGTAATGTTGGGTTTGAACGCAAAGACGGCGTTTTTAAGGCTTTTTGCAAAAAAGCTGTATCATTGCCAAAAAATGACACCATAGACAATTTCAACGAAACGTGGGATAAGTTGGTTGCCACATTAAATGAAAACAATTACATTGATGTTCCATTTTTAAGCAATAAGAGTAAAAGTTTCAGAGTAGAACTTAATGAGTATGGAACAGGATTGGCAAACCGAACTTATCCAAATGACATATACGAGCAAGGTGGATGGATTTCAGGACAGTCCAAGTTTTTCAGCAAAGACCAATTGTATAACATATATAGGGGACTGCCCGGTGTGCCTTCAGGCGGACACGATAATTATCGACGTGCAATTGTCGAAGAAATGAAAAAAAGTTTGGGATTGAAGCCTTATAAAGAAGGTAATTCTGTGGAGAAATCTGATAAAAACTTTGTCTTCATCATCGACGAAATCAACCGTGGTGAAATCTCCAAGATTTTTGGAGAATTGTTCTTTTCTATAGATCCAGGATACCGTGGAAAAGAAAAGGGAAAAATAAAAACTCAATATCAAAATCTTATTGAGCAAGGGGATGTATTTTATGATGGTTTTTATGTCCCCGAAAACGTCTATATCATTGGTACCATGAACGACATCGACCGCAGCGTGGAGAGCATGGACTTTGCTTTCCGCCGGAGATTTGCGTTCAAGGAAATCAAAGCTATAGACAGAGTTGAAATGCTCTATGACAGCAATAATGGAATTGAAAACTACGCAGACGAGGCAAAAGAACGAATGAGCCGGCTCAACGAGGAGATTGAAAGAATTGAAGGTCTTTCTACCGCTTATCACATTGGTCCCGCTTATTTTCTTAAATTGAAAAACTACGATGGCAGCTTCCAAGATTTATGGGACAACCATTTGGAAGGACTTTTGAAGGAATATATGCGTGGAATGCAAGGTGTTGAAGATAAGATAAAAACTCTGAAAGAGGCTTATAATAACCCCAAAGCAACAAATACAGGTGATGCGGATGAAAATCTATGACAATACTACTCGTAAATTGTCGGAAGAGGAAATCTCATCGGCAAAACCAGACCTTGAGCGAATTGCCAATATAAAAATTGGCGAACTATCCTTGGAAGACAATCCTAACCTTTTGGTCTTTCCAAGGGATTTGCACCGTTATGGCGATGAAATCAGTGAGAACTGTATAATCTCTATGCGTGATGATGATATCTCCACGGGAAACATTATGGGTTTTGTGGGAGTGAACGACACACAATTGGATATCAAATCGCGTTTTGCCAAAGTGGACGAGGATGACTATTTCCTTCATTATATGCTCCAGAAAGTTTTTTCTATCAACCTGTTCGATATAAAACACACAACCCGACAAGAGGACATTTTCGATTTTCTTCTATATCTGTTTCCTCACTTCTTGAAGAAGGCACTTGCACAGGGACTGTTCAAAAAATACAGAAGATTTGAATACAACGATGCCAACATTCGGGGACCGATAGACGTAAATCGGCATATCCACGAAAATATTCCTTTCCGAGGAACTGTCGCCTATTCCACACGCGAGCACAGCTATGACAACGAAGTTACGCAGCTGGTCCGCCACACCATAGAATACATCCGCACCAAAGAGCACGGGGCCATCATTTTGAACAATGACCCAGAAACTAGAAGTTGCATCACGCAAATCACTCTTGCAACGCAATCGTACAATGTGCGGGAACGTATGAAAGTCATCAACCCAAACCTGCGTCCCATATGCCATCCCTACTTTTCGGCATACACCGACATCCAAAGCCTTTGCCTTCGAATCCTCCGCCACGAATCTCTCAAATACGGACAGGAAAAAGACAAAGTTTATGGCGTTTTGTTCGATGGGGCTTGGCTGTGGGAGGAGTATTTGAATACGATTTTGAAAAAATGTGGTTTCAAACATCCTGAAAACAAAAAACAAAAAGGTGGTTTTCGGATGTTTAAAAATGAGTTGGACGATGATGCAATCAGCAAAAATAGTCGTCGTTTATATCCCGACTTTTGGAAAAATGACTTCATTCTCGATGCCAAATACAAGCGCCTAAACAATGGTGTTGCACGCGAAGATTTGTATCAGGTAGTTTCGTATATGTATAGTACGAAGTCTAATAATGGAGGTTTTGTATATCCGTCTGAAACAAAGCAAGATACAATCAATTATCATTTAGCTGGCTACGGTGGCATTATGCACATCATTGGTTTACATGTTAGCCATGGTGTCTCTGATTTTAAAGAATATGTCAAAAGAATGAAAGAGTCTGAAAGTCGGCTTATTGCGACGGCGAGCGACTTGAAAACGAAAAAAACGCTGTAGATAGTTTTTCCCTGCCAAAAATTTAGTTTAAAGAAATATAAAATAACCCTTTCAAATTAGGAGTAGTAACAATTCAATTTGTGAAGTTACAAAAAACAAAACCTATAATATTTTATTCCCAAATATCTGGAAGAAAAGGTATAAATTTTGGTTTTTGTGTAGGAATAAACATGCTAAAAGGATAGGCTTTCAAGAAAAAATTAGCAAAACATTTTACGGTTTCTATAAAAAATGCTACTTTTGCAAAATTATATAAAAGGAATACTCATGAGTAAGTACAATATCTTTTTATGGACAATGGTTGGTATCGCTATTCTTGTTTTTTTTGCACTCTACTTTATAAAAGCAGGATACGGTAAATTCAATAGTAAAAAATGGGGACCATCAATCAACAATAAACTTGCATGGGTGTTAATGGAAGCACCTATTTGTTTATTATTTATTGCATTTTGGCTTTTTAGTGATAAAACTTTTGAAATTACACCTTTGTTCTTTTTCATTATGTTTGAAATACATTATGTTCAAAGGGCTTTTGTTTTTCCTTTTTTAATGCGAGGTTGTAGCAAAATGTCTATAATAGTAATGTTAATGGGTATTACTTTTAATATTGCCAATGCTATTATGCAAGGATATTGGATTTTTTATCTTTCCGATAAATATACATTGCATTGGCTTACAACACCTCAATTTATAATAGGAACAATAGTATTTTTTATCGGCTGGATTATTAATATAGACTCCGACAGAAGAATACGAAATTTACGCCAACCGGGAGATTCTAACCATTATTTGCCTCACGGAGGAATGTATAATTATGTTACCTCCGCAAATTATTTTGGAGAACTTGTCGAATGGTTAGGCTTTGCTATTGCCACATGGTCGTTTGCTGGATTAGTATTTTTTATTTGGACATTTGCTAATTTGGTACCACGTTCCAATGCAATATATCATCATTATCAAAAAGAATTTTCACAAGATATGCAAGGAAAAAATCTTCGTAGAGTATTCCCATTTATCTATTAAACAATAAAATATCATGTCAGTGTCAAAAATATTTACAGAATGTCAAATTGGACCAATAACATTAAGAAATAGAACGATTCGTTCAGCTGCTTTTGAAAATATGTGTTATGGGAATAAACCTTCTCAAGATTTATTCGATTATCATACCGCCGTTGCACGAGGAGGTGTTGGAATGACAACAATTGCTTATGCGGCAGTAAATAAGAGTGGTCTTTCGTTTGATGGTCAATTGTGGATGCGAGAAGAAATTATTCCAGAACTCAAAAAATTAACAGATGCAATTCATGCAGAAGGAGCAAAAGCTTCTATTCAACTTGGACATTGTGGAAATATGACACATCGTGCAACTTGTGGACAAATGCCTGTAGGAGCCTCTGGAGGTTTCAATCTTTATTCTCCTACATTTGTTCGTAAACTTAAAATTTCTGAAATAAAATCTTTAGTTAAAGACTTTGGTCATGCTGTGGATTTATGCAAAAAAGCTGGTTTCGATTGTGTTGAAATTCATGCAGGACATGGCTATCTTATTTCTCAATTTATTTCTCCATATACCAATCATCGTAAAGATGAATATGGTGGTAGCCTTGACAATAGAATGCGTTTTATGCGAGAAGTGATTTCTGAAGTGATGGAACATGCAAAAAATGATATTGCTGTTGTTGTAAAAACAAATATGTACGATGGCTTCAAAAGTGGAATGCAAATTCCTGAATGTATTACTGTTGCTAAAGAACTCGAAAAACTTGGCGTTCACGCTCTTGTGCTTTCTGCTGGCTTTGTAAGTAGAGCACCTATGGATGTAATGCGTGGAGCAATGCCAATAAAAACATTGGCTTACTATATGGATATGAAGAAATTTTGGTGGCTAAAACTTGGTCTTCATATTGGAGGACGTATAATTATTCCTCCGGTACCTTTCAAAGAAGCCTATTTTCTTGAAACAGCAAAAAAATTCCGTCAAGAATTAAATATTCCTTTAATATACGTTGGTGGACTTATTTCTAAAAATAAAATGGAAGAAGTTCTTGATGAAGGTTTTGTTGCCCTTCAAATGGCTCGTGCATTAATTAACGATACCGATTTTATTAATAAATTGAAATCTGGTGAATGCGAAAAAAGTGAATGTAAACATTCTAATTATTGCATAGGTAGAATGTATTCTTTAGAAATGAAATGTCATCATTGTGTAAATAATTTACCTACAAAATTAAAAAAAGAAATCAATAAAGCAGAAAGAAAATAATTATGAGTTTAGAAATCGAAGGAAAAATTATTCAAATACTTCCAAAACAAAGTGGAACAAGTAAAAATGGTAATTGGATAAAACAAGAATGTATCATCGAAACTATGGAACAATTTCCCAAAAAGGTCTGTATTACTTTATGGGGTGAAAAATTTAGCAACTTTGAACAACTTTATCCAATAAATACAACCATTAAAGCAAATATAAATATAGAATCAAGGGAGTATATGGGGCGTTGGTACACCGATGTTCGTGCTTGGAGTGTAAGCCCTATCAACAACAATACAGCACCCCAACAACAAATCCCAACTTCGCAAATTGCCGACAACAATGAAACTGGTTGGACAGTTTCCGATGATACTTTTGAAGATGACCCTCTTCCTTTTTAAAAAATATTTTTGATTTAAACTTGCTGTTTATCAGCAATTTATCGTTGATAAATAAAATAAAATTTGCAAAAATAGTACTTTTTTGCTCTTTTGGCACGCTTTTTGCTATCATTTTTAGTGAAGATAATTTTAAATAAATAATGTTATGAAAAAAATTGTATTTTTCTTGTCAATGATATTTGCATTATCGACTTTATTTTCTTCGTGTACAGTGTATCATCCTCAATCCGTTGATATTCCTCTTATTCGACACCAAAATGATTTACAAGTAGAAGGGGCTATTTCTATTTCTCCTTATCCTTATTCATCACCTACATTAAACGCTACTGCAACTTATAGTTTTAATAAATGGGGAGCAGTTCAAGCACATATAAATACTGATGGTTATACAGAACTTTATTTACAAACGGCTTTTGGTAGTTATCTCCCTATAAAACAACATTACGTAATAGAAGGTTATGCAGGTTATGGATTATGGGGTAGTAGAAAATCTGAAGCTTATGAATTATGGGATAGTAATGAACCTGAACCTTCTGGAATATATCATTGTCCTTTTTTACAATTTAACACTGGCTGGGTTGGACTTGCAAAAGAACATATTGATGTTGGTTTTGGGTTAAAAACAGGTTGTTTGATTAGCAAATATAGAGAAATATCATCTAGTAGCTATACTTTAGAAGGAAATATTTATCAATCCATAGAGTTTAATGATTTTATAAATTATGCTCCATTGATAGAACCACAAGTTTTTATTCGATTTGGAGGAAAAAAATTAAAAGGTTCATTACGAGTTAGTTATTGTACATTTTTGGGCATGGAGAATTTTGTTTATTTTCCTGCAAATATTAGCATAGGAATTTCCTACAAATTTGAATTTAAAAGATAATTTTTTTCATTAAAAGTACTTTTGGCACGCTTTTTGCTATCATTTTTAGTGAAGATAATTTTAAATAAATAATGTTATGAAAAAGATTGTATTTTTTTTGTCAATGCTATTTGCATTATCGGCTTTATTTTCTTCGTGTACAGTGTATCACTCACAAGCCGTAGATATTCCACTTATTCGACATCAAAATGATTTACAAATAGAAGGAGCGATTTCTTCTACTTATATAGGAGCTCCAGCAATAAATACTACTGCAACTTATAGTTTTAATAAATGGGGAGCAGTTCAAGGACATATCAATTGGAATGGTTACATGGATTTTTATTTACAAACAGCGTTTGGTAGTTATCTCCCGATAAAACAACATTACGTAATAGAAGGATATGTAGGGTATGGATTATGGATAAGTCCAGAAGAATATGGAATATATCATAATCCTTTCTTACAATTTAATACTGGTTGGGTTGGTCTTGCAAAAGAACATATTGATGTTGGATTTGGATTAAAAACTAGTTGTTTGATTAACTTTTTTTCCACAACTACTAACAATATATTTTTTAAAGACCCCACTTCACCGTTTGAAATACAAACTACTTTTAGAGAATTTTCACCATTGATAGAACCACAAGTTTTTATTCGTATTGGTAATAAAAAATTAAAAGGCTCATTACGAATAGGTTGCTGTGCAGTTTTATTAGGGACAGCAGCAATTGATTATGTTCCTGTAAACGTTAGTATCGGTATTTCTTACAAATTTGAATTTAAAAGATAATTTTTTTTATTAAAAGTACTTTTAGCACGCTTTTTTGCTATTATTTTTAGTGAAGATAATTTTAAATAAATAATGTCATGAAAAAGATTGTATTTTTTTTGTCAATGGTATTTACATTATCGGCGTTATTTTCTTCGTGTGTAATGTATCATCCTCAATCTGTTGATATTCCTCTTATTCGACACCAAAATGATTTACAAGTAGAAGGGGCTATTTCTTCTACTTTGTTCGGGTCTCCTGCAATAAATGCTACTGCGACATATAGTTTCAATAAATGGGGAGCAGTTCAAGCACATATAAATACTGATGGTTATACAGAATTTTATTTACAAACGGCTTTTGGTAGTTATCTCCCTATAAAACAGCATTATGTAATAGAAGGATATACTGGTTATGGATTTGGATTTAGTAAGACTACTACTTCTCTTTTTGGTAAAGATATAACTATATCTGGAATATATCATTGCCCTTTTTTACAATTTAACACTGGTTGGGTTGGTCTTGCAAAAGAACATATTGATGTTGGTTTTGGACTAAAAACTGGTTGTTTTATTACCAGCTTTTCAAAAATTCAAACTAATATCAAAGGTAATGAAACATCTCCTGAAACACAAGTTAGTACTTTTAAAGAAATTGTTCCATTGATAGAACCACAGATTTTTATTCGATTTGGAGGAAAAAAATTAAAAGGTTCGTTACGAGTTGGTTATTGTACATTTTTTAATATGGGAAATTTTGATTATTCCCCTATAAATGTAAGTTTAGGAATGACCTACAAATTTGAATTTAAAAGATAATTTTTTTCATTGAAAATAAATTTTTTTTGCAAATACAAATATAATGCTTTTATTATTAAAAAAAAATGATACCTTTGCGAAATAAGATTTCTAAGTATGAGGAAGTATTTATTTTATACAATAGTTTTTACAATATCCTTTTTGGTTATTGCATGTTCAGGTCGTCGAAATAAAGCAGATGCTTTTGGAAGTTTTGAAGCAGAAGAATTGATTCTTTCAGCACAAATGGAAGGTCAAATATTAGATTTTGACACAAAACAAGGTTCCGCAGTTAAAGCAGGACAATATCTGGGCTCTATAGATAGTACAAATCTTGTTTTTCAAAAGCAACAAGTTCAAAACCAAATAAATACTTTTTCAAAACAATATAGTATTTTGCCAAAAAAATTTATAAATCTCAACGATAGTTTAATAAAAATAGAAAATCAAATATGGACTATCAACGATAATATCAATTGGGATTCTAAAACAAAAGAAAAATTAGCCAAATTGCAAAAGCAAAAAAATGATATTATTGAGGCAATTGCGAAATGGAAAGATGATAATTCTTCATTACAAGGATTGGCAAATCAAGCCGAACAATTGTATTTTCAACTTCGTCAGATGAATTTTGCTATTTCTAAATGTCGTATTATCAGCCCAATAAGTGGTATTGTACTTACACAATACGTAAAAACATACGAATTGATAGGCAAAGGATATCCTATTGCTAAAATTGCCAATTTGAAAAATATGACACTAAAAGTTTTTGTAAGCGAAAGACAATTGGCAAATATCAAATTAGGTCAAGAATGCACAGTAAGAATTGACAAAAATAAAACTGAAAAAGCATACAAAGGTAAAGTTCTTTGGATATCCGATGAATCGGAATTTACACCAAAAATGATACAAACCAAAGAAGAACGCGTTAATTTGGTTTATGCCGTAAAAATTAACGTAAACAACGATGGCGATATAAAAATTGGTATGCCCGGAGAAGTGGTATTTTAAGTTTTCTTTTTTATGAATGCTATCACTATCAACAATATAAGTAAATCTTTTGGAAAAATAAAAGCATTAGATAATATATCTTTGTCGGTAGAAGATGGTGAATTGTTTGGATTGATAGGTCCTGACGGAGCAGGAAAATCTACACTTTTCAATGTTTTAGTTACTCTACTCAATCCAGAAAAAGGACAAGCAAATATCGCAGGTTACGATTTATTAAAAGATTATAAAAAAATTCGACAAATTATTGGTTATCTTCCTGGACAATTTTCTTTATACGGAGATTTGAGTTGTTTAGAAAATCTTGAATTTTTTGCTACTCTTTACGGGGAAAATCTTGAAGAAAATTATGAGTTGATTCGTCCTATTTGGGAACAATTACTTCCATTTAAAAATCGTCGTGCTTCTGCTCTTTCTGGAGGGATGAAACAAAAACTTGCTCTTTGTTGTGCTCTTATTCATAAACCAAAATTGCTTTTCTTAGACGAACCTACAACAGGTGTTGACCCCGTAAGTAGAAAAGAATTATGGGAAATTCTTAAAAAACTCAAAGATTTTAATATTACCGTTTTTGTATCTACATCTTATATGGACGAAGCAACTCTTTGCAATAGAATTGCATTGATACAAAATGGTAAAATACTTTCTTGTAATCGTCCCGACAAAATACAATCGAATTTTAAAGGTTACTTATTTTCCTTACAAACTAATCACATTTACAATTTGTTACAATATCTTGCTGATTATAAAGTTAATGATATTTATGCATCAGGGCAATTTGTTAATGTGGTATTAAACGAAAAACAAGAAGCAGAAAATTTATTGAACTTTATTAAAAAAAGTAATATCGAAATTAAAAATTATAATTTTATTCACCCTACAGTGGAAGATTGTTTTATTCAATTGATGAAAGCATAATGAACGATTATCAAAATTTATTAAGACAGTATGTCGATTTTCCTGCAGAAGGAGTTATTTTTCAAGATATTAACCCAATATTTTCCAATTGGAAATCATTACAAAATTGTGCGACTGATTTAGAAATAGCCTGTGCAGAAATGATGCCTTTTTGCTCTAAAATATTGGCAATAGAAGCACGTGGATTTATTTTAGGAAGTATTCTTGCTGATAGACTAAAAACAGGATTTGTTCCTATAAGAAAAAAAGGAAAATTACCTCCTTATGCCTCTATATTAGAAAGTTCTTACAATTCTGAATATAGTTCCAACACTTTAACCATGGACACCAGTTTGATAGAATACAACGATAAAATTATTATCTTCGATGATGTTTTAGCAACAGGAGGTACTGCTTTGGCTGTTTCCAATTTATTGAAACACGAAATTGAAAACAATCGATTTGCCCCTTTCGATAAACATAATATTTGTTTCGCTTTTTTATTAGAAATAGAAGGATTGAAAGGAAAAAAACATCTTTGTGAAGAGTTGAATATCAATAAAGACAATGTTTTTTCTCTTATAAAAGTATAATCTATTTAATATTTTTACAATAATAGAAAAATATTTAACAGAACAAAAAAATAGAGTAAAACTAAAAGTTTTACTCTATTTTTCGTTTTTATTTATTTTTTATTTTCCCATCGCACCAAGAATTGTTGCTAATCCACTTGCTATTGAACTTGCAGAAGTAGAATTCAAAGAAGATGCATTTTTTCCTGCAGATAATATCGTATTTAAATCTAATCCTATAGCTGAAGAAATTACTTTATCTACCGTAGAACTTGTTATTAAATTTGATGAACCAGATATTGAACCAGCAGCAAAATTTTTATAAAATGTAGCATCTTTCATATTCCCTTTTATTACAGAAGCGTTTGTTGCCAAACTTATAACATTTATCCATGTATTAGCATCACTTAAATTTACTTTGTTCCCTGCTGTTTTGTACGATTTATACAAATTTGAAAGAGCTGTTCCAAAACCAGCTCCTGACGTATATGCTGGACTTGTTGGGGTTATTCCGTTAGTTGTTGTTCCTACTACTTGTTTTAATGAACTACATGAAGCACAAATGATTGCTACAAACATAATTGAAATAATTGACTTAGTTCTCATACTTATTACTTTTTTACTACTTTTTTTATTTTTACTTTTATTAGATTTTATAAACGATGTTTTATCTCAATTATTGTTTTAAACTATTTTTTTTTATGAAAAGTGCAGTTACATAGATTTAACAAACAAAATCACAAAAAAAACATAAGCATGTTTACAACCCACAAAAACCAAAAATATCACACTTTTTATAATAAAATATTACATAGTTTGGTGGGTATTGGAATAATAACATTTTTTGAAATAATGATATTTTCCATATTTTTTAATGACCAATGTATTTCTATTTAAAATAAAAAAAATTCTATCAGAAAAATAACAATCTTTATCTTGACAAGTTAGTATTAGGAACTGATTCCTTTGTTTGTAAACCCTTTTCTTTTTAAGTAATCGTATGCCTCCTACATCTGAACTTTCTCTATTTACAATGAATGTTCCATTTTGAAAAAATGTTATTGTTTCTTTTAATTTCAGTTTTGTGTCTTTAAAACGATAATAATGATAATATTCTACTGTTTCATATTTTGTAAAATATACTTTAAAAGAACATGATGATAATAATAAAACAAACAGAAGAATACACAACGAATTCATTATAAGAATATTTTTATTGAGTTCTCTGTTTCCTGTTTTCTTTCTCCATTTTACAAAAATAGCATTTTTACATAAAACAATATTTCTTATAGCATTAACATTGTAGATTATAACATCAACTTATAAAGTTATAAAAAAATGTTATCTTTGCAAAAAATATAAAAAATCGTTTTTTATAAAAAGATACAGATTTTTACCTTATGGGAATAATATTTATTGTATTGTTAGCGATTGGTTTAGCAATGGATTGTTTTGCAATATCTATTGCTTGTGGAGCAAGTAAGCAAACGTTCAAAGCTCATCAAGGTGTTGTTATGGCATTGACATTTGGGTTATTTCAAGGAATTATGCCATTAATTGGCTGGTTGTGTGGCTTTTATTTTACAGAAAGAATAATTCCTATTGCTCATTGGATAGCATTTATTATTCTATTTATTATAGGAATAAAAATGATTGTTGATGGTTTGAAAACGACAACAGATAATAGTCATAATACCTTTTTTTCTTTAAAAACAACCATTATTCTTGCAATTTCAACAAGTATAGATGCATTAGCTATAGGATTAATATTTATAGGAAGCGAAGATAAATTGAAAATAGGAATTTTAATTATAGGCATAGTAAGTTTTTTATTTTCAATAATTGGATTGTATATAGGAAAATATTTAAAAAGATATCTAAAAATTAAAGTAGAAATTTTAGGAGGCTTAATACTAATAGTAATAGGCACAAAAATATTAATAGAACATTTATTTTTTACATAAAAATATCAACAATGGCAAATAATGAAGAGTTATTTAAAAAAATAGTTGCTCATGCCAAAGAATATGGCTTTATTTTTCCATCAAGTGAAATATACGATGGATTGAGTGCGGTGTACGATTATGGACATTTGGGAGTAGAATTGAAAAACAATATAAAACAATATTGGTGGAAATCTATGGTGCAAATGCACGAAAATATTGTAGGCATAGATAGTTCAATATTTATGCACCCAACAGTATGGAAAGCCTCTGGTCACGTAGATGCATTCAACGACCCAATGATAGACAACAAAGATTCTAAAAAAAGATATAGAGCCGATGTACTTATTGAAGATTATGTAGCAAAAATAGAAGAAAAAATCAAAAAAGAAGTTGAAAAAGCGTCAAAACGATTTGAAAACTTCGATGAAAATATGTTTAGAAGTACTAATGCTCGAGTAAAAGAATACCAATCCAAAATTGATGATATAAATACACGTTTTGCAACGGCAATGAGCGAAAATAATTTGCCTGCAGTAAAATCATTAATAGAAGAATTGGGAATTGCTTGTCCAATTTCAGGAACAAAAAATTGGACAGATGTCCGTCAATTCAATTTAATGTTTGCAACACAAATGGGTTCAACCACAGAAGGAACAGATGTTGTTTATCTTCGACCAGAAACCGCCCAAGGAATTTTTGTGAATTTTCTCAATGTACAAAAAACAGGACGAATGAAAATACCATTTGGTATAGCCCAAATAGGAAAAGCCTTTCGTAATGAAATTATTGCAAGACAATTTATTTTCCGTATGCGAGAATTTGAACAAATGGAAATGCAATTTTTTGTTCGTCCGGGAGAAGAATTAAAATGGTTTGCTTATTGGAAAGAAGAACGTATGAAATGGCACCAATCTATTGGTATAGAGGAAAAAAAATATCGTTATCATGACCACGAAAAATTAGCACATTATGCCAATGCTGCCACAGATATAGAATTTGAATTTCCTTTTGGATTTAAAGAATTAGAAGGTATTCATTCTCGTACCGATTTTGATTTATGTGCTCATCAAAAATATTCTAATAGAAAATTGCAATATTTTGATACAGAACTCAATGAAAGTTATGTTCCTTATGTTGTTGAAACCTCTGTTGGTTTGGACAGAACATTTTTGGCAATTCTTAGCAATGCGTACAAAGAAGAACAATTGGAAGATGGTTCTACACGTACCGTTCTCAATATACCACCATTTTTAGCACCATATAAAGTGGCAGTATTGCCATTGGTAAAAAAAGATGGTATGCCAGAAAAGGCTCGAGAAATTTTGGCTACATTGCAAGAAAATTACAATTGTCAATACGATGAAAAAGATGCTATCGGAAGAAGGTATCGTCGTCAAGATGCTATTGGTACTCCATTTTGCGTAACTGTTGACAATCAAACAATAGAAAACAATATGGTAACAATTAGAAATAGAACAACAATGTTGCAAGAACATGTTGCCATTGATAATTTAGAAAATAGAATTGCTGACCTATTAAAAAATAGATAATTATGGTTATTGATAATTTAAATATGATAGTTGCAATTGGTAATAATTATGAAATTGGTTGCCAAAACGAACTTTTGTGTCATTTGCCCAATGACCTAAAACATTTTAAAAATGTAACAAGTGGTCATACGGTAATTATGGGAGAAAATACTTATCTTTCTTTACCTCACAAACCACTTGCAGGTAGAAAAAATATTGTATTGACACTCAATACTATGCAAATATATGCCGCTTGTCACATGGCTTATTCTATCGAACAGGCTTTGGCATTGTCACAAAACGATGAAAAAGTATTTATTATGGGAGGTGCTTCCATTTATAAACAATTTTTGCCAATGGTTTCAACGCTTTATTTGACAAAAATTCATGCAGATTTTCCCAACGCAGATGCTTTTTTTCCTAAATTAGATTTTTCTGAATGGCAATTACAAGAAAATATCGAAAATAAAGCCGATGAAAAACATCTTTATGATTACTCATTTTGTATTTATAAAAGAATTAATAAACAATAAAATATTAAGACAATGAAACAATTTTATGTAATAGGATTTTTAATGCTCATGGTATGCAATTTTGCATTGGCACAAAAAACACAACATACTTCATTCCCAGAAATGCCAATAGATGAAAATACAAAATTGGTAACCTATCGTAAAGTAGTTCAACAAACAGGAAATTCAGAAGTTTTATACGAAAGAGCCTTAAAATGGGCAAATACTTATTATTCTAATCCAACAATAGTTATCACCAAAGCCGACAAAAACAATAAAGTAATAGAATGTGTCTCCAATATAAAAATATCTTCTTTGGCAAAAGATGGTAAAACATGGACAGCCGCAGGTTTTGTATATTATACATTATCTATTGAAGCCAAAGACAATAGATACAGATATACAATTACCGATATTCACAAACGAGAATCTGCACGTTTTCCTATAGAAAAATGGCTTGATAATTCTCGCCCAGAATGGTCTGCTGTTCGTTACGACCATTTACATCAAATAGATGAGGCTGTTCGTAAATTGATGGAAGATTTGGAAAAAGGTATGGAACCTGAAAAAGTTATCATTGATGAATGGTAATACACAATATCAACAAGAATATCAACTACAAGAAAATGTGTTAGATAATCATTCTTACACATTGTGGTTAATCAATGATAATTACAATACATTTGAATATGTAATAGATGCTTTGATAAATTTATGTGGGCATAATTACGAACAAGCAATGCAATGTGCTTGGATAACACATACCAAAGGAAAATGTGATGTTTATTATGCTTTGCTTGATGAGATAAAAATTATAGCAGAAAAAATGTTAGACAAAGGGCTTACCGTAAAAATAACACGATAATGGATATTCATGCTATTTTAAAACGGTATTGGGATTACGACCTATTTCGTCCCAAACAAGAAGATATTATCTTATCCGTTTTAAATGGCAATGATACATTGGCATTGCTTCCTACCGGTGGCGGAAAATCTATTTGTTTTCAAGTGCCAGCATTGGCAAAAAATGGTATTTGTATTGTGGTAACACCACTTATCGCTTTAATGAAAGACCAAGTGGAAAACTTACAAATCCGTGGTATCAATGCTGCTGCAATTTATACTGGTTTGCCCAATCGAGAAATTGAAAAAATATTGCGACAATGTGAACAAGGAGAATATAAATTTCTCTATTTATCGCCAGAACGACTAAAAAACAAATTGCTTATTAATAGTGTTCTTAAAATGAATGTCAATTTTTTGGTTGTCGATGAGGCTCATTGTATTTCTCAATGGGGATACGATTTTCGACCACCATATTTAGAGATAGCCCAATTTAGAAAAAATTTACCTCCTCAAACACCTGTTTTAGCACTTACGGCAACAGCTACCCCCGATGTTGTAAAAGACATTCAACAAAAACTTGATTTTAAAAAAGAAAATGTAATACAAAAAAGTTTTTTACGAGAAAATCTTATTTATGTTGTTCTCGAAACCGAAAACAAAGAAAAAAGACTTTTGCAAATTGTGCGAAATTTACAAGGAACTGGCATCATTTATGTTAGAAATAGAAAAAAAACTATGGAAATAGCCCATTTTTTAATAGAAAATGGAATAACTGCCGATTTTTATCATGCTGGATTAGAAGTAAGTGTTAGAGAAAAAAAACAAAACGATTGGAAAAATGATAAAATACGTATCATCGTTTCTACCAATGCTTTTGGTATGGGTATTGACAAACCTGATGTTCGTTTTGTAATTCATTTGGATATTCCTGATACTTTGGAGGCTTATTTTCAAGAAGCTGGCAGAGGTGGTCGTGATGAAAAACGTGCATACGCAATAACATTATACAATAATACCGATATTATCAACCTGAAAAAGAATTTTGAATCTTCATTTCCTCAAGAAAAGGATATTTTAGCAATTTATCAACATTTATGTAATTTTTATCATCTTCCTATTAATGAAGGAAAAGGATTATCTTTCGATTTTGATAGTACGCTTTTTGCAAATACTTATCAGTTATCGCCATTGTTAATTTATCATTCTTTAACATTTTTAGAACGTATGGAATGGATTTTGTTGACAGATTCCATCAAAAACACTTCCAAAGTCAATATTGCTGTTGATAGTGAAGAATTATATCAAATAAGAAAGAATTATCCAAAATACAGCAATTTTATAGAAACATTGTTACGTTCTTATCAAGGATTGTTTTCTGTTTTGTCGCCTATCAATGAAGATGAAATTGCACAGCGAACTAATCTTGATAAACAAGAGGTTATTTTGCGATTGCAAGAATTGAATAAATTAGGTATTATCATTTACGAACAACAAACAAAATATCCGAAAATACACTTTCTCGAATCTCGAATTGACCCAAAATTTGCGAAAATATCAAAAGAAGTATATATCCATCGCAAAAAAGTAGCCAACAAACAATTAGAGGCTGTTATTAGTTATATCAAATCAGAACAAAAATGTCGTAGTAAAATACTTTTAAAATATTTTGGAGAAAATAGTACTATCGATTGTGGTTATTGCGATGTGTGTATAGCACGAAAAAGAGCAAACAAAATGGACGCTTTTATGACAAAAATAATTGAGGATATAACAAATATTTTAAATGAAAAAACATTATCAATAGAAGAATTGAAAGAATTGTTACCATATAAAGAAAATGATATTATTGTTGCAATTCGATTTTTACTTGGGAAAGAAATTATTTATCAAGATGTAGAAAAAAAATTTTTCAAAAAATAATTTTTTTTAAAGAAAATATGTTACCTTTGCATACCTGCCTCTTTAGCTCAGTTGGTAGAGCAACGCATTCGTAATGCGTAGGTCGAGGGTTCAAGTCCCTTGAGAGGCTCAAAGTAAAAAATAAGTCTATCAGAGACTTATGCAGTATAGTTAGTAAAAATATTTTTCTTAATTTAATTGTATAACCATGGACATTAATAAAAAAAATGTACTATTGTTAATATTTATAGTACTTTGTGGGATAAATTATGCCCAAACAAATCAAAATGTGATTGTGAAAGTAGCAAATAATTCAAAAACGGCATCTTTATACAATCAAGGTGTTAATTTGTTTATAACCGGAAAAAAGACAGAAGCACTTGCAAAATTTGATGCTTGCATTGATAAAGATAAATCTTTTTATAAATCATTTTTAGCAAAAGGATATTTATTGTTATTGGATGCTCACTATCAAGAATCGTTAGATTATTTTTACACATATAAAAAAAATAGTAAAGACAAAGCAATTGTTAATGAATGTATTGCAGAAGCACATTATGGTTTAGAAGATTATATGTCTGCAATTGCTTCAATAGATGAGGCTATCAAAGAAGAGCCTAACAATATTCGTTTACTTAGAAAAAAGGTAACTTTTTTAATTTCTACAACACGTTACAACGAAGCAATACAAAATTTAAATACTGCTATTGCAAAAAATACTTCTCAAAATGATATTTTGCTTGAAGAACGTGCTGCTGTAAAAATACTAATCAAAGATTTCAATGGTGCTATTGCAGATTATAATACGCTTATCAAAAAAAATCCAAATCAAGCAGCCTATTATACTAATCGTGGTATCGCAAATGAACATCTTAAAAATAACAAAGAAGCCATCGCCGATTTTGACAATGCTATTGCCCTTGATTCCAACAACTTAGAGAATTACAATCATCGTGCGGTGGTATATATTGATGAAGAAAAATACGATGATGCGAAAAAAGATTTAAATTATGTTATCAGCAAAGAACCTAAAAACGCTATTGCATATAATAATCTTGGCATTGTTTATTTTAAAGAAAATCGTATTGTTGAAGCGATAGATTTTTACGACAAAGCGATTCAATACAAAAATGATTATGGACAAGCCTATTACAATAGAGGAATTTCTAAAAATTATATAGATAAAGAATCCGCAAAAGAAGATTTAAATAAAGCCATTTCTTATGGTGTAATAGAAGCAGCAAGATTTTTACATACATTTTAAATTTAAAAAGATGAAAAGCATGTCAAATAAAAATAAAAGTATTCAAAATTTGTGCAAAAATATTATAATTTTTGCAATATTGTGTTGTAGTAGTATTTTAAATGCTCAAACTATTTCTTTGGAAGATTATCCCAAATCTGTAAAAAAATTAATAAAAAAAGGAGATAAAATATTAACGGCTCATTCTCCTCATCATCGTGAATATTACATTGCTTTCGATTTGTATGCTCAAGCATATAGTAAAGCTCCTTCTTCTATTGCTGTTCAATATCGATATGCTATTTGTAATTTAAAATTAAAAGATAATACCCATTTTATTGAAAGTTTAGACATTTTAAACAATATTGTTAAAAACTATCCAGAAATAAGTACCGATATATGGTATCATTTAGGTATTGCATATAGAGAAAAATGGTTACTTGATAGTAAAAGAAATTTGTATTCTGTTCAAAAAAATGCATTAGATTCTGCAATAATTTATTTCAAAAAACAAATTACAACTAATGCAAATGCTGTTTATTCTCAAAAAGCACAACGGGCTATTGAAGAATGTGAATATGCACTTGCTTCATTGAAAATATTTAACAATAATTTTATTCAACCTTTTGACAAACTTAATTCTGAATACGATGATTTTAATCCTCAATATAGAATTGAAGATAGTGTTTGGATATTTTCTACATTACGACCAAAAAATGCTTCTATAAAATATGGGTTAGGAAGTTCTTACGGATATAGTGTTTCTGATTCTACAATAACTTCTATCAACAATTTTGAGGTTGCTCTAATTACATCTATTCACCCTAATGGTGATGGTTTTTTAACTTGTTTCGACGGAAATATCTACGAATACAACAAAAATATTAAAGGCAGAACACGTATTGAAAAACCTATTAATGTTATCAATAGTAAACAATTCAATGAAATTAATGCTACTTACGCAGATGACGGTAATACCATTTATTTTTCAACCAATTGTCCTGATGGTTATTACAGTAATAATGACAAATCTACCAATAACAATAATTACAATATTTACAAAATTACGCGTACACTAACTAAAGGAAAAAAAGAAAACAAACCAATGAAAGAACATTGGAGTTCTCCTGAAAAATTATCCTCAAATATCAATACTCCTTACGATGAATCTATGTTTGTTCAATGCAAAGATAGCAACAATGTTCCTATTTATTATTTAATATCAAATGGTCATCAATCTTTTGGAGGATTGGATGTCTTTTTGGTAAAAACCGATAATGAATCTTATTCTGAACCAATTAATATGAATTATCCTATCAATACTCCAGGACAAGAAGGAGCTTTTGCTATAAATCCTACTAATGCTGAATTGTTGTTATCTTCTGACCGTCTTACAAGTATTGGTGGGTTGGACATATACAAAGTTGTAGCGGGAACATCTATAGAAAATCTTCCTTTGATTAATTACAATTTTGAATTATTTGATAATAACGATGAAACTATAATTGCCCAAGATAAAAAGGAACATTTGTATTTATCGAATGCTCCTACTGAAACTATTGATACTAATGGTGCTCGCGGTGGTACTGTCGCTATGATTAAAGTTGTTGACGAAGATGGTAATGCTATCAAAGCATCAAATATTAATGCTGATATTTATCCTATTGGTCAAGAATATTCCGCTGACAATAAAATATCTTCTATTTCTGGAGCAACCAACGAATTTGGTGAATTATTATTAGTATTACCTGAATTATCTCATATTTGTCTAACTAATTCTAAACAAGGATTTACTAATTTCAACGATACTTTATCCGCATTAGAAGGGTATCATGAAATATATAAAACAATTGTTATCAAAAAAGATAATTTAGAAGAAAAAGAAAAAGTAAAAGAAAACAAAGATACACTTGAAAATATTCAAATCAAGGATATTTATTTCGATTACGATAAATTTACTTTAAGAGATGCTTCTTTAGTTGAATTGAACAAAATATTGCAAATAGTAAAAAAACATTCTAATACGACAATTGAAATAATGGGTCACACAGATAGCAATGGTACAGATGAATATAACCAAACTCTTTCTTTGAATCGTGCAAAAGTTGTTTTCAATTGGTTTATAAAACATGGCATAAATAAGTCTCGTATGAGCTATCAAGGATATAGTTTCCATAAACCTGTTTCTACCAACGATACTGATGAAGGTCGTCAATTAAATCGTAGAACAGAAATAAAGATTAAAAAGTAAAATATACAATTAATTCTGATTTTAAATGTAAATGGAAGCGTTGCTATGTATGTAGCAACGCTTTTTTTTATTTCGCCAACAAGTTATACATTCCGTTTTGTAGATTATAATTGAAAATTGGTGGCTTGTAATAACGTGCGTTGATTTGCATAATTTTAATAAAGGTTTCTGTTTTCATCTATTTGTTGTTTTTGTATTTTCTTATATTTGTACCATGAAATTGATAAAAACAAAAGAGTTAATAATACATCACATAACGATATGTAAATTAAATAATTTGAATATTTATAATCTGTTGATGTACTTTTTGCTATATAACGTGTTATAATGCTATGATACATATAAGGTTCTATCACCTTTACGCAAATTATGAAAATAAAATAAATGACTTTTAATTTTGGAAATCTTTCACTTTTGTAAAAAATAAAAGCAAAGACTACGATTAATGCAAATAATATTATAGGGATTATTAATAGATTTAATTCAAATAAGAAAAAAACAGCTTCTATCATTCTATAAATAATTCCATATAAAGAAGCAATCAAGAAATAAAATAAAATACCATAACAAATGCCAAAATAAATGTTATTATTATTTTTATTGAATGTTGTCATCTTTTTATATTTAATTTAATTATTGGTTCATTGTTTTTAAAACTACTTTGAGGATTCATCGCATTTATATATTCTTGTCTTTTGTCAAAATTTCCTTCAACTTTACCAGCAAGCCACCTCTTATAAACTTCCATATCTCTACCTCCAGATTTACTTATATCATCCTCAAAACAATACACTATAAAACAGCCATTAACACTACTGTTTATCAGGTAGTTACAAGTGGTTTTTTGGGTATGTTTTTTATAAACTGTCATTTTTTAGCATATTGTTATTATTCAACGTTTTATCCACAACAAATATTGTTCCCAAATGGTCAATTTTTGATAAAAAAGTGAAAAAATTTTTTTGTGAAATTTAAAACTTTTCTAAATTTCTTCAATATACTGATTTACAGCAAGAAAAGTTTGTGTTGATTTTTTTAGGTATTTTCATAATTTTTTGTAATTTTGCAAATTAAGATAGAATATTAAAAATAGTTGATATGGAAAATGATATAAGCAGACGAGATTTTTTAAAAAAATTAGGTTTTGGTGCCGCTGCTACTATTTTAGTTGCTAATAGTTGCGATTCGAAAAACGCTATCAATCAAGTAATTTCTGATAATGAGAATCAAAATGGAGATATGACATATCGTACTAATCCCAACAATGGCGACAAAGTTTCTCTTTTGGGTTTTGGAATGATGCGTTTACCCGTAGAAGCAGGAGGTACTGCAAGAGAAAATCCAGATTCTCCAATAGACCAAGAAATGGTTAATCGTCAAGTAGATTATGCAATAGAACACGGTGTAAACTATTTTGATACTGCTCCAGTTTATTGTCAAGGAAAATCAGAATATAGCACAGGTATCGCACTTTCTCGCCACAAACGCAATTCTTATTATATTGCTACAAAATTATCTAATTTCAATCCATCAACTTGGAGTGAATCTGCTTCAAAAGAAATTTTTGAAAACTCACTTAAATATTTACAAACCAATTATATAGACTATCTTCTTTTACATGGAATCGGAATGGGTGCCGAAAACAAAAGTGCGTTAGAGGCATTTAATGAACGTTTTATAAACAATGGTATCCTTGATTGGTTAGTAAAACAGAAAGAAAATGGACGTATTCGCAATCTTGGTTTTTCTTATCATGGTGATATTAAAATATTTGATATGCTTTTACAATGGCACGATGAAGGTAAATATCACTGGGATTTTGTACAAATAGAATTGAATTATTTAGATTGGAATTATGCCAACGAAATAAATGAAAGAAATACAGATGCCGTTTATTTGTACAATGAATTACAAAAACGAGGAATTCCATCAGTAATTATGGAACCTCTTTTGGGTGGACGTTTAGCAAATTTACCAGATTTTATTGTTAAACAAATGAAAGAAAAAGATTTAAATGCTTCTGTTGCAAGTTGGGCTTTTCGATATGCGGGAACGCCAGAAGGAGTTTTAACAGTCTTAAGTGGAATGACTTACATGGAACATTTAAAAGAAAATATTGCTACCTATTCTCCATTACGTCCTATTTCTGAAGAAGAAAATAAATTTTTGATGCTTGTTGCAAAAGATATTTACAATTTAAAAAATATTCCTTGTACTGCTTGCAATTATTGTATGCCTTGTCCTTACGGAATAAATATTCCTGCAATTTTTACACATTACAACAAATGTATCAATGAAGGTATTGTTTCTAAAGTAGAAGAATCAAATTCTGAATATAAAAAGGCACGACGAGCATTTTTGATAGGATACAACCGAAATGTTCCTAAATTACGACAAGCAAATCATTGTATTGGTTGTAATCAATGTGTATCTCATTGTCCTCAACGTATTGATATTCCAAAAGATTTACATCGTATTGATGATTTTGTTGAAAATTTAAAGCAAAATAACATTTAATTTCTCTATATCTTACTCAATATAAATTATTTGCGTTTTCCTTACTTTGTATCCCATTTTTTCTACAATAGTAGCATAATTATCTATTTGTTCTTGATGTTCTTTTTTAGGCAATCCTGTTTTATAATCTACAATATCTGCATATTTTCCATTAATAATAAGTTTGTCTAAACGAAGTACATTATTGTTTGCTTGCCATATTTCTACTTCATTTTTTATAATACAATTTTCTGTTCCAAATAACAAATCGGAATATTGTCCACAACAAACTTGCTCAATAGCAGAAAGCATTTTTTCTTTTTCTTCTGCCGATAACTGTACATCTTTTTCTATTCTTTTTTCAACTTTCTGAATGTCTTCTCTATGAACAATTTGTGATAAATAATTATGAACTTTTATTCCCCAAAGTGTTTCTTGTTCAATATTTACAGCATTTTTTCCGTTTGTACTAAATTGAGCCAATATCGGAACAGATTGAATATTTTCTAATTGTTGATTTTGATTTTCTTCTCTTTCTTCTCCCGCTTGATTTTGATTGCCATAGAAATAACAATTTATTTGTTCATTATCTTTATCTGAAACAGATTCTGAATTCAATCTGTTTTTAAAAAAATTAACTAATTTGTCGTCTTCTTTTTCAGGTTTTTTTATCAAAAAAAGCCAATCTTCTGCTCTTGTAAATACAACATAATCAACATTTTTATTGTCCATTTCGCTCAAAATTTGCTCTTGAGCATAATTTTCTGCAAAAAAACTATTGTTTAGCTCTTTTTTATATTTAATGTATGCAGATTCTATTGATAAATTCATTTCTTGAGAAACATCTACCCAATCCTTTTTTGATTGTGTTTTTTCTTTATAAATAGGATAAATAACAACAGGAAATTCTAAACCTTTTGATTTATGTGTTGTTATAATTGTTACCGCATTTATATTTTCTGGATTCGATATTGTTGGTTTTTTTTGGTCAAAATATTTAAAGAAATAACTCTGTGGATATTGATTTTGATTGTTAAATTCCAATACAAAATTGAGCAAAGAAAGTAAATACGGATTTTGAGACTCTTCTTTGAAAAATATTCTTAATATCATTTCTATTTGTTCATAAAGATTACATCTTGAAATATCTTCAATTTTAAAATCTTCATAATATTGTGACAATATTTGTTTCAAAATTTGTTGTAAATATGCGTTCTGCAATTTATTATTTCTCAAATCTTTAACGGACAATAGGGTTTGTAAATTCAATTTTTCATGTCTTTGTGTTAAAAAAGTTAATATTTTCAACAATGATAGCATATTGTTTTCGTTTTCAATATATTGCAATAGTGCCAACACAAATTGGATATTTTCATTTTTAGACAACAACAACGCTTCTGCCGAAGTCGTCGGAATATCATTTTGAATCAAATGCTGAATAATTTCTTGACCATATTTTTTTTTACGAACGATTATCGCAATATCTTTGTATTGATAACCAAGAGATTGAACATATTTTATTTTTGACAAAACGACTTTATTATATGTCTGATTATCAGCATCTTTTTCTATTGTTGTTAAAGAAACACAACCGCCATCATTTTTACTATCTTGTATTGCATTTTTGTAAATTTTTCCAATCAAACCTTCTTCTTCTTTCAAATGGTCAAAATACAAATTGTTAAAATCAACAATATACTTTTTTGAACGATAATTTGTTGTTAAAGGAATCTTTTTTATGTCTTGATTTTCAGAAATTTCCAACATTTGTTGAACATCTCCATTTCGAAAACGATAAATTGCTTGTTTTTCATCTCCAAAAATAAAAACTTTTCCTGCTATTCCTGTTTTTACTTCCGAAGAAATAATATCATTTACAAATGGTTTTAATATCTCCCATTGCATTCGGGAAGTGTCTTGAAATTCATCAATAAATAAAAAAGCATATCGAAGGCTTATTTTTTCATAAATAAAAGCAATTGGTTCTTGAGAAACTATTTCGTGTAATTTCATTGCGATTTCACTCAAATGAAGTGTTTGTTCTTTGTTTTTTAATTCTTCTTGAATTATTTTCATTTGCTGAAACAACGCCACAGAATACAAATTTTGTTTTATTGCCTTGTATGATACCCAATATTTATGTGCTTCTTTGAGTTGAAAAGAACTATTTTTTATATTTTCTTTTAAACTATCAATAATTGCTTCTTTAGGCGATTCTTTTTTATATTTTTCTTCATCTGTACTTTCTTGAATTTTTTGAATGGTATCAAAGTCTATTTTTTCTTCATTTTCAACTTTTTTATACCAATTCCAAAGACTTCCTCTATTAAAATTTTCTTTTTTTAAGCCATTTTCTTCAAAAATTGCCAACATGTTTTGAGCAATTTTCTTTATTTGGTTGCAATATTTTTGTTCTTCTTCTTCTATTTTTTTTATTAAAGATTCAAATTCTTCTAAATCAAGATTTTTTAATTTCTCTAAATGTTCTTTTGCTTTTTCAGAAAAAATTTCTTTACCATTATCTGTCAAAACTTCTTTAATTTTCCACGAACGTTCTTCGTCCATTTTTGAATAAACAAATTTTAACAAAAACTCGGTTATTGTTTTATCTTGGTTTTGACCGACTTTCGATAATAAAATATCAATAATATTGTCCATCATTACAGAATCGTCTAGTTCCATTTGTGAATCAATAGGAATATTCAATTCTGTGGCAAATCCTTTTGCAATAAGAGAAAAAAAACTATCTATGGTATAAACAGAAAAATTATTGTAATCGTGATGTATTTGCTCCAAAATTATTTGCGAACGTTTTTGAAGTTCTTCTTTTCCATACTTTTGAGAAAAGTAATTAAACAAATCCGTGTTTTTGCCTTCTGCTAATTCTTTCAAAAAGAACAAAATTCGACTTTTCATTTCACCAACAGCCTTTTTGGTAAAAGTTATCGCCAAAATATTTCTATATATACGTTTATCAACATATTGCAAGCATATTCGAATGTATTCTTTTGCTAAATTGTATGTTTTCCCAGAACCAGCAGATGCCTGAAAAATATTAAAATTTTCGTTAAAATGTTGATTTTTTATCATTTTTATGGAATGTTTAAATATTTATGACTTTGTAATGAAATTTTCCATTTTGGATTTTGTAAAATATATTCAACAATTTTTGGTGCAATATAATTTATTTTCGACCATTCAGGTTGTAAATACAATTGGCAACCAACATGAACTTTATTTGCGTTATATTCTGCCCATTGAAAATCTTCATCTGTTTCAACAATTACTTTTAATTCATTGGCTTTTAGATAAAATTCTGGACAAATATTTGTATTCTTTTTCGGAGAAAAACAAATCCAATTCCATTCGCCACTCAATTGATGAGACCCCGATGTTTCTATGTGTGTTCTTATATGATTTTGTTTCAACAATTGACACAAATAATCTAAATTGTACAAACAAGGCTCTCCACCAGTTACAACAACAGTTTCAACATTTATTGACAAAATACGATTTACTACTTCATCAACCTCTACAAGAGGGTGAATATCTGCATTCCATGCTTCTTTGACATCACAAAAATTACAGCCGACATCACAACCTCCTACTCGCAAAAAGTACGCTGCCTTACCTGTATGAAAACCTTCTCCTTGCAATGTATAAAAATCTTCCATTATTGGAAGTTTTTCACCATTCATCAAATCTTTGTTATGCTTCACTTTAAAAATGTTTTTGGCAAAGTTATCACAAAAATTTGAATATTTATTACAAGAAATGAAATTATTTTACTTTTTATTTCAAAAAAATTTTGTACTTTTGTTTTACTAAAAATTTTCTTAAAAAATATAGTACAAAACAAAACTTATAGATATGAATTCTTCTCAAACCAAAAGACGAAAATTTATACGTTACTGGATATTACGTTTCAAACGTTTTATCAATTTGAATATAGACCACAACGAACAAGAAACCATTAATAGAATAGAAAATGGTGTAGAAATTGGAGGTGCCAATGTTTGGATATTGGCTTTTGCTATTATTATTGCTTCTATTGGTCTTAATGTTAATTCTACGGCTGTTATTATTGGTGCTATGCTTATTTCTCCTTTGATGGGACCTATTATGGGAATTGGGCTATCTGTTGGAATTGCTGATAATGAATTGTTATCTCGTTCTTTGAAAAATTTTATTTCTATGGTTGTTGTTAGTTTGATTTCATCAACAGTATATTTTACTATTTCTCCTATTAGTGATGTTCAATCTGAACTTTTGGCAAGAACTCAACCTACAATATACGATGTAATGATAGCATTTTTTGGAGGTCTCACAGGAATGGTTGCCAATAGTAGAAAAGATGAAAAAATTACCATTATTTCTGGTGTTGCTATCGCCACCGCTTTAATGCCTCCTTTGTGTACTGCTGGTTATGGTTTATCTATTGGAAATTTTTCGTATTTCTTTGGTGCTTTTTACCTATTCTTTATTAATTCTTTCTTCATTGCGTTGGCTACTGCAATGTTAACGTTATATTTGAAACTTCCTAAAAAATCTTTTCTTAATCCTATAAAAGAAAAAAAAATGAAGCAAATGATTGCTATTTTTTCTATTTTAGTTTGTGTTCCAAGTGTTTTTACAACTTTTGGTGTTATTCAAAAAGCGGCTTTCAATTCTAATGCCATTCACTTTATGAATAATTTACAAGACAAAAATTTACTTAATGGGGCTCAAATCATCAATTCTTCAAGAAATTTTAATCGTAAAGAATCGACTATCGAAATCACTTTAGTTGGAACACCTCTTTCTGATGAACAAATAAACAAATTGCAATTGCAATTGCCTGAATATAACTTGAAAAAAACAAAATTAATCATTCATCAACCATTGGATAATGATGTTTCTGTCAGTGGTTTTTTCGCCGAAGAATTATATAATAAAAATCTTGAATTGCAAGAAGAAATAAAAAAATATCAAAACGAAATTCAAAAATTAACTCAAAATTATGTTGATAATGAACAAATTGCAAGAGAATTGGCTGTTCAGTTCAATAATTTAGAATCTTTTTCTGTTGTTTCTTCTATTCAAACAAATGTTTATACTCTTGCTACAGACACTATTCCAACATTGTACGCAACTTGGATAAATTCTCCTACAGAAAATGAAACCTCAAAATTGAAAGAATTTTTAAAAATTCGACTTAATTTGAAAAAGTTGGATATTATCAACAAAGAAAAAAATTAATTGATATTTGCAATTATCTCCAACTACATTGAAAAGCATTTTCAATGTGTTGAATATTTGATTTTTTATCTTCAAAAACAATAGCTACAATATCGAATTGTACTTCTTCTTTTCGTTGATTAATATCAACATACCTTTGTGCTGCGGCTATAAGGTTTCTTTGTTTCTGGTGACTAACAAAAATTTCTGGACTCCCAAAATAAACAGAAGAGCGTGTTTTTACTTCTACAAAAATTATCACTTCCGATTTTATTGCTATTATATCTACTTCAAAATTTCTTGTATGCCAATTCTTTTCTAAAATAGTATAGCCTTTTTTTTCTAAATATTGGCAGGCTAAATTTTCGCCTAATTGTCCTATTTCGTTGTGTTTTGCCATAAAATCTTTGTTTTTCTCATACAAAAATTAAAATTTCAGCAAAGGTAACATTTTTTCTGTAAAATATGCAACATCGGAATTTCTACAAATAAAAAAATGTTATCTTTGCAAAAAATTAGTAAAATAAAAAAATATAGTTATGGGAGGATTATTTATTTTTATTATCGTTCTTTTTGTGACGGGATACATTGCCATAGCATTAGAACATCCGTTGAAAATCAACAAATCTGCAACAGCATTATTGTTAAGTGTTTTACTATGGACTGTTCTTGTTGTAGGTGGTTCAAGTGCAATTATTCCATCATTGTTTGCCGAATACAACCAACACGGGAATTTCTTGCACCACATTATTTCCTCAGAATTGATACATCATTTAGGGGAAATTTCCGAAATTTTGTTTTTTCTTATTGGAGCAATGACAATTGTAGAGTTGATAGATGTTTATGGCGGATTTAAAATTATCACTGACAAAATACATACCACTTCAAAAGTGAAATTTTTGTGGATAATTTCATTATTAGCGTTTTTTATGTCTGCAGTATTGGACAATATGACTACAACTATTGTTATGATAACACTTTTACGTAAGTTGGTATCAGAAAAAAAAGACCGTTGGATTTTTGCTTCAATAATTGTTTTAGCGGCAAATGCTGGTGGTGCATGGTCTCCAATTGGTGATGTAACTACTATCATGTTGTGGGTAAGCGGAAAAATCAGTGCAATAAATGTTATAATAAAAACATTTATTGCAAGTTTAGTTTCAATCGTTGTTTCATTAATTGTTATTTCTTTCATCGTAAAAGGTCATTTTGAAAAAAATGAAATCATTTCAGAAGAAAATGAAAATAAAGTTCTTACACCATTTATAAGTAAAGTAGTACTTTTTTTAGGTGTAGGTGTATTGCTTTGTGTGCCTATTTTTAAAACAATTACACATTTACCTCCATATATTGGGATGATAGGAGCATTAAGTATTTTGTGGATATTTACAGAATTATTTACCGCTTCTCACAAAGAACAAGGTGATATAGAAAAATATAAAGTTCCTGCTATTATCCGAAAAATAGATATGCCGAGTATTTTGTTCTTTTTAGGAATTTTATTGGCGGTGTCTGCATTGCAAGTAGGTGGACATTTAACATTACTTTCTCAATCTTTAGATAATATTAATTTAACAGAACCTAATAAATATTTTGTTATTAGCGGAATTATCGGTGTTTTATCATCTATTATAGATAATGTTCCTTTGGTTGCAGGGGCTATGGGAATGTACACATTTCCTATAGACCATTATTTTTGGGAATTTTTAGCTTATTGTGCAGGAACAGGAGGAAGTATTCTTATTATAGGTTCTGCTGCAGGTGTTGCTGCGATGGGATTAGAAAAAATTGATTTTATCTGGTATTTAAAGCATATTAGTTGGATCGCTTTGCTTGGATATTTAGCAGGTGCAGCTGCTTTTATTGCTCAATATATGATTTTTCATATATAAAAATTAATGTTTTTTTAAAAAAGATACTGATTCCTTTTAAAAGGAATCAGTATCTTTTTTTTACCAAATTTCTCAACAAAAACCTTGCAAAAAATTATTTTAAAACTTTATTTGTCGAAATTTACAAATTTCTAATTTATAAAATTTTAATTAATATGAAAATAAAAATAGGTATAGGATTATTATTGCTTTTCTGTAATATTGTATTGGCACAAAATAATTGTAAATGTAAAAAAGATTCTATTAGGTACGCAACCGCATATAACTATATTGTAAAAGATTCAAAATATAAAATATGGGTTTCAGATTCAATCTGTGATTTAGAAGGGTCTGCATTTTATAGCGACCTTAAAGATTATTATCCTAAAATAAAAGAAAAAATGCAACAATATTGGATAGATAATGATTTTATTGGAATTAAACCTTTTTATTCTTCGTGTATTGCATCAATTTTTAAAAAGAAAGAATCAGCTGCAGATAATATGCTTTTTTTTTCATTAATAAGAGATAGAGTTTTAGTTGCAGAAATTTATCCGTTAGATAGAAATAATCCATACATAAAGAACAACATTTTATATGAACACCATGAAATTTGTCGTTTCACTACAGGTCTATATTATCTATTCATTTTTAATAAAGACAATACAATTAA
>JAZSKB010000006.1:0-2020 GCA_045534635.1 Bacteroidales bacterium
CAGAACCTATAGCAGATATGCCGTCTGTAGATTCTATAACATCGCCGTTACCAGATAATAAAAACATATCATTTTTATCTGCAACAATCATCATCGCTTCAAGTTTTCTCAAAAATCTATCACTACGCCAATCTTTAGCAAGCTCAACGGCAGCACGTGGAAGTTTGTTTGAAAAATCTTTTAGTTTGCTTTCAAATCGCTCCATTAACGTAAAAGCATCTGCAGCAGACCCAGCAAAACCACATAATATATTTCCGTCTCCAAGACGTCTAACTTTTTTTGCATTTTCTTTCATAACTATAGAACCTAATGTAACTTGACCGTCGCCAGCAAATGCAACATTGTTATTACGCCTAACTGCAACTATAGTTGTAGCCATAATTTTATCTTGATTGTGCATAATTTTCTCCCACTAAAACGTAAATTATAACAAATAGAATTAAAATTTACCAGTAATTTTATTTAGTATTCAAAGGAGGGTGTTATTACAATAAATCACAAAAAATTTCGTGATAATTTTTTAAAAAACTGGATTACTTCGTCGCTTTGCTCCTCGTAATGACCCTTTAAAAGTCATTGCGAGAAAAACGTCAGTTTTTCGTGGCAATCCACAAATTATATAAACAATTTCAATTTTGATTTATTATCAACCTTTTTTACTGGATTACTTCGTCGCTTTGCTCCTCGTAATTGTAGATGTTAAATAATTAGTTACATATTATAGTTAAAAAAACATGGAGGGTAACTAAGATGACAACAAGTAATAAAGATTTAATTAGTCGCACATTAGCAAATCGTATGATGTTATACATAGAGGAATATAGGGCAATAAAGAATAAGACAAGTAATAAGTTTAAGACTGTTAAAGAATTTTGCGAATATCACAATTTTTCACATCAAAACTTTATGAAAATATTACACAGATATGAAGCAAACCCTTGTGCAGCTTCTCTTGTTCCTCAAAAGCGAGGTCCAAGATTTAAAATTAGACGTACAGATATAAAGATTGAAGAGATGGTTAAAGAGCTACGATTAAAAGGAATTAATAGGTATGAAATAAGAAATATTTTAATTAATTCAGGAGTAAAAGTTGCACCTTCGCCAAGTACAATATATAATATTTGTAAAAGATATGGTTTGAATAAACTGAAGAAAGAACAAAAAGAAATGAAAAGGCGATATTTAATGTCAAAAATAGGTGAATTAGTACATATAGACTTACATCAATTATCTAAAGGTATTACGATAGCAGAACCGAATCAAACGTATTATTTATTAGGCGTATTAGATGATTTATCTAGAACTTGCTGGCTTGAAGTAATACCAGATAAGAAAGCATTAACAGTAATGTTTGCCACATTAAAAGCCTTTAATATGCTAAAAAATACATACAATATTGAAATTGATGCAGTAATGACAGATAATGGAGCTGAATTTGGTTCAGGCTCACAAACAAAGAATAAAGATGAACATCCTTTTGAAAGATTGTTAATTGAAATGCAAATGAAACATCGCTACACAAGACCATATCGTCCTCAAACAAATGGAAAAATTGAACGTTTTTGGAAAACATTAAAAGAAGATTTTATAGAAGATTCTCTATTTAATGATATTGATGATTTAAAAGAAGAATTATTAGGTTATATCGTCTATTACAACGAACATAGACCTCATTCCGCTTTAAATGGTTTAACTCCTAAAGAATGTGTCCAAAAATGTAACTAATTACTTGATATCTACAGCAACGACGCCAACAACCCGAGGAAGTCAAAGAACCCCGCAGAATGTATAACATTCTTTACCGCAAAAAGTTTATGGCAAGTATGCGAAAATACCTTGGCCACCACCTTGCGGTATTTTTATGGAAAGAACTGGACCCAAACTTTGAAGATCAATTGAATTTAATTTATGAGATGATACACATTTGATAGTATATTATTTTTCAAATTTCATAACTTTATAATCAATTGATAATTTATCTATTATTAATTTTACATAGGAATCAAGTAATTTTCCTTCT
>JAZSKB010000031.1:0-2839 GCA_045534635.1 Bacteroidales bacterium
TTAGGATTTTGCACCCACTAACATCAAGTGATATTAGGGGAAAATTAATTAAAATAGTTAATAATTCAAAAATATATAGAAATGAAAAAATTAATATTAACCGTAGCGGTAGCTACGATGATAGCAGGCGTGGTATTTGTAGCCTGCCAAAAGGAAGTAACAAAAACAGATAAAAAAGAAGTAATAAAACAAGGTGTTAAACAGCAAAAAATGGGAAATTTCCCTATGGAAGAATTTCCTAATGTGCTTTATTCTCACGATGGAGTCAACTTTTTTGATGAAAATGGAGCCGAAATAACAGGAATCCGTGTTGATTTTGAAGAAGCGAATCGAAAAGCATTTATTGGTATAAATGAAAATGGTCATGAGTATATAACCGCTTGCTATGGAGAAGGTGATAATTGTGGTAATGCGATTATATGGAATGATGAAACAGGTATGTCATGGGAGACTCATTATGCTATTGCTCACGATGGTAGTATTATTATAGGGGCAAATAGTCATGAACTACCTGAAGAACCTATAAATGAAATTTTTGATGTGCTTTATTCTTACGATGGCATCGAATTTTTTAATGAAAATGGTGACATTGTAACAACAATCCATGTTAAATTTGATGAAGCGAATAAAAAAGCAGTTATCAGTCAAGAGGGACGTATAGCATTTTGTGGTCATACTGGAAATACTTGTGGTCATGCGACAGTATGGGATGATGAAACCACTATGTCTTGGGATGCTCGTTATGCTGTTTGTAACGATGGTCGTATTATTATAGAAAGATATTGCCTTTAGAAAGATAACCTATCATTCATTAAAAAAGTAGAGTTATGAAAAAGTATTTGTTTTCCATTCTATTTGTTCTTTGTTTTATTTTGGCAGGTTGCCAAAATAGCAAATCTTTTGGCGTGTGGGATTATACCATAGATGCCCAACCCGATGAACGAGTCATGATGTTTGAATATTTTTCAAGACTACAGCACGATATGCCTTTCCTAAGATTTGTAGATGTTGACCCAAGAGCAAGACAGATAGGAGATACGTTATTCTATGTTCTTAAGGATATGGCTACTATATATGTTTACAATACATTGTCTTATCAGGTAAGAGAAATAACCATGAAAGATAAAATATATTCAGGTTTAGTAGATGATGTTTATTATCACAATCATGATTCCATTTTCTTGTATTTTGACCAAAGAAGAGTTCAAAATCCACCTGAATTTCTGACAGATAGGGGTATAGAACTCTTTGATATTATGCTTATGAATGGTCAAGGAGATATTATAGGGACTTATATGGTAAATCAACCCTTTAAACGAGATAGTAGTGGTAATAAGAATAACACATTGGGTACCAATCAGCGTTATATTAATGGAACTCGTTTAAAGAATGATGAATTGTTAATTAATTTTTGGACTATACCAGAGTATTCAGATAAAGAATATGCATCGTTTAACCCACCTATAGTAGCTATGTATAATTTAAAAACAGGCAATTGTCGTATGTTGAATATTCATTATCCATCAGAATGTTTGGGTAAAAAATACGGAAAAGACAATATTTATATCCAAGATGCTTATTGGCTAATGGAAGGCAAGCAAAACGATTTGTTTATCTTTTTTGAGTTTATACCTACCATCTATCATTACGATTTTCAAAAGGACACTATGACAAAATGGGAATGTAAGTATGATAAAGTCTTTACTACTACGGATACTGCATCCATGGAGTATGGAAAAATGGCATTAAGATACGATGTTCCCCGTTGGTGCAGAGAGGAACAATGCTATTTTAGAGAAATTTGGATAGTAGAATACAAAGATTATAAGCAGGGAACGTGCATTACCGAAATATTAGATTCCAATTTTAATCATTTGGCTTATGCCATAGAAAAAAATGATATTTATATTCCCCGTTCTATTGTAGAGGTACCAGTTGCTACTTGCAAGAAAGATAAACAATTTCATAGGGTTTATTTTAACCGAAAACTCAAAAAGGTAAAAATGGCTGATTTTGAGAAAAGTATGGTAAAAAAGCCTACACCGTTAAAGGATACTATAGGAATTTCCGATTATTTTCGTCGTCTGAACATTCCTGATGAAAGGTCAGTGGTATTGATAGTGAATATGAAATATCCGTGCGGTACTTGTTATGATTTTATCTTCGGCACCATGAAGCACAATAAGGAAACATTTGCAACCGATAATATTTATTGTGTTTGTTATAACCCCGAAGGAACCAATGGTATAATGAACAACTATTTAGAAAAATATGGATTGACAGATGCTAAAAATATCATAAAAGATACGACAATGTTAGGTAGTGTGTATGACGGAATCTTACGAAATCAGTGTTTGGGGAATTATCCGTACATATTGGTGCAATATTTGGGTAATGATGCTACGTATATGTTGGAATTTCCTGAATTTCAAACGCTACACACACTATTGGGCAATTCTATAAAAAGACAAATAGAATGGAAACGTAAGGAAGAATAATCTTTCTTAAAAAACATACTTTTTTGTAACCAAAATCAGGGCAACTTTATGTTGCCCTGATGTTTTTTGTATAAGGACAAGCTTCAAAAAAATTTTTATCCTATATTCCATAAATATTCAAAATTTTTCTTGTTGAAAAAATTTTTTTCCTTGCAATCTGTTTAAAGGATTTTTTACTATTTTTGCAGAATAAAATCATTGAAAAAATGACAAGAAATTTAAATTACATTTTTATGAAGACATATCTGCTTTCCAAAAAACAAACTCCATTGTTTTTGCTCATTCTCGGTATTATTTGTTATGGAATTGGAATGCTCCTGTGGTGGGTTCTTCAAATAGAA
>JAZSKB010000009.1:0-29732 GCA_045534635.1 Bacteroidales bacterium
GATTAGGAACAGAAAATATTGTTATTGCTAATGATGATGAAGATTTTGAGGAACGTAGAAATCATCTAAGAAGTCATTTTAATGACGATATACAAGAGCTTCTCTATGCAGAAGAAAACATTGATACGTTGTCGAAAATAACCATATCGGAATTTCAACCTACAGGCTCTCCTGAAGATGATATTTTCTATTACCACACCAATCATTTGGGAAGTACGGCATTTGTAACGGATAATAACTCTTCTATTACACAAGGATTTGTTTATGCACCGTTTGGAGAGATAGTTGAAGAATATAACGCCAATTTTGGTTCTTCTATGATTCCTAAGTATTCCTTTAACGCCAAGGAATTGGATGAAGAGACTGGTATGTATTACTACGAAGCAAGGTATTACGCTCCGCCAGTGTTTACAAGCCGTGACCCACTAATGAACGAAAAACCATGGCTTACTCCTTACCATTATTGTAGCAACAACCCTATAGGAAGGGTTGACCCAAGCGGAATGAGTGATGATTGGTATCAAGATGCTGACGGAAATGTAAAATGGGATGAGAATGTTTCTTCCCAAGCAGACCTTAAACAAGGAGAAAGATACATAGGAAAAACAGCTGAGTGGATAAATGACAATGGTCTTCATAAGGGGGATAAAAATGGTAATCTCACTACTAAAGATTTAAATACAATAGTTTCTGCCGACAAAATGAATGACCATGAAAAAGCCATGCAAGTAAAACAGGCATTACACATGCACGAATTTAATAATAAGGAATTATGCTTTGGAATGCCATGGGATATGGTTGGTTTTCAGATCGGCGTAGATGCATATGATCAATTAGGAGCAGGAATTGATATCACATTTGGATATGTAAAAGGAGAAGGAGGATTTTTAAATATTGCCCCTAAATTTGGAATAGGAAAAGGAGAAAGTCTTGTTACATCAATTGTTGTAGGAAAGTATCATGGAGAAGGCAATCCTTCAAGTACTACAATGAGTGGTCCAAGTAGCTTTATAAGTGTAGGGCTTTCAAAATTTAATTATTCTTATAGTAGATCTGGTATTACATCAGGATGGTCTACTCATTCTGTAGGTTATAATTGGATATCAAAAACTTCTTCTGTTAGTACTGGTTTTTCTGTGACAGTTCCTCTTTTAAAATTCAAATAGTACATATATGAAATTTACAAAAAAAGAGTTTTTTTTATTCATAATACCTATTTCTTTTGTATTATTCTTTGAAATATTGGATATATTGATAGATAAAAGAGATATTAGAAATAATACAGAAAAAGAGATATCAGGAATTGTTGAAAGAAAATATCATGTTGGTTATATTTGGAGTCGAGACAAAATCCCAATGTTAAAAATAAGTAATTCTACAAGTACTATGGATTTTAATATATTGGGTTGGTGTAGAAGGTCTTCTTTTTATGATTATGTATCTGTTGGAGATAGCATATCTAAACCATCAGAGTCATTACAATTAATTGTTTTTAAACCATCAGGAGAAGTTAAACTATTTCGTTATTGTTCAATTGCAGATATTGAAAAAAGAAAAAAACTTTTTTGGTAGTGGTACGAAAAAACACTTTTCACGTTTTACCCATATACAATCCACCTACATTGAAGGTATTTATATGCGAAAAAAACGTTATATAATATAATTCCACAACCCATTGAAACCTATAATATTTTCTTCTAAAAAGTGTGGCAAAAATGGGTAAAGTTTTTGGTTTTTGTGGGTTGTAAACATGCTAAGAAGATAGGCTTTCAAGAAAAAATTGCAAAACATTTTACGGTTTCTGTAAAAAATGCTATCTTTGCAAATTATAAAACAAGAATTTCTGTAAATGGATTCATTACTTGACAAATTAGATATTATACACAAACGTTGGTTAGAAATTGGAGAACAAATAGCACAGCCTGATGTTATGTCAGACATGAAACGTTTTGTAAAACTCAATAAAGATTATAAAGACTTACAACCCGTTGTAGAAGCATACAAACAATATAAAAATATTTTAGGTAATATTGATAATGCAAAGGATGTTTTGGCAAACGAAAAAGATGAGGAATTTCGTCTTATGGCCAAAGAAGAATTAGCACAACTTACCATAGATTGTGAGGAAATGGAAAACAATATTCGTCTTCTTCTTATTCCTGCGGACCCTCAAGATGGTAAAAATGCAGTTGTAGAAATTCGTGCAGGAACTGGTGGTGATGAAGCAAGTATTTTTGCAGGAGACCTTTTCCGAATGTACACACATTATTGCGAAACAAAAAATTGGAAAATAGACGTAGTTTCTTCTACAGAAGGAACAATGGGAGGATTCAAAGAAATTGTTTTCAATGTAATAGGAGAAGGTGTTTATGGTTTACTTAAATATGAATCGGGAGTACATCGTGTACAACGAGTTCCTCAAACAGAAACACAAGGAAGAGTTCATACCTCTGCTGCTTCTGTAGTCGTGCTTCCAGAAGCAGATGAATTTGATGTAGAACTCAAACAAAGCGATATTCGTAAAGATACTTATTGTTCTTCTGGTCCAGGTGGTCAATCGGTAAACACTACCTATTCTGCAGTTCGTCTTACGCATATTCCAACAGGTATTGTTGTTGCCATTCAAGATGAAAAATCTCAAATTAAAAATTTGGAAAAAGCAATGAAAGTATTACGTACTCGTATTTTTGAAATGGAATATCAAAAATATCTTAATGAAGTTGCTTCCAAACGAAAAACAATGGTTTCTACTGGAGACCGTTCCGCAAAAATACGTACTTATAACTACCCTCAAAATCGTGTTACTGACCATCGTATTAATTTGACAATGTACAATTTAACAGGATTTATCGATGGTGATATACAAGAAACAATAGAAGCACTTCAAGTTGCAGAAAATGCAGAACGACTAAAAGAAGCCGTTGAAGCATAATCGTTTCTCGCTGTGGAAACCAATCAACACATTCGAAATTTACTCAAAACGCTACCTACACAAAGTGGTGTTTATCGTTTTTTTGACAAAGACAACAATATTATTTATATTGGCAAAGCTAAAAATCTTAAAAATAGAGTTTCTTCTTATTTCAACAAAGAACACACTCATCGAAAATTGCGTACTTTGGTAGCCTCTATTACAGATTTGGCATATACTGTTGTTGATTCTGAAAGTGATGCCTTGCTTTTAGAAAACAATCTTATCAAAAAACATCAACCAAAATACAATATTTTACTCAAAGATGATAAAACATATCCATGGATATGTATTACCAACGAAACATTTCCTCGAATGTTTCCTACACGAAAACGAAATATTCCAAGTGCTCGTTATTTTGGCCCTTATCCTTCTGGAAAAATATTACATACGCTATTGGATACCCTTTCAGAATTGTATCCCTTACGTAGTTGCAAACTGAATATTTCTTCAGAAAGTATTGCCAACGGAAAAAATAGACCTTGTTTAGATTATCATATAAAAAAATGTTTTGCTCCTTGCATTGGCAATCAATCTCAAGAAGATTATGAAAATAATATAAAACAGATTATTCATATTTTACAAGGCAATACCGCTATTGTTCTAAATGAATTAAAAGAACAAATGATGAATTTTGCCAAAGAAATGGCTTTTGAACAAGCCCAAATTATTAAAGAAAAAATCATTCTTTTAGAACAATATCAATCCAAATCTACAGTATTAAGTAATACTAAAAACAATGTAGAAGTTTTTGGTATTGTTGGAGATACTGTTGCCGCTTATTTATGCTATTTTAAAATAGACAATGGTGCTATAGTTCAAACTCAAAACTTTTTAATTAAACAAAATTTAAACGAAACTTTAGACGAATTGCTTTTATATGCTATTGTAGATTTACGCAATACTTATCAAAGTAAAGCAACTGAAATTATTATCCCTTATCATGTTGATTTTGAAATAAATAATGTAAAAATCACCATTCCAAAACAAGGAGAAAAACTTAATTTGCTCAAATTGGCAATGCACAATGCTAACAATTATATGTACGAACAACAAAGACAAAAAGAATTGAGCAATCCAGAATTACATAGACAACAATTGTTAGAAACAATGCAAAAAGACCTTCAATTGCCACGTCCTCCTGCATATATAGAATGTTTTGACAATTCCAATATACAAGGACATTTTCCTGTTTCTTCTATGGTTTGTTTTCGCAATGGAAAACCATCTAAAAAAGAATATCGTATTTTCAATGTTAAAAGTGTAGAACAAGCCGATGATTTTGCAACTATGGCTGAAGCACTTACAAGACGATACAAAAGACTTTTAGACGAAAATAGTCCATTACCTGATTTAATTATCGTTGACGGAGGAAAAGGACAAGTTTCGGCTGCTTATACTGTTTTACAACAATTAGGATTATCCGATAAAATACCATTACTTGGCATTGCTAAAAAATTAGAAGATATTTATCGTCCTAATGACCCTCTTCCTCTCTATGTTGACAAAAAATCGGAAACGCAACGTATTTTACAACATCTCCGCGATGAAGCCCATCGTTTTGGGATTACTCGACATCGAAAAAAAAGAGATAAAGCGTTGATACAAACAGAATTAACAAACATTCCTGGAATTGGAGAGCAATATGCTGCCAAGTTATTAACAACATTTCGTTCGGTTAGTGTAATTAAGAATGCCTCTATTTCTGACCTTGAAAAAATTGTAGGACAACAACGAGCAATTGATATTTTCAACTATTTTCACACAACAATAGAAAACTAAAAATCTTTCTTAGAAAAAACGGTATTTAATCTCTTAATCTTTTTATTTATTCTTTTTGATTTTATCTATCAACATACTAATATGTCAAAAAATAATATAAAAGAAATAGGTATTATGATTAAAAAAACTCTTTTTTTGTAAATTTCATATATGTATAGCTTATAATTTCAACAAACAAAATTACAAAAAAAATCGGAACCAACTGGTTCCGATTTTCAAACAATTATAAACTATAAATATTTACTTGTTTTTTTCTGCAAATTCTCTACCAGAACGCAAGCATTTAAGATTAGTATCTACAATATCTTGACCTTTTCTTCCAAAAACATCAACAATTGCTTGTTCCAATTGAGCAAATTCCATATTGATAAATGGAGATGCAGCACCTAAAATTATCATATTGGCAGAACGTGGAGAACCTAAATCTGCAGCCATTTTATCAGCATCAATAGCAACTTTGTTTTTCAAACTATTGATTCTTTTCATCAAAACATCAGTTTCTGGATAATTATTGATATTGACAAAAGGATTTGTATTTGTTACCACCCAACCTTCAGGAGAAAGCATAGGTAAATATCTCAACGATTCCATTGGTTCGATAGAGATAATCATATCTGCTTTTCCGTAAGGAATAAGGTCGGAAGCAATTTCATGGTCTGCCAAACGAAGATGAGATTGCACATCACCTCCACGTTGACTCATTCCATGAACTTCTGCTTGTTTAAGAAATAATCCTTGTTTAACGGCTGCACTACCTATTATGGTAGCAATGGATAAGATTCCTTGTCCGCCTACACCTGCTAATATTATATCTATTTTCATTTTGTTCTATTTTTTAATTAATTATTTAGCTTGTTTTGCTTTCATTCTACGATTTAGTGTTTGAATACATTCTCTTGTTGGAATAATAACAGAAACACCTTGGTATGCCAACTCTTCAGAAATGATTTTAACATTTTCTTCATGTTGATTTTTAAGTGGTTTTATCACTCTAATATGTTCTTTTTCAACACCTAAACCTTGGCAAATACTTACTAAACGACCTAAAGCGTGCGATTCTTGACCTCCTGTCATACCAGTAGTGGAATTGTCTAATATCATCACTGTAATAGGAGTATTTTCAATTACGCAATCTAACAAAGAAGTCATACCTGAATGGCAGAAAGTAGAATCTCCAATTACGGCAACTGTAGGAGTAATTCCTGCATCGTGAGCCCCTTTTGCCAAAGTAATAGAAGCACCCATATCAACACATGCGTAAATGGCATTAAAAGGAGGTAATGCACCTAAAGTATAACAACCAATATCTCCAAATACTTTTCCTTTTCCGTATGGTGCAATAGCCTCGTTAAGAGCATTGTAAGTGTCTATGTGAGGACAACCTACACACAATGCTGGTGGACGAGGTACTACTATTTCTGGAATAGGTTCTCCGTGAATATCTTTCATTCCTAAGGCAACAGCAACAACATTAGGATTTAATTCTCCTACTCGTGGGAGAGAACCTTCTAAACGACCTTTTATTTTCAATCCACGATTAAGTAAACCTCTTAATTGTTCTTCTATTAAAGGATAACCTTCTTCTATTACTAAAATAGATTGACATTCATTAGCCATTTTTTCTATTAAAGCAATTGGCAATGGATATTGACTAATTTTTAATACTGGATAAGGACATTTTCTATCTGGATAGTTTTCCATAAGATAGTTGTATCCTATACCAGAAGCAATTATTCCCATTGATTTATCTGCTCCGTCTATGTATTTATTGAATACAGATTTTTCAGCAGCAGCAATCATTTTTGGTTCTTTTTCCAACAATTCTACATATTGTTTTCTTGCAATTGCTGGCAATAAAATGTATTGTTTTGGATTGCTACAAAGACTTATTTCGTTTTGTTTACGTGGTTCTCTAAGAACAACTCCCGAACGAGAATGAGCCAAACGAGTTGTTACTCTCATCAAAACAGGCACATGTAATTCCTCAGACAAATCGAAAGCAGCACGAGTCATATCGTAGGCTTCTTGTTGATTGGAAGGTTCAAAGATAGGCATAAATGCAAATTTGCCGTAATATCTTGAATCTTGTTCATTTTGAGAAGAGTGCATACTTGGGTCGTCAGCGGCTAAAATTACCAAACCACCATTTGCACCTGTAATTGCAACATTCATAAAAGAATCTGCTGCTACATTCATTCCTACATGTTTCATACATACAAGTGCACGTTTCCCTGCATACGACATTCCGACAGCGGCTTCCATTGCTGTTTTTTCGTTTGCTGACCATTTGCGGTGAACATTACCTTCTGCTGCTTGTTTTGAACTTTGAATATACTCTGTGATTTCGGTAGAAGGAGTGCCTGGGTAAGCATAAACACCTGATAATCCTGCATCAAGTGCTCCTTGTGCGATGGCTTCATCTCCTAATAATAACAATTTCTGCATATTACTTTATGTTTTATATTTTTATACTTTTTTTTCTTTTACAATTTTGCAAAGATAACATTATTTTTTAAAAAAACATTATTTCTAATGGGATGTTTTTACAAAAACAAATACTTATAATTTTTATCAATATTATTTAAATTACTATATAAAAATATTTACTATATGAGTATCAATAAATTATAATTATAAATTGTTAATATCTTTAATTCAATAATTTTTTAATTTCATTGAGTTTCATCAATGCTTCTACAGGAGTAAGCGTTTCGATATTTATGTTAAGAATATCTTCTTTTATCTGTAAAAGCAATGGGTCGTCAAGATGAATAAAACTTAATTGATAAGCATTATCTTTTGGTGGAGGAGCAAAACTTTTATTTATATTTTTACTTTGAGAACCTTCTAATTTTTTTAAAATTTCGGATGCTCTATTGAGAACTTCTATTGGCATTCCTGCCATACGAGCCACATGAATTCCGAAAGAATGTTCTGTACCTCCACTTGCTAACTTTCTTAAAAATAAAACTTTATTGTTTATTTCTTTTACTGTTACATGAAAATTGCGAATACGATGGAAAGTATCAGCCATTTGATTTAATTCGTGATAATGTGTTGCAAACAATACTTTCGCATGATATAATTTATGTTCATGTAAAAATTCTGTTATAGCCCATGCGATGGAGACACCATCGTAAGTACTTGTCCCTCTGCCTATTTCATCTAACAATACCAAACTTCTATTGGAAATATTGTTCAAAATACTTGCTGTTTCGTTCATTTCTACCATAAAAGTAGATTCTCCAGAAGAAATATTATCGGAGGCACCTACACGAGTAAAGATTTTATCTACAATTCCAATAGTTGCTTTTTTTGCAGGAACAAAAGAGCCTATTTGTGCCATTAACACTATCAATGCTGTTTGACGCAATAAGGCAGATTTTCCTGACATATTTGGACCTGTTATGATAAGTATTTGTTGTTGTTCATTATCCAAATAAATATCATTGGAGATATATTTTTCACCAATAGGCAATTTTGTTTCTATAACAGGGTGCCTACCTTTTTCAATATCTATTGCATAACCATCGTTTACTTCTGGACGCGTGTAATGATTTGTTTTGGCAACATGAGCAAAACTATACAAAACATCTAATTGTGCTATAATTTGGGCATTTATTTGTATCGGTTGTATCCAATCCAATGCAGAAGCTAACAAAGAATTATAAATTCTTTGTTCTATTGCAATAATTTTTTCTTCTGCTCCCAATATTTTTGTTTCATACGCTTTAAGTTCTTCTGTTATATAACGTTCTGCATTAGTAAGCGTTTGTTTACGTATCCATTCTTCAGGAACTTTGTATTTATGTGTATTTGTAACTTCTAAATAATACCCAAAAACATTGTTGTATCCTATTTTTAAAGAAGAAATGCCTGTACGTTCCATTTCTCTTCTTTGCAAATCTAACAAATAATCTTTTCCGCTATTTGCAATGTATCGCAATTCATCTAATTCTTTATCAACACCATTTTTGATAACACCTCCTTTTTGAACATTTACTGGTGGGTCTTCACAAAGTGTATTTTCTATTTTTGTTCTTATTGGTTTTACAAGATTGATTTGACTTTCCAATTTTTGAAAACCAATATCATCAATACTTTGTAAAATTTTCTTTATTTCTTCAACAGCATAAAGGGCTTTTTTCATTTGAATCAATTCTCTTGGGTTTGCTCTTGATACTGCTACTTTTGATATCAATCGTTCTAAATCTCCGATAAGATTTATTTGTTTTTGAATTGACGATGTTTTTCGTTCATTGTCAATCATAAATTCTACTAAATGTAATCTTTCTTCTATTGCCAATTTGTCTTTCAATGGCATCAAAAGCCACTTCCGTAACAAACGAGAACCCATTGGAGAAATGGTTTTGTCTATTACATTCAACAACGTAACTGCTTCGTTGTTAGCAGATTCTATTATTTCCAAATTACGTATTGTAAATCTATCTAACCATACATAATTGCTTTCATCAATACGAGATATTTTGGTAATATGAGAAACACTATTGTGTTGAGTTTCAAATAAATAATGCATTGCTGCTCCTGCTGCAACCAAAGCATCTACCATATTTTCTACACCAAAACCTTTGAAAGAATTGACATTAAAATGTTTAAGTAATAAATCTTGGGTAAATTCAGAAGTAAAAACCCAATCTTCAAATGTTGAACAGAAAAATTTTTCTCCAAAAATAGATTTGAATTGAGATAATTGATTTTTTTCTACAATTATTTCGCTTGGATGAAAGCTTTGTAACAATTTATCTATATATGTTTCTTTGCCTTCGGCGACATAAAATTCTCCTGTAGAAATATCTAAAAATGAAACACCAACATGTTGTCCAAAATGTATTGCGGCTAAAAAATTATTTTGACGAGTTTCTAATATTTTATCATTGTACGATACTCCCGGAGTAACCAATTCTGTTACACCTCTTTTTACCAATGTTTTAGTTTGTTTTGGGTCTTCTAATTGGTCACAAATTGCCACTTTGAAACCTGCTCTGACCAATTTTGGCAAATAAGTATCCAAAGCATGATATGGAAATCCTGCTAATTCCATATCAGCAGCGGCTCCATTGCTTCGTTTAGTAAGAACTATTCCCAATATTTTAGATGTTTTTATCGCATCTTCTCCAAATGTTTCATAAAAATCTCCCACTCGAAACAACAACAAAGCTTCTGGATACTTTGCCTTAAAAGCATTGTATTGTTTCATTAATGGGGTCTCGTTTGTTTCTCTCAACTTTGTCAATTTCTATTTTTTTTTATATGCAAAGGTAGCATTATTAAATGAATCCTTTATCTTTTTTTCAAGAAAAATATTAACAAAAACTTTTATTTGATTTTATCTAAAATAAACGAAAGTTTTTTTTCTATTGTCCAATCAAATGGTATTTTGTTCATCAAAAAGCCATTCCTTTCCATTTTTTTGAACCATGTTTGTTGACGTTTGGCAAACTGACATATTGCTATTTGCAAAAGATTTTGCATTGTAGAAAAATCTATTTCTTTTGATAAATATTGTGCAATAAATTTATATTCTAAACCATAATATTTTAATGTTTCTATGCTTATTCCTTGTTCAATCAATTTTTCCACTTCTTCTATCATTCCATTTTGTAAACGTTCTTGCAATCGTTTTGCTATATTGTTCCTCAATAATTCTCGTGAAATATCTATATAAAAAAGATAATATTTATATTGTGGAAATGTTTTCGGTTGATGAGCTCTATAATATTTTTCTATTTCCAATGCTCTTATAAGTCTTTCTCTATCAGATATATCACTAACATTGTGCAAAATTTTATATTCTTGAAGTTCTTCTATCAATTCTTGATTGGTTTTATTTTCGCATTGTTTTCTAAACTCTTCATTTTTATCAACTTGCTCCAAACGATAACCTTTTAAAATTGCTTCTATATACATTCCTGTTCCGCCACAACAAACTACTTTTTTTCCTTGTTGTGTTATTTGTTGATATGCTTTATCAAAATCTTGACGATATTCAAAAACATTGTATTGATATCCTGCTTCTACAATATCTATCAGATGATATGGTATTTGTTGACCATTGATGATATATTCTTGTAAATCTTTCCCTGTACCAATGTCCATTCCTCGATATACTTGTCGAGAATCTACACTAATAATTTCTGCATCAATTGTTTGTGATAAATTAACTGCTAAATTTGTTTTGCCACAAGCTGTGGGTCCAACAATACAAATAAGAGGATTATTATCTGTTTGTAACACCTTTTTTATATTCTATAAATTTTTTGGAAATCATTTTTTCAATTTCTACTTCCGAAGATATTGCCAATGTATAATAAGAAAACGCACAATAAAGCATAAATTCATCTAATTCTGTTCCTTGTAAATTTGTAATTCGTTGAACTATATTTCTATTGTATTTTTGAGATAATCGAATGACTTCATCTTGATTTTTTACCATCTCCTGATAGGTTTTGTCTAATTTTGCCTTACGGCTAAATTTTTCATACAGAAATGTTATCGGTGATGCCAATGGCGTATTTGCCAACAGGTTTCCACTCTCTGACTTTTTCGAATATTGTGCTTTTTCTTCTTCACTTAAATTAACATCTATTTCTACTTTTTCTTTTGGTGTTTTTTTTGCTAAATCTTTTACGAAAAGAGGATATGGTTTCATTGCATAAACAGTGAAGTTTTTCAACATAATAGACTTCATTACCAATCGAATAAAATAATTGTTTTTCAATTGAATAACACTATCTGTTGCTACAATTACCTCCATTTCAAATCCTACTCTTGTTATTGCCAAAGTATCGTTTTGTTTTATTCTAATAGCATAATTGCCTTGTTTGTCTGAAAAGGTCATCATTCCTGAAGACATATTGTGAACACAAGCGTTTTCCAATGGTTGTACTGTAACAAAATCTACTACACGACCTTTAAAAACAAATCGCTCTTGAGCTGATATTTGAATTATCAGCAACAAGAAACCAACAATCGCTAAATAACGTTTTACTTTCATTTTTCAACAATATTTTGCAAAGATAACATTTTTTGTAGAAACCGTAAAATGTTTTGCAAATTTTTTCTTGAAAGACTATCTCTTTGACATGTTTACAACCAACTAAAAAAAAATATCACACTTTTTGGATAAAATATTACATAATTTGTTTTTACTTTTTATGTTAAAGTTATATTAATCACAAATTATAGTATGCTTAAAAACAGTCTTAATTGTATCTTTGCAGTCTAAAACAGTTTGGTGGAAAAGTGCCCATTCTCTCTTATGTTGTGAATTGCTTTCAAATTAATTGTATCTTTGCAGTCTAAAACAGTAGAAATTGTGCCATTTGAATTTGCATATTGTTGTGAATTGCTTTCAAATTAATTGTATCTTTGCAGTCTAAAACAGTTTTTCAATGATATTAGTGATGAAGCAATAGGTTGTGAATTGCTTTCAAATTAATTGTATCTTTGCAGTCTAAAACAGTGGAATAAACAAAAACCTTGCTGCGTCTTAGTTGTGAATTGCTTTCAAATTAATTGTATCTTTGCAGTCTAAAACAGTTTTTTTATTCTTAAAATTGCTTCTTCCTCAGTTGTGAATTGCTTTCAAATTAATTGTATCTTTGCAGTCTAAAACAGTTGTTTAAAGATCTTAGTGATGAAGCAATCGGTTGTGAATTGCTTTCAAATTAATTGTATCTTTGCAGTCTAAAACAGTGAAAAGGCATGCTGTTGATATAACGACCTTGTTGTGAATTGCTTTCAAATTAATTGTATCTTTGCAGTCTAAAACAGTTTTTTCGGGTGTTAATACATTTCAAGGCGAGTTGTGAATTGCTTTCAAATTAATTGTATCTTTGCAGTCTAAAACAGTGCAATGGTGATGAGACTTTGGAAGGTTTAAGTTGTGAATTGCTTTCAAATTAATTGTATCTTTGCAGTCTAAAACAGTTCAAGGTCAAGCTGCGCGTGCAAACATGCAGTTGTGAATTGCTTTCAAATTAATTGTATCTTTGCAGTCTAAAACAGTCTGGAAATGCTGACCCTTTTTCTGGTGTTGTTGTGAATTGCTTTCAAATTAATTGTATCTTTGCAGTCTAAAACAGTAAAAAGGAGTTACAAACATTAATTAAGCAGTTGTGAATTGCTTTCAAATTAATTGTATCTTTGCAGTCTAAAACAGTCGCCTTGGTCGACCTGAGTATGTTGCGGGTGTTGTGAATTGCTTTCAAATTAATTGTATCTTTGCAGTCTAAAACAGTACAAGCTTTTAGATATTATTATGGCCAGTTGTTGTGAATTGCTTTCAAATTAATTGTATCTTTGCAGTCTAAAACAGTCGGGAACTTTTACATATACTTGATAATATGTTGTGAATTGCTTTCAAATTAATTGTATCTTTGCAGTCTAAAACAGTTTGCAAATAAGACGCCGCTAAATTTTTATTGTTGTGAATTGCTTTCAAATTAATTGTATCTTTGCAGTCTAAAACAGTACACTGTCTGTAAAGGATTAAAAAACAACATTTTACATACTGTTTTAGAATAAAAAAAACGGGAGTGTAAGTACTTGAAATTCACTCTCGTTTTTTGTTTTTTTATTTCTATTTGTTAGAATAACTCCAGCTGAATAGATGGCGGTTTTGTAGGAATAACCTTTTTTCCATGAAAAATTTCCATAGAACCAAATTGCTTGTCTGTGATATGCAATATGACTACTTCTCCTTTTTCGGGAACCATATTTTTAACTCTATTTATATGTACATTTACATTTTCCATACTTGGACAATGTCTTACATAAATAGAAAATTGAAACATTGTAAAACCGTCTTTTTGAAGATTTTTTCTAAAATCTGATGCCATTTTACGGTCTTTTTTGGTTTCTGTTGGCAAATCAAAAAAAACTAAAATCCACATAATTCGATATTCACTAAAACGTTGCATTATCTTTTATTTAAATCCATTATCGGATAAACAATTTTTCTGGATTCTCCACTAAAACATCTGTAAAGTGAGGCAGTTGTTTGTGTTGTGGCAATCATCAATGGACTTTTTTGGTCATTGATACAAACATCTATCGTAGGAATTGTTAACAATATTTTTTTCAATTCTGTTGTTAATTCCTCTGGATGACCATTTTGTGATACAATATTGCCTACTAATTCATCAACATACGGACGATATGGTTCCATTATATCATCTGCTAAACAATAGGCATTGTATCTATTATGGTGATGTATTCCCAATGTTGGTAACAAGCCACTACTAACCAATGACCTCGCTACTATCGCTCGAAGAATGGCATATCCATAATTCAATAAATTGTTAGGAGAAACTCCATTTCTATCTCGAACAAAATTGGTGATTTCTGGGAACATATTTTTCCAATAATATGCTGCTGCTCTTCCTTCTATATTGGTACTATCTCCACTTTTTACATTATTTATCCAAACATTCATACAGCCATCATCTATTTGATACAAACGTTTTAATACTGCCGCTTGATTGCTTATTTTCGCTTGTACCGTTTGTTGCCACAATTGTTTTTTCAAAGGTAAAGATAATTCTATCTGATGCCTAAATCGTTCACTTTGTGTTGTATTGCCTTCAAGGGGAAGCATTAAACCAATTGGCAAATGACTTTTATCGCAAGTAATTACAGCACAATTGTTCTCCAATAATGCTTCTATCAAACCTTGTGTTATTGTTATTTGTTTATTATCCAAAACAATAACGCCAATATCTTCTATTGGAATTGTTGTTACTGCCGATTTCTTAAACGATTCGGGAAGTTCTGCTTTTTCTACTTCTGGCAATTTTATCACCAATTGACAATCTTTTAATGATAAATAGGCAGGATTGCTGAAACAAAGTGTTTTCTTAATCATAATGGATTATTTTATTTCTTTTTTAGTTTTTTTAGGTAGAAAATTTTTCGGTGTAGAAACGCTTCTGCCAAGTTCTTTCTCGGTCTCTTTCCTTGCCACACCAGCCACATTTCCGCCTCTTTTTGCCACCTTTTTGTTTTCATTAAATGTTTCAGGCTGTTCTTTTTCGGAAATTTCTGTTGTTACACGTTCGCCAAGCATTGTGAAAATCAGTTCCAAGTCGTCCATGTGGTCGCGTAGGTTCTGATTTTTCTTGGTCAATCCCTTGAACTCCTTGTATTCTGACGGTGTCATGCCGAAAGTCGCTTTTGAAATTTCGGCAGTGAGGATTGCGAAGTCGCGTTCTTCGGTAATGCCTCGTTTTTTCCATTCATCGGTTAGGTTCTGACGAATGGCAATTCCTCGCAAACGCTTGTCTATCCAATCTTTGGGATAACCTTTTTGTTCGTAGAGCAGCTTCATCCGCTCTTGTGCCAGTTCGGGGTTTTCGATTTCGAGCATACGCTCATATCCGACCTGTGCCAACCATTGCTTGAAAGGTTCCGCCTTGGGTGAGGGGATGGATTGGATAATGCGAAGCAAAATCGAAGTTTCTGCACAATCTGTCGCATATCTTTTTCCGTCAGAAGCTTCAAATTTCAGTTGTACGATTTTTTCGTACAACTGAAAACCTTCCTTTAACAGCTTCTTTTTCAGGTCACTCCAATAGCGTTTTGGAATCGTACTGTCTGTCAGAACAGCAATTGTATCAATAATTGAGAAATACCATTGGTCCCGAATCTCATCATGATACGCTCTTATCTTCTTGTCTTGGAATAGTTTGATGTTACTCATAACTATTTGTCTTTTAATTGTTTAGTTTTGCGTTCAAAACTCTCAATAAAGTGGAGTTCAACAGGCGACAACTGATTCTTTGTACGTTCGTGGTATTTGTCGTACTCTTCGTTGGCCTTTAGTTTGGCTATCTCGGCTGATATTTTGCCCGAATGCGTGAGCAGCTGTCTGTTCGAGAGTTTCAGAAAATCATCAAGCTTCTGAATCCAATCCTTCATATACATAGGTGTGTGATTCTTTGCCTGCAACTCTGCAAAATCTAAGTACAACGACACAATGCGATTGAGCGTATCAATCTCATCGACAGTTAGATAGTTTTTTGCAACCTCGGCATCAGTACGTTTGGGCAATGAGCCTGTCCATACTGTCAGCCCCATGAAATCCTTGTCTGCGTCAGCCCGCTCAAAGATTACCTCTGCTGCGGTGTGCCCATGAGCCGAAAAATGCATCTTATTTTGCACCGTGGCAAAAAAACGCTGCGTAACCTCCGTTCGAGGGTCATAATCGATGCTCAACGCATATATTTCGAGCACCTTACGATAGAAAACCTTCTCCGACGAGCGAATGTCGCGGATACGGGCAAGCAACTCGTCGAAATAGTTGCCTCCGCCTGCACGTTTTAAAAGGTCGTCGTTCATGGCGAAACCCTTCACCATGTACTCGTGCAACACCTGCGTGGCCCACATGCGGAACTGTACGCCCCTATGCGAATTGACGCGATAGCCAACGCTGATAATCATATCGAGGTTATAAAACTCAACTAAATGTGTCTGCGTTTTTCCAACAATCGCACCGTGCTGAGTGGTTGTTGCAAATTTTGCAACAACCTCTTCCCTGCTCAGTTCACCGCTCTCAAAAACAGTCTTGATGTGCCTCGATATAGTCGATTTGTTGCGCTGGAATAGTTCAGCCATCTGGTCGAGCGTGAGCCAAACGGTGTCATCAATGAGCCGAACCTCTACTCTTGCCTCCCCATCAGAAGTTTGATAGAGGAGGATTTGGCCTGTGTCTTGTTTGGTGTCGCTCATAATTCTTTAATTTTACCAATCACAGAAACATATACTTTATGTGGATTCAGTCCATAAAAGGCTTTTAAACTATTCACTCTATGATATTTCATTGCTAATTTTGCTGATGGGGTTTTGTCATTTTGCGTTTCAATATGCAATCTAAACCAATAATCCGATTCCGAGATGCTTTGAACACGATATAAATATGCACCAATCATTGAATAGTTTTTTTCTCGTATAGCATTCTCAAATGTTTCATCTTCCATTCCCAATACGAACATCTCGTTTTGCTGAAGGCTCATTTCAAAAGTCCAATTTACATCAGGCAACTTTTCCAAGAACGATTCAGGAAGTTGTTTGTCCATAATACTATCCCAAACTTCAGTTGGATTTTCAATAATGACTGGTACCCCATATTTCTTGCGTTCCACGGCGTGCCAAAATGTCACCGCGTGTTCTTGGAGTTTCCCTTCCTTATCTTGATAAATAGCAATATGGTGATTGTTTCCAGGTTTGACAAAGCCAATAGGCTTACCTTGTTCGTTGCGTTTTACGGGAACTACAGCCGACAATCCTGTACGGCAGCGAACAGTACGAATCGGTATAGTATTGTTCTCGTCTGCGAAAATTGGATCTTTGTCCAAGTTGTTCAAATTATCCAAAGCCTTTTTTACATTGTTCCTATAATCTTTTCCTTCTTCAAATCCTTGATTCAAACGTTGCAAAACTTTGGCACGTATATTTCCGTCCACAATAGAGTCAAGAACATTCTTGATTTTATCAACAACTTGAACTTCCCCTGTCTTTTTGTTTACTTTTTCCTCATAAGTTTCTTTCCCAGTAAAAACAAATCCTTGTGCACCCTTGCCTAACTTGTATTTTTTCACAATCTCTTTTTCCCCATTTATCTCAATTTGTCCGTAAACACCTTCCTCATGTAATGCGCCGCGTGGTATAATTATACCCTCTTGCAACACCTCTTTTTTCCCTTTGACATATTTAATTCGTTTTCCAGTTGAAGCGGATTTTTTTCCTGCTTTAAATGAAACAAGGATTTTGTTCACTTCATCAGCGACGACTTTCGTTGTAAACGGTGCAAATGAAGCAAGATATTTATCCAGCAACACCTTTTTTTCTTCAAACTTAATTCCTGCCGATTCTATTTGCTTTCTCATCAAATCCTTTGTATCATCCGCATTTAGTGTATTAATACGCTGAATAAAGCCTTGTTGAGTGCAAGCCACAACCAAAGCATCAATAGCATGATGCCTATGGTCGATTCGCTTCGACCAATCTACTATTTGCTCTTTGGAGTGTTCATTTTTACCATGATTGCTTGTCCATGTTACGGTTTCTGTCAATCCAGCCTGCTTGTACCTTTCAAAGTTGAGTTGATGTAAGATTTCATCATATCCCCAAAGATGGCGTAATGTGGCAGTTACTGTTCCGCTTGTAGCATTCACGTTTCTACAACATTGTTTTAATATCCTAATTGATTCACGCGAAATATATTGCGTTTCACCCGCTTGACGCGAAACAAACTCTTCCCAATACTTCTTATCTTCCTCGGTTGTTTTTCCTTTCTTTTTTCGCTCCAAATAATCCTCATGTGAAATCAATAATCGCTCACGTTTAGAAGGAGAAATAATGCCATCGTCGAACCATTTTTCAACTCGTTCAATATAGGCATCAAACACTGCTTTGTCTTGACTGCGCATGAAATCAAATGCTGTACGATTGTTTTTTGTTGAATTACATTTTCTGCACGATAATACCTTGTTGCTTTGCGAATTATCACAAAGTAAATCGCGTGGAATAATGTGTTCTATTTCATAACCCTCACCATTTAAGGCAGCGCTTAGAGAAAATGGCTTTCCACAATAAATACATTGATTTACTGTTGCTAAAGCGTCAAAGTTTTTGGTTACAAACTTTCCTGTTTTTTTGTCGATGCAACCTTTTGTCGGGAAAATGAATTTATATTTTTCAATAATCCTTTTTGTTGGCGTTATGCCTTCAGAAGTTAAACGTTTGGCTATAGCCTCATTTAGTCTTTCCATAGCCTCGTTCTGTAAAAAGGTGGCATTTCTATCGTCCTTACTTTGCTTTAATTCTCTTGCCAACTCTACTCGAATTGATTCAAATTGTCCGTATTCAACCATTAAAGCATTGACAACATTAATCATTTGATTGAGAATCTTTTCTACAATCGGCTGACGAAGTGAATTTTTCTGAATTGGAGGCAACTTTTCTAATAACTGTCGTGCATCAGCTTCTGCTTTTGTCAAACTTTCAGAATGTCTGAATCCCGCATATTCGCAAGCATCACTATATTTCAATCCTTGCTGCAAATACGGTAAGATTCTACGCATGGCTTTTGCAGATTTATTGCCAAATCCTTGTTTGACAAAATCAATGGCATATAGCCTGTTTATTATGTCCTCATCATAGATATTGTATTTCTTTTTTAAAGCATTGGCCAATTCTGCTTTATCCGAAATTGAATACACGGTATGCCACAAATCGTATAGAGGTTCTTTTTCCACCTTGGCATCAATCATTTGAATAACTTCACCTGTAACCTCATCTATCAACCCGCTATCAGTATTCTTTAGATTAAATTGCAACAACTTTTCTGCATTTTCAAAATCACCAAGTGCGTTTTTTAATGCTATTTTTGTCGTATTTCCTTGCAGTCCTCTTCCGATAGCCTTTCCGCCCCACCAGCCATCTTGTTTGCTGATTCCAAGAATGGAATACAGATCTTTCAACATCAGTTTTTCGTGTGTATCCAAAAAATCAACCATCACTTTACGTTGATCTAATGTTATATACAATTCATCATTCTTGCGATTTTTCAAAGTTATATTATTTACTGCTTCCCATATTTTACATATTTGAAATAACGGCGAACTTTTCGGAGCAACCTTAGGTCCGCCGAAAACCATTTTACCTTCTTTATTTTCATATTCACGCTTCTCAAAATCACAAATTGACACCAAATGTTTACAGGATTTCAACTTTCGTTGATAGAAAATAATCTCATTACGCAATTTATCAATTTCTTTTTCAGTCAAAATTTCTGGATAAAACACCTTCTGACACTCCATAATTTGGTCAAATTCCGCTTCGTAGGCCCTTCTCGGGAATACTTGTTCCTTTATTCTATAAGTATAGAATTTCCCATTGGGTGTTTCTACTTCATTTTCTTTCAGTTTTTCAGCAAAATATTGTCCAATAGTCTGATTTCGATCCATTATCATTGCATAACGGGCATTAACCTCAGCAACATATGCTCTTTGTTTTGTGTCAGCACTTTCGTCAGATTTAGCATGTTTATAGCCTCGCTTTTGATTGATATGATACAGGACACGCCCTATTTCTGGCAAAGTCAATTGATTCCCTTGAGTAGCTGCTTTTGCCCTAAGTTCCCACAATTCTAAAACTGGAAGTTTTATCAATCTTTCATCAGGCAACATGTTTAATTTGCGTAATTCGGAAGTTAGATACTCTCTACGCAATTGATATCTATCATACCCTTTACGCACAGTCCGTTTTTCTGTACGCGACTGATTCTTCGAAATCGCATTTCCTTTTGTAAATTCATTCGTGTCATCTGACGAAAGAGGTACAATTCGGCTTCCCATGCCTTCAATGTTCTGTGGATTCCCGTTCTCATCTACATTCACCACTGCCCAGCCGATGCTGTTGGTGCCAAGGTCAAGTCCTAATATTTTCTTCATATCTTACTATGTTTATTTATGAAAAAAGTTAATTTCTATTTGCTTTAATTTTTTATTTTGCAAATTTACATTAATTTTTTTTCAATATTTGATATTTTGTATTATTTTTTTTTATAATTTTGCAAACAATTAATTTAAAGCAATTCACAATAAGGATTATTCCGTTGTGAAAACATTTAAAGCGGGGCTTTCGAGTCTCGCTTTCTTTTTTTGTAAAATTATTTTTTTATAACTTTATAGGAATAAAGAAAGTATTTTTATAGGAAATAAAACAATACAAAATATTTTTTTTCGTTATCTTCTCTAAATGATATTTCTGAAATTATGTCGAAAGTCGCTATAAAGATAAAAAGTATAATAGAAATAGAAGCCGAATATACAAATATGATATTGCTTCAAACAATAGATGAGAAGATAGTTTTTCCAATTATTGTTTCCGATGCAGAAGCAGAAATGTTGTTCAACATCTTAAAACAAGAATCTATTAAACGTTCTCAAACAACGTATTTACTTTTCGATATATTGGAAAGATTTGAAATAGAGATACAAGAAATCTATATTCATAAATTGAAACAAGGCGTTTTTTATACCACAATTTATTGTATAAAAGATGAACAAATATACGAATTTGAAGCTATTCCTTCCGATGCTTTAAATTTGGCAATAGCAAAAGGGAAGCCTATTTTTATAGAGAAATCTATTTTAGACATAGTGGGAATGCCTATAGAAGAAATGGAAAAATCTTTTGTAGAAACAGACGTAGAGGAAGAATATTATAATGTAGATGATTTTTATGATGAAGAAAATAGAAAAAATCATAGTAAATCATCGCTATATTCAACTATAGATGAAAATACAGAATTGATAACATTTCCAGAAAAAGTATTGAACGATTTATTGTCAACGGCTGTTGAAGAAGAAAATTTTGAACTTGCTTCTAAAATTAGAGATGCAATTCGGGCGAAACAAAATAGTAATATTTTCTAAAAAGATGAGTTGTTTTTCTGAAAGTAACATTGCCGTTCCATTGATTTCCGCGATTGATAGTACAACAACGGATAGTTTGGATTATTATCTCAAAAATGCTTTTTATAAATCAACAAAAGAAAAAGATATAGTTGAAACACAAATAATTCCATCTTTTTTTACACAAAAAACAGCACCAGAATATGTTATAAAAGAAAAAAAAGTTACAACTGTTGATTGGCTATTTATCTTTGTAATTTTCTTTTGTGCATGTTTAGCAATTTTACGGAAAGCAATATCTTATAACGAATCTTGGTCATTTTTTCCAAAAAAGATAAGTTCTTTAACAACGAATAGAACAATTTTTGCTTCAATATTAGTTATTCCCTCTGTTCTTGTTATTTTATGTGGATATGTAATTACTTTGTTGTCGTTTGTCAGTAGTGTTTGGCAGATAAATTTTACGTTCAAATTTTTCATAATAGTAACTGTAATTGTTTTAACGTATTATATATTTAATTATGTAGCAATTAGATTTGCTGCTTTTTTGTTTCATATCAAAACATTGTCTCGTCAATATTTTGAACAAACGACAATCGTTCATTTTGTTTCAGCGATAATATTATTTGTTATTACATTTATTATCAATTATATAGAAAATTTACAGTGGAGTAAAACATTGTTTATAATTCTTATTGGTATTGTTTATTTATGCAAATGTGTACAATGTTTTTTTATTTTTAAGAAACAAATGCAATGGTATGAAATTTTTTTATATTTTTGCACAATCGAAATTTTACCACTTTGTGTAGGTGTTAAATTTTTAGTAAATATTTATGTATTAGGTAATTAATTAAAAAAAGGATAAAATTTGTGAAAATAAAAAAAATATTGTTTTCTCAGCCAGAGCCTACAAATGTTGAAAAATCTCCTTATGCAGAGTTGATAAAAAAGTATGGAGTTCAGGTAGATTTTTTTAAATTTTTCAGTATAGAAGGTATTCCATTAGCAGAATTTAAAAAAAGTCATATTAATATTGCAGATTATTCTTCTGTAATCATTACAAGCAAAAACGCTGTTGATTACTTTTTTCAAATGGTAAATGAAACAAAAGTAAAATTGCCAATATCAACAAAATATTTTTGTTCCAATCAAGCAACAGCACAATATTTGCAAAAATACATTACTTATCGCAAACGTAGAATATTTTATTCCAAAAATGGAACCCCAGAACAATTGGTAGCAGAAATAGAACAACATTCTTCAGAAGACAATATTATCGTTCCTTGTGCTATGGATACAAGTTTAAATCAATTGTTAAGTCTTTTAGATGCAAAACCTAATATAAAATACACAAAAGCAGAAATGTTTAAAATAACATTTCCTAATTTAAAAGAGCATATTAATATTTACGATTATGATATGATAGTATTGTTTAGTCCTTATGGAATACAATCGTTGTATCAAAGTTATCCAGATTTTCAACAAGGAGAAATGTTGATAGCAGCCTTAGGAACAAGAGTAGTAAAAGCGGCTCAAGAAATGGGTTTAGAAGTAAAATTATGGGCACCTCAACCAGAAATTCCTTCTATTTTTATGGCTTTAGACAAATATTTATATACGACTAATCGTAAAAGATAATGGATTGCTCTTGTTTTGCTTTCCAGCGTTTCCCGAAATCTCAACGATTATCAAAAAGAGAAGATTTTCAACAACTTATTCATCAAGGAAAATCATTATTTGTATATCCTTATGTTTGTTATTATTGCATAAAAGAAAACGAATCGCCTCTTGATATAAAAGTAGCATTTTCGGTAAGTAAAAAGAAATTCAAACGAGCGGTTGATAGAAATCGAACAAAACGTCTTATGCGAGAAGTTTATAGGAAAAACAAATACCTATTGTATTCCGCATTGAATAAAAAAGAGTTGGCTTTGAGTATGATTTTTATATATGTCGAAACAAAACAGTTGCCATATTCTTTACACAACAAAAAATGTATCGCATTGATAAACAATATAATAAGTGTTTGTAATAAAAAATAATGACTATAAAAAAGAAAAAAAACGATAAAAGTAGCCAATAAATCAATAAATTATGCTACATTTGCAAATTGGAAAAATTTAAATTTAAAAATATATAAAGTACTAATAATTAAATAAAAAGATGAGAAACAAAGGATTTATTTCATTTTTTGCTGTAACATTTGCCGTAGTGTGCATATATTCATTATCGTTTACATATTGTACACGTAGAGTAGAAAATAAAGCAAAAGAGTATGCCCAAAACGACCCTACTAAAGAATTGTTAAAACAACAAGCAGGAGACAATACTTTTACAGAAAGTTATTTATTGGACTCTTCTTACAAAGCAAGAGAAAATGAATATTTGTCTCGTATGGCGGATTCTGTTATTTTCAATCTTGGTTTTGCCAAATGGACATATAAAGAATGTAAAGAACAAGAAGTTAATTTAGGGTTAGACCTTAAAGGTGGTATGAATGTGATGATGGAGGTTTCTGTTCCTGCTATTGTAGAAGCATTGGCAGGCAACGGAGCAAAAGATTCTCTATTTGTACAAACAATGAAATTAGCAAAAGAAAAACAAAAAGTTTCACAAAACGATTTCATTACATTGTTTGAGCAATCATTCAAAGAAGTGGCTCCAGCAAACGCTAAATTAGCACCAATATTTAGAAAAATAGAATTATCTCAAAACAATCCAACTAATGCTGAAGTTGTGAAAGCATTGCGAGAAGAAACTGAAGTCGCTCTCGAAAATGCTTATCGTGTTTTACGTGCTCGTATAGATAGATTTGGTGTTGCTCAACCAAATATTCAACGTTTGGCTCAATCTGGTAGAATTATGATAGAATTGCCAGGTGTAAAAGAACCTGAACGTGTTCGTCGTCTATTGCAAGGAACAGCAAATTTGGAATTTTGGAAAACTTATGATTTCTCTGAAATTGGTGAAATTTTTGCTCAAATAGACGAAAGAATTGCAGCAATAAATACTGAAGAAGTTGCTTTTGTTGTAGAAGATGACTCTACAACACTTACCGCTGAAGAAAATACTATTGTAGAAGATACAGAACTTGCAGAAAATATCGATACAACAATAGTAGAAGATTCTTTAGAAGGTTTGTCTGTTGATAATGAAATTGTTGATGACAATACTCAAATGACAAAAGAAGAAATATTGAAAAAATATCCTCTTTCTGCTCGTTTGCAATTCAACAATAATCCTGATAACAATAGTAAATATGGTCCATTAGTTGGTTATGCTATGGAATCGGATACCGCTGAAATTAATAGAATTTTGAATCTTGACATTGTTAAAAATATGCTTCCTCAAGATTTAAAATTGTGTTGGCATGCTAAAATGGGAAAAGATAAATCTTCTATACATCAATTAATTGCTCTTAAAGCAACAGGAGAAACTGGGTCTGTATTGGACGGAAAAGTTGTTTCTGATGCTCGTCAAGATTTCAATGACCATTCTGGAAATGAAATTAGTATGACAATGAACCAAGAAGGTGCAAAAAAATGGAAAAAAATCACCGAAGAAAATATTGGTTCTTGCATTGCTATTGTTTTAGATAATTTAGTTTATTCTTATCCTCGCGTTAATGATGTTATTCCTAATGGTCGTTCTTCTATTAGTGGTGCTTTTTCATTAGAAGAAGCAAAAGATTTAGCTAACTTACTCAAAGCAGGTAAATTACCGGCTCCTGCTGTAATTGTATCAGAAGAAGTTGTCGGTCCTACTTTAGGAAAAGAATCTGTTCAAGATAGTTTCCGTTCTTTTATTATAGCATTCTGTTTGGTATTAATCTATATTATATTCTTCTATAATAGAGGAGGTCTTGTAGCAAGTATTGCTTTGATTTCAAATATCTTATTTATTTTTGGAACCTTAGCATCTTTGAAAGCCGTACTGACTTTGCCTGGAATTGCAGGTATTGTGTTAACCTTAGGTATGGCCGTTGATGCCAATGTAATTATTTTTGAACGTATCAAAGAAGAATTGCTATCAGGAAAAGCACTTAGAATGGCTATTTCTGATGGTTATAAAGCGGCATATTCTGCTATTATAGACGGAAATATAACAACTATTATTACAGGGATTATTCTATACATTTTTGGTGCAGGTCCTGTACAAGGTTTTGCAACTACTTTGATAATAGGTATTCTTACCTCTTTATTTACAGCTATTTTTATTTCTCGTTTAGTATTTACTTGGATGTTAGACAAAAATATAAACATAACTTTCTTTAATAAATTAACAGAAAGAGTTTTTACTAACACGAAAATAGATTTCTTGTCAAAACGTAAAATATTCTATGTACTTTCAAGTGTAATAGTATTAGCTGGTATTGTTTCTTTATCTGTTAAAGGATTAGATTTCGGTATTGATTTTGCTGGAGGTCGTAGTTATACGGTTCGTTTTGACAAACCTGTAAAAAGTGTTGAATTACGTGAAGCTATAGCTACAGAATTTGAAGGTGTTGCTCCTGAGGTAAAAACTTTTGGTTCGGATAATCAAGTAAAAATCACTACAAAATGGAGAGCCAACGAAGACAATACTATGATAGATTCTTTAGCAGAAGTTCATTTGTATAATGCTTTAAAACCATACTTTGGTACAGAAGTATCAAAAGAAGATTTTAGCGTACAAAACCAAAATGTTGGTTTAATTAGTTCTCAAAAAGTTGGAGCAACCGTTTCTAAAGATATTACAAGAGGTGCTATTTTAGCTATTTTCTTTTCTCTTATCGCTATTTTTGCTTATATTGCTGTACGTTTCCGCAATTGGCAATTTGGGTTAGGTGGGGTAATTTCTTTGATTCATGTAAGTTTGATAACTATTGGGTTATATTCTATTTTATATGGAATAATGCCTTTTACTATGGAAGTTGACCAATCGTTTATTGCTGCTATATTAACAATTATTGGTTATTCTATCAATGATAACGTGGTTATTTTCGACCGTATTCGTGAATACAAAACATTGTATCCAAAACGTGGAAATAGAGAAAATATGAACGCCGCTTTAAATTCAACATTGGGACGTACTATCAATACTTCTGGAACAACAATTGTTGTATTATTAGCAATATTCTTGTTAGGTGGTACTGTTATTAGAGGTTTTGTATTTGCTTTATTAATTGGTATCATTTTAGGACCTTATTCTTCTATCTTTATTGGTTCTTCGTTAGTATATGACTTTTCTAAGAAAAAAGAAATAGAACAACAATAAAAAAGAATATGTTTATAATTTTTTTGTAAAGTTTTGTAAAGAAGTGGTCTAAATAAGGTCACTTCTTTTTTTATATTCTTTATAAAAATTACCTCATTGTAATGGATAATGTTCTTAGTTTACCAAAAGAAACTTTTAAACACTTCTAAATAATGTTATATTAAAAATTCAACTTAGAAAGTTATAAAAAAAATGTTATCTTTGCAAAGTAATTTTTTTAAAATGATAAAATATGTTTGAGAAGAAGACTTATGAATATCGTAGGGAACAACTTAGAAATCGAGTAGATAAAGGCATTATTATCTTTTTAAGTAATAATGAAGCATCAATGAATTATCCTTCAAATACTTATAGGTATCGTCAAGATAGTAGTTTTACTTATTTTTATGGATTGCAAATTCCGGGATTGGTAGGAGCCATAGATGTAGAAGAAGGAACAGAAATATTGTTTGGTGATGATTTTGGAATAGATGATATTATTTGGATGGGAAATCAACCAACGATAGCAGACTTAGCATGTTCTTGTGGAGTAAAACATGTGTATGCATTTGGAGCGTTGCAAGAATATATCAATAAAGCAAAAAGTCAAGGTCGTGTTATTCATTACTTTCCACCATATCGAGATGATAATCGTATATTCTTAAGCAAATTGCTTAATATACCATTGGAAGAGATAAAATCAAAATCATCGGTAGAACTTATCAAAGCGGTGGTAGGTTTACGAGAAATAAAAACAGAAGAAGAAATTGCAGAAATGGAAAAAGTATGTAATTTAGGTGTTATGATGCACACTTCTGTAATGAAAGCCTGTCGTATAGGAAAAGTAGAACGCGAATTGGCAGGAATAGCCGAAGGGATAGCATTATCTGGTGGAAATGGAGTGTCTTTTCCAATAATTCTTTCGCAAAATGGAGAAACTTTACATAATCATAATCATGAACAAGTTTTGCGAGATGGGAAATTGTTGTTAGTGGATATGGGAGCAGAAAGTGTTAGCGGTTATTCTTCTGACTATACGCGTACTTTTCCTGTTAATGGAAAATTTTCTCAGAAACAAAAAGAAATTTATGAAATAGTTTTGCGTGCCAATATGGAAGCCATTAATATGGCACGTGCTGGTATTCGTTATTGGGACGTTCATTTGCAAGCAACAACTATTATCACACAAGGTTTAACCGATTTAGGTTTAATGAAAGGTGATTACAAGGCAGCAGCACAAGAAGGAGCCCACGCATTGTTTATGCCTCATGGACTAGGTCACATGTTGGGAATGGACGTTCATGATATGGAAGATTTTGGAGAAAATTATGTTGGTTACGACGATACTATATCAAGAAGTAAAATATTTGGTCATGGTAGTTTACGTTGTGCAAAAGAACTTAAAGAAGGTTTTGTTGTAACCGATGAACCAGGTATTTATTTTATAGAACAACTTATAAATATATGGGAAAAAGAACAAAAATTTGTACAATATATTAATTACGATAAAGTTCGTGAATATATTGGATTTGGTGGTATTCGTATAGAAGATGATATTTTAATTACAAATTCTGGTTGTAAAGTTTTAGGTTCTCCGCTTCCAAAAACAGTTGAAGAAATAGAAAATATCGTTGGAAAAGGTTTATAAAATAGAATTTTATAATGTTTAATCTAAAAAAATAAAGTTTATGAAAAAGTTATTTACAATTATTATGCTCTTTACAGTTTATTCTGTATTAGGACAAATTCAACAACCTACAAGTTGTCAAACCTATTCTTTTTCTTCTCTTGTAGATTCTACATTGTTGGAAACAACAAATTTTACTTACGATAGTAAAGGAAATTTGCTAATGACAACAAAACAAACAGATACTTCTACAGAAGAAACATTTTATACTTACGACAATAAACAAAATCCTACATTTATAGTATCTATTATCAATTCTGATACAACATCTACCACTGAATGGAAATACGATTATGATAATCATAATATTTTTGTTATCAATACGATATATGATGGAACAACTAAAAACATCACAAAATCATCTTTTTTCAATGTGGTAGATTTAGAATCTATGTTTATTGAAGATTTTTTAGGAACTTCATTTTTATTATGTGATTCTTTTTCAATAGAATTAAATACTAATGAATTGCCGATAGATGCTATTACAGGACGTTCGTTTTATAATACTAATGGAGATATTGATAGTATTGCTCTTTATACAAAAATGGTTTTTACTATACCTATTGGATATCTGCTAAATCGTTATGATAATCAACACAATTGTATTTCATCAGAATTTTTCATGACAATGAATGGACAACCAGAATCTTTTATGATAATAACTTCAACCTATAATACAAATAACCAAATTTTAACAAGGGAAATGGGATTCTTGTTCTCAGGAATGGAATCAACAACATTAGAAAAGAATATTTATGATGTTCAAGGAAGATTGTTGTGTAAAGAGAACTATTTTGAACAATCAGGTTCTTTTGTATTGTCAGATAGAAGTTGGTATAATTATACAACAAATATCAAAGAGACTCTACTGAAACAATTGAGTTTATATCCTAATCCTGCAAGCGATAATATCACTATTAATATAGAAAACAATTGTCAAATAACTATTTTTGATATTAGTGGAAAAAAAGTAAGTAGTACATTTTTAACAGAAGGGATACATACAATAGATATTAGTGCGTTGCCAGTAGGGTGTTATATTTTGAAGATGGAATCCAAAGAAAACAATCAAACGGTAAAAATAGTAAAACAATAATATACGAGAATTTAATTTTTTTCAATCCAGTTATAGATTAGCCATAACTGGATTTTTTTGTTTGAAAGACAATGAAAATTATTTTTTTTTGTGATGTGAAAAAAAAATTTCATATTCTTTATTTTTTGTAAAAAAAAAATATGTTATCTTTGCGGAAAATTTGGGAAGAAGCCGAAAATCCCAAAAAAAGTTAAGAGAGTAGGTGTGAAAGTTATAACGTTGAAACAAAAAATTTTAAATTATGAAAGTTTCATTTATGAGAAGAAATGTACAGATTTGAGCATAGAAGAGCTTGTATTAAATACAATCAGTATGAAACAAAATGTACCAAATCCAGCGAAGGGAAGCACAATCGTAAATTATACTCTACCAAGTGCCGGAAAAGTAATGTTCCAGATAGTAAGTATCACAGGTCAAATACTATATAAAGAAGAAAAAGATTCACAGGCAGGTAAAAACACCATAGAATTTGACGTAACGAACTTATCCTCAGGAATATATTTCTACACGATGACGTTC
>JAZSKB010000028.1:0-20378 GCA_045534635.1 Bacteroidales bacterium
TAAATTTGTTTTACCATACCTTTTTGCGTGAAAAAAAGATTATGGCAAAACGGTAATTTAAAAATTAAATAACAATGGAAAGTATAGAGAATTTCAAAAATCACAAAATAGACGACATGCATTCTGTCGTTGGGGGAAGAACAATGATACCATCTCATAGCAAAACAACAGGTGATTTAGAAGATAAAAATTATTACAATAAAGAAGGTTGCTTAACTAAAGTGAAATTTTGGGATGAAGGAGTAAAATACGTAAGCACCTATGCTGGAGATTGTCAAAATGGATACAATGGTTCTGATCCTATTGATGGTAACAAAGCCACTAGAGAATATCTTAAAAATAGAACAAATTCCGCATATTAGGTCATCCATTTTCATAAGAAGATTTCCTGCGAATCAGGAAATCTTCTTAATTAACTTATTAATTAACTTAATTAAAAACAATTAACAATGAAAAAGATTTTATTATTATTGATTATCTTTATCGCAAAAAATGGATTTAGTCAACAAAACTATATTCCTTATTATCAGTTAAAAAACAAAGCAGAAGTGGCTATTTGTCAAGACAAGTACGAAGATGCATTGGATTATTACAAACAAGCATTTCGTTTAGTAGATTTTCCTCTTAGAAAAGAACTTATCAATTCTCTTATTTGTGCTTTATTAGTGGGAGATACTGCCTACATTTACGATACGCTTACGCTGTTTTCTGGACGTATCGGATTGGGACATATCTTAAATAAACCATATATGCTCCCCTATCTTGAAACAAAAAGTTGGCAACAATTTGCCCAACAAGCCGAAATCAATAAATCTATTGAAGATGAATCTATTAACAAAGAATACCTCAGAATATTAGATTCTTTAGACAAAGAAGATACAAAAGTCAGAAAAGGAATTATTCGAGGTTTTATTCTAAAAAGAAAAGAGAAAAAAATATTCTTTGTTGATAGTTTAAATTATATTGCCATTGAACAACTTCTTGCTAAATGGGATTATCCTAACGAACGCAATACTGGATACAAATACATACAAATTTCTCCTATATGTATTTGGCATATTGCAGATACCGCCTTTGTCAATTATGAATACCAAATGATGATTCAAGGAAAAATGACTCCTGAACTTTATGTAAGAAAATGTTGTTATATGATGGGAGGATATAACTATTTAGAATTAGATGACAAGTTCTCTTATTATGCAAATAAGGAATTTTCTTCTGAAAAATTAGCCTCTGTTAATCAAAACCGTTCTGCTATTGGTTATCCTACTACAGAAGAAGCGGCACTCATTTGGCAAAAAAGTAGAGAAAAAGCTTCATTGGGTTTTGTATTTGGCATATTTCTTTTAATTCACAGTTTATGATTGTTATAGTTTCACAAGAGTATGATTGTTCGACCAACGATGTAATGGATTGGTTAATTGCATGGAGGAAAGATATTGTTAGAATTAACGAAACCGATACAATAAATTCTATCTACTCCAAAATAAATGACAACGAATATTCATTATATATTCGTTGTGGAGAAAAAGAATTTTGTTTATCTAAAGTAGATTTTTTTTGGTTTCGTCGTAGTGGTTTTGTTTTTGATGTTTCTTTTCTTTCTAATGTTAATGCATCTTTTGCTTCACACATAGAAGAACACCTACTTGATGAATGCAAAACCATGAAAGAATTTATTGTTTACTTACTTGAAAATAAACCATTCTTAGGAAATTATCATCAAGGTAATGCCAATAAATTAATTAGTTTATTCATCGCAAAACAAGTTGGATTAAAAATTCCTAATACAATAATAAGTTCTTCAAAAAATGATTTATCCAAATTTTACGAAGAACACAAATCTTGTATAACTAAATCTATACAAGATGTTTTGTGTTTTTTTATAAATGAGTATCGTTTTTTTACAACAACAAGTATTGTAGAAAGCAAAGATATTGAAAATATGAACAAAAGTTTTTTTCCATCTCTTCTACAAAATAACCTATGCAAACGCTATGAATTAAGAATTTTTTATCTAAAAGGAAAATGCTATTCTATGGCTATTTTTTCTCAAGAGAATCATCAAACGGCTTTAGATTTTCGCAATTATAGTACCGATAAACCCAATCGTTATGTTCCTTATTTATTACCTAAACACATCGAAGAACAATTAGACCTATTCATGAAAAAAATGAATTTAGATACTGGGTCTATTGATATGATTGTTACTCCTGATTTTGATTACGTTTTTTTAGAAGTTAACCCTGTAGGACAATATGACATGGTGTCTGTTCCATGTAATTATTACTTACACAAGAAAATTGCACAAACACTTTGCCATGAATAAACAATCTTTTATCAAACATATAAATGATGAGAAAAACAGAGTTTTTCCTCTGTTGTATAAAGATGTTAAAATACATCAATTTCAAAAAGACAACAAAAATCCTAAAATAAGCATTGATATTTATCAATCAAATCAATGTGATTCTTATACTTATCATAAACCTATATCAAAAATACTATGAAAAAAATTATCCGCTTATTTGCTTGTTGTATTCCTATTAAAGGATATAGAAGAACTTGTATTTACGATTTACAAAGACCCAAGTCTTCTTGTTTCATTCCTAATGATTTATACGAAATTCTAACTTCTTTTCCTAATAAAAATATAGATGAATTGAAAGCCTATTACAATCATCAATACGATGATATTATAGAATCTTACTTCCAATTTCTATTAGATAATGAATTCGCATACGAATTGCAAGAAAATGAATTAGATAACTTTCCTCCTTTGGAAAACATCTGGGAATCTCCTTCTGAAATTACCAATTGTATAATTAGTATTTCAAAAGAAAAAGTATTTTCTTTGAAATCAATTCTACAACAATTATCCGATTTACGTTGCAATGCAATACAATTCTTTTTACCTGACAATGCAACAACTTCTATTATAAAAGATTTGACTAATCTATTAGAAGGATTGCGTATATTTTCTGTCGAATTTTTATTAAACTATAATAACTCTTTAGACATTTCCAACTTAACTTCTATCTTGGATACTTTTCCTCGAATTCGACATATTGGAATTGGAAATTATCAAGATAAACCTTTTTTGGAAGATTATCGTATCTCCTATTCTACAAATTATATTAATTTTCAACATGATTGCGGAAAAATTTCTTCTCACTATTTTTCCATTTCTATTGATACATTTTTTGAAGCAAAACAATATAACTCTTGTCTTAATCGAAAATTATTTATTGATTCTAATGGTAACATCAAAAATTGTCCCTCTTCAAAACAAATATATGGGAATGTTCAAGATACAACATTAAAATCTATTATTGAAAATCCAAAATTTAAAGATATTTGGTTGATTAACAAAGATAAAATAGATGTTTGTAAAGATTGCGAATTTCGATACATGTGTACCGATTGTAGATGTTTTCTTAAACAATCTAATAATGTATATTCGCAACCTTACAAGTGTACTTATAATCCATATATTGCATTGTGGGAAAGCGAAAATGGTTATGTCCCCGTAGAAGAATGTGGTACTTTTGATAAGAACTTTAAATTTATCCCTAATCATGAAAAAATCTTATTGTTAAATCAAAAAATTTGGAACAATGACTAATTATCTAAACAAAAACAAAACTAAAAAATAACATTATGAATACAATTTTGCTTGTTGCTTTAATCATTGCATTTTTGATTCCATTTTCCTGCGAAAATGATGCAAATTTTATACTAAAAAAATGGATTTTTGGGCTTTCTACATCAAAAACGCAAAACGTAACTTATTGATTTACAGACAAAAAAAAAAAAAAAAACGCTAAAAATGATTTTTATTAAAAAAATTTTTTATAACTTTGTAGTGATTTTTAATTACACTTTGTATGGAAAGTTTGATTATTACAATCGGCAAAAACAAATTCATAGTATATGCTCCATCTATAGCGTGCCTTGGTCGATAGATGGAGCAAAAAAGCAATGTGCCTCGCAGGAGAACGTTACTCAAAACAACTTTAACTTAAAGCAACGTCTCTCCCTCCACAGGCACATAAAGTTAGACTATTTTTAGTTTAATTAGACTATCATTAACTTGCGGATAGCACCAACCGAATTGCAAAGATAACACTTTTTTTGCTTTCGGAGCAAGAAAAATAACAAATTTGTTTTACCATACCTTTTTGTGTGGAAAAAAAGACTATGGGAAACGGTAAAATTAAAAAATTAAATAACAATGAAATCTGATAAAATCAAAATTGCAAAATTTTTGACAAATAAAATTAACAATCCAGAAAAAATCACGGGAGGTTTCTTTGTTTCTCCTAATATGGTTAGTTCCGTTTTGGGAGAATCTGTTGTACAAAATTTACAATCCCCTGAATCTCCAACATTTAATAGTTGTCCCATAGATTGTTCGTGCAATGCAACAGAAAGCAATGGTTGTATTCAAGGTTCTGGATATCCACTTGGAGAGGGTAATTAATCTAAACATGTTTAACTAGGGAGGATATCATATCCTCCCTTTATAAAATAATAATATGAATAATAAAAGGTTAAAAGATATTTTTTTGACTATCAAAATTAACGATAATAAATTTATCTTATATAATTCAATTAAACATATCCCCATAGTAGTCAATGATACCCAAAAACAATATTTTGATTATATCATTAATATAGAAAAAGGGACAGACAAAGAATTAAGTAATAATGAACTAAAAGGATTTAAATCATTTGTAAGTCAATTAAAAAAAATTGATTTTCTATCAACTAAAGAAGATTATATTTCAAAACAATCTTTGCTTGAATATTTTGACAAATATAAGAAAAGTTTTTATTTACACCTTACTAACAAATGTAACTTAAAATGTTCATATTGTTACAATGTAGATAAAAGAACTTCATTTAATGACCTTTCATTAGATAGCTGGAAAGCAATTCTTGATAAAATCTTACCATATACTTCTGAAATAATACTGACAGGAGGAGAACCTACATTATACGAAAACTTCTGTGATATTGTAAGATATATAAAGCTATATGACAACAGAATACATTTGAAATTGATTTCAAATGCAACATTGGATTATAAAAAGAAAGGCATCGATAAAGTATTGCCATTATTTAATAGAATTAGTTTCAGTTGTGATGATTTAAGTGGAGAACCTCAAGAGCGTATAGGCTTTAATCATGACGTATTTATTAGTAATTTACACCTCATAAATGAATTGGGATTAAAAGGAAAGTTAAATATATCATCTGTATTTCAGCGTAGTAAATTATCAAAGATAAATGATATTCAACGATTTTGTTCTAACAATGGTTATTCATCTATGGTGAGTCTATTTATACCAAATGCAGAAAGTGAAAAAAAGAAAATGCCTACATTGAAAGAATATAACTTATTAAAAACATTTTTCTGCAATGACAATAGGAATCATGACCAAAGTATAGCATTTAAAACGACAACATGCAAGGCGGCTTCCTCAACATTTAGCATTGATTCCGAAGGATTTGTTTTTCCATGTCAATCATTTCATTTTCCTGATTTTTGTTTTGGTAATCTTTTAAACGATTCATTTAAGGATATTTATTATTCTCCAAAAGCAGAAATGTTACGAGTTGCAAACGATGTTAATTATATAGAAAAATGCAAAAACTGCAACGTGAAATATATTTGTTCAGGTGGATGCCTCGCAAATACTTTTGGAATAGAAGGTGGACTTTTGAAATACCCAAAAACGATGTGTAAATATTATAGAGAAAGTGCAATAAAAAGATTAAAAAATGTTGAATTTTAAAATATTATATTTTTTTTTGTTTTTAATATTGTTTGATAGTTTTATGCATGCACAATCGTTGGATACCATTTTTTTGAAAGAAGCAGAGACTATTTTTACAGAAGTAAAAAAAATTTGTAACCAAGACAATGGAAAATTGTGGGGAAACAATCTGTATTGTCCGTTGGTATTTGCCAAAAAAGAATGCCGTACAGCGATAAGTAACTGCAAAATTCTTTTTTCTAATGCTATTCCATATAAAGGATTGTATTATGGATATTTAAATGATTCTATAGTAATTTCAGGAAGTGCATATCCCATTAATGACACAGTTTGTGCTATGATTCCTTATGAATTTAAGGGTGATTCTATAAGATTACAAGCGTTTTTACACGAAATGTTTCATGTTTTCCAAAGCAATAAAGGTTGGAAATATGTGTACAATAATTCCCATTTAGATAATCCCCATGCACGTGTATTCATTTCGTGTGAAATAAGAGCATTAATAAATACATTATCAAGCGATTCTACAGAAAAAAAGCGGTATCTATCAGAAGCATTATTTTTTCGACAACAACGAAATCGTATCTATCCAGAAAAAGCAATGGATGAACATCTATTTGAAATACATGAGGGATTAGCAGATTACACAATGTACAAATTGTGCCTATCATCGAATGAAAAAATAAACAAATGTTTAATAGAGAATTTGGAATCTAAACTAAAATCGAAAACATATTCCCGTTTGTATGGCTATACGGTAGGAGCCGTTTATGCTTTCCTTAATGATGTGCAACCCGAATGGAGACATCATATTGACACATTGTCATCTCTATCTATGTTAACATGGAAAATATACGGAATAGATTGTATAAAAACAGATAGTACTCAAATTTGGGCTGACTATGGTGTAGATAGTCTTCTGATTGTTGAAGATTCCATTTTTAAAATCAAACTGCAATTAGAAAAAAATGTATATCAAGCGATTAATGAGAACAAGGTGCTGATAATCGATTATAATAATTGCCATTTTGGTTTTAATCCAAGCATGGTAATCGGATTCAACGATGGTAAGAATTATTACCAAATAATGGAAATCCGTGGGGATTTCGGTTATTTATCAACAAGATATGGTTGTCTGCTTTCAGATAAAATTTATGTACTCCTACCCCCAAAAATAAAACTTGCTTGTCCGAAAACTTATCCTGAACACTTTTCCATACAACTCAATAAAAAATGGAAAATTAAAAACAATCTTATTGTTAAATCAAAAAATTTGGAACAATGACTAATTATCTAAACAAATCTTTTTCAATAAGTTTTGTATCTTTTTATACTCAACATTGGCAATGCCAATTTCATTTATTCTGCTCTATCTATGTTCGTGCTTAATAGGTAGAGCAGCCAAATGAAACTTCAAAAATCATATTAATCCAAAAACTATTTATTAAGGTTAAACATATTTATTTAATGCCACAAGAAAATCATTTTCAATATTCGGACTCTGTGCAAGAAATCCTTGGACGCCCTCCCAAATGGATAGTAAGATATGGCATAAGTATCATTTTTATAGTTATTATTGGTTTATTTATCGGTAGTTATTATATCAAATATCCCAACGTAATCCAAGCCCCCATAACAATCACAACCGCACATCTTCCAGCCGGAGTCGCTGCCCGCTGTGATGGAAAAATTGATAGCATCTTTTTCAACGAAGGAGAACAAATCACCCAAGGAGCCTTGCTTGCCGTTTTGGAAAATCCTGCCCGTTGGCAAGATGTTTTGTGGCTACATCAACATCTTGAAGCAACCCCGCAAGATAGTATTTTGCAATTGGGACATATCCAATCAGCATATATTACCTATCTAAAAGCCAAAAACGATTACGCCTATTTTTTACAAACCGAATACCATAGAAAAAAAATCGCAGTAATCGAAAAACAAATCGCTATCGAAAAAAAAATTCTTCATCATACCGAAGAACAATGCCAAAACCAATTTAAACAATTGGAAATCGCCAACACCCTTTTTCATATAGATTCCTCCCTTTATACTCTCGGAGCAACCGCTAAATTGGAATACGAAAACAGCAAAAGTCGCTATCTTCAACAACAACAAGCCTATGAAACCTCCAAAGCAAACATTAGCAGTCAGAAAATCAGTATTTTACAATTGGAACAAACTATTTTCGATTTAGAACAAGAATTTACCGAACAAGAAAATATCTTAAATTTAAACCTCAAAGGTAGCCGAGATATATTACTTTCCGAAATCGAAACATGGGAACAAACCTATCTTTTAAAATCCCCCTGCGAAGGCAAAGTTACGTTTACCTCTTATTGGCAAAAAAATCAAAATGTTACCAACGGAGAAATAGTCGCAACAATAGTTCCCGAACAACAAACAAATATCATCGGCAAAATAGCCCTCCCCCAACAAGGAGCCGGCAAAGTTAAAATCGGGCAAATCGTAAATATCAAACTTGATAATTTCCCCTATATGGAATATGGTATGCTAAAAGTAGTCATTCGTAAAATATCTTTGGTAACCTTACAAAACAATGAAGGCAATCGTTCTTACATTCTCGAAGTCAGTTTCCCCAATCATTTGGAAACTACCTACAAAAAAACGTTGCCATTTAGTCAAGAAATGACCGGCACAGCAGAAATCATAACAGAAGATTTACGCCTAATCGACCGATTTATAAATCCTATTAGAAGTATAATATATAGATAAAATATATGAAAAAAAAATTTCCTTTTTATCAACAATTAGATGCTATGGATTGCGGACCAACGTGTCTGCGAATGATAGCCCAATATTATGGAAAACATTATAGTTTAGAAACTTTACGCCAAAAAAGTGATATAGGACCTCAAGGTGTCAACCTGCTTGGCATTAGTTATGCCGCCGAAAGTATAGGCTTTAAAACACTTGGTGTCCGTTTAAGTTTCGACAAACTATGCGAAGCCCCTTTGCCATGTATTGTTCATTGGAAACAAAATCATTTTGTAGTTCTTTATGATATAAAAAAATCTAAAAAACACGATGCAATAGTCTATGTATCAGACCCTAATTCTGGACATATCCGCTACAATAAAGAAGAATTTATTTCCTCTTGGACAAATTTTAGTAACAATAATTCCCCAGAAGGAGTCGCCCTTCTTTTAGAACCCACTCCCGATTTTTATACCTCCGAAAACGAAAAATGTGACAAAACCAAATTGAGTTTTATATTAAAATACCTTAATCCTTACAGAAAAATTATTGTTCAATTATTTTTGTCTATGCTCCTCGGAATAGTGTTACAATTAATATTTCCTTTTATCTCTCAAAATATAGTAGATTATGGTATCGGCAATAGCAATCTTCATTTTGTAACCGTTATGCTTATCGCTCAATTGACGCTATATATAGCCGAAACCGCTGTCGAGTTTATTCGCTCGTGGATATTATTGCATATTAGTACGCGTATCAATATTGCAATTATCTCCGATTTCCTTATTAAATTAATGAAATTGCCTATCCATTTTTTTGATACCAAAATGATAGGAGATATTATGCAACGTATCAATGACCACAATCGTATTGAATCATTCCTTACTTCGGCAACATTAAATACCTTATTTTCTTTTGTTAGTTTATTGGTATTCAGTATTGTATTAATTATTTATAGTTGGAAACTCTTTGCCGTATTTTGTTTTGCAAGTTTGCTTTATATCCTATGGATTGTCTTATTTTTGAAAAAAAGAAAAGAATTAGACCATAAACGATTTGCACAAGCCTCCGCAGAACAAAGTAATCTATATCAACTTATTACAGGTATGCAAGAAATTAAACTCAACAATTGTGAAAAACAAAAACGTTGGGAATGGGAAAATATTCAAGCAAAACTTTTTCGTATAAGTATCAAAGGTTTAGCATTGAGTCAATACCAACAAAGCGGTGCTTTTTTTATCAATGAAACCAAAAACATTTTAATATCCTTTGTATCGGCTACTGCAGTAATCAATGGCGAAATTTCTTTAGGAATGATGACCGCAGTTCAATATATTATCGGTCAATTGAATGCCCCTATAAATCAAATGATTGGCTTTATACAATCTGCTCAAGACGCTAAAATTAGTTTAGAACGTTTAGGAGAAATACACAATCGTAAAGATGAAGAAGAAGACGAAGAAAACAAAATTCATCAGTTTCCATATATAGTCAACGAAAAAATATCTCCCCCAGCCTTGCATATTCAACAACTGCAATTTCGTTACGAAAAATATGGCTCCGATATTCTTCAAGATATTAATTTGTGTATCCCTTCAGGAAAAATAACAGCCATTGTCGGTACAAGTGGTAGCGGAAAAACAACATTGCTTAAACTACTTTTAGGTTTTTATCCGCCTACTGCTGGAAAAATTAGTATCGGAAATACTCCATTAAATTCTATCAGCCATCACCTATGGAGAGATAGATGTGGCTGCATCTTACAAGATGGTTTTATCTTCTCCGATACTATCGCTCGCAATATCGCTGTCGGAAAAGAGTCTATCAATATGGAAAAATTATTTTTCGCCGCAGAAGTGGCAAATATCCGCGAAATGATAGATTCTCTTCCTTTGGGATTTCAAACCAAAATCGGACAAGAAGGAAAAGGTATCAGTCAAGGTCAACGACAACGTATTCTCATCGCAAGAGCCGTTTACAAAAATCCTGATTATATCTTCTTCGATGAAGCCACCAATGCTTTAGATGCTAATAATGAACGGGTTATCATGGAAAATTTAAAACATTTCTTTAAAGGAAAAACTGTTCTTATTGTCGCTCACCGATTAAGTACCGTTCAAGATGCCGACCAAATTGTTGTCCTTGAAAATGGTCGTATCGCCGAATGTGGCACCCATAATGAATTAATCGCCCTAAAAGGTAAGTATTTCTTCCTAATAAAAAATCAAATAAAACTAAATATCTAAATCATAGCTCAATTGTTTCATTTATATCAACACACTATGTGTGTACACCTTATGTCTTCGACAGGCTCATACTCCGAAAAAAAATATAAAAGCAACAACGTTGCAAAAAAAATGTTACCTTTGCAAAAAAAACAAGAATTATGTTATATCCTTTAAAATTTCAAACCATATACAAAGAAAAAATTTGGGGAGGTCAAAAGATAAACACCTTCTTAGGTAAAAATTTCTCTCCGTTGGCAAACTGTGGCGAATCATGGGAAATATCCGGACTTCCGGAAGAATCTTCTGTGATAACTAACGGTTTTTTAGCAGGAAACACACTCAACGAATTGATAGAAATTTATATGGGAGATTTGGTTGGAGAAAAAATCTATGATAAGTTTGGCAATGAATTTCCGTTACTGATAAAATTTATTGACGCTCAAGACGATTTGTCGGTACAAGTCCACCCCGATGATTTTTATGCACAAAAACATTTATTGCCTTCTGGCAAAACAGAAATGTGGTATATTATTGATACAGAAAAAGATACAAAAATTAATATCGGATTCAATCGCACAATGAACCTACCATTGTTGGAAAATTTACTTCAAAAAAATCAAATAGCATCTGCACTTAATTTTTTACCAATTCAAGCCGGCGATGCCTTTTATATTCCAGCAGGAAAGGTTCACGCCATTTGCAAAGGTACGCTATTAGCAGAAATACAACAATCTTCCGATACCACTTTCCGTCTTTACGATTACAACAGAAAAGATAAAACTGGACAAACTCGCCCATTGCACATCGAAGAGGCTTGTCAGGCTATACATTTCGATGATAACAACAATCAACCTATTGATTATCAAAAACAAAAAAATAAATCTGTCAACCTTGTCAATAGTATTTATTTTGCAACTAACATTGTAGAATTTGACCAACCTGTTGAAAAAATATACGCAGACGTAGATTCTTTTGTTATTTACATTTGTATTGAAGGTAGTGCTAAAATCAATAGCGACCACGGCGAAGAATTTATCAGCCAAGGCGAATGTGTACTTATGCCTGCCTCTATCGAAGAAACGATATTAATCCCTAACAATAATTGTAAATTGTTAGAAGTTTATATTCCATAATATAAACTCTATTTAAAATGTTATAAAAAAAAATGTTACCTTTGCAAAGACAAAATAAATTATAGCATGGGGTTGTTTTTTCAAAATAAGACGGAATATAAATCACAATCTATCAGTAAGATAGCGTGGAGGAGATTTCGTAAAAATCGACAAGGAATGTTCCTGCTATTTTTTTTGTTTTTTATCACTATTATAGCAATTTTAGGCTATCTAATCACGCCAGACAGTACCCCATACGCCAACGAACAAATCCTTGAAATTCGATTGCAAAAACCACTGACCAAAATACAAATAGCATCTATTAGAAAAAATCAACCAATAGAACAACATAATATTTTTTATAAAATGTTGTTTGGACAAATCAACGATTGTACACCAATTGCTATCGAAAAATATTCGTTTTCTCAAGATAGTTTAATTATTCAACGTTTCAATGAAAGTGCCCCTTACAATATAGAAAAATACCATTTAGCCGATGTGGTTTATCCACTTAAAGAAAATAAACCAATAGTTACGCAAAACAATATCTGCCAATTTGTAACCATAGACAATCAAACACATAAAATATCTATCAGAGATTTACAAAAAGAAGTCAAAAAAAATATCAAATACAAAACCTATCTTTTAGGTACCGACCGATACGGAAGAGATGTTGTTAGCCAACTTATTATAGGTTCTCGAGTAAGTTTATCTGTTGGATTTATTTCTGTTTTCATTGCTTTAATTATTGGAGTATTTATGGGTGCTATTGCTGGCTATTATCGCGGTAAATTAGACGATTTCATTATGTGGTTTATAAATGTTGTTTGGTCTATTCCAACATTGTTACTTGTTATCGCTATTAGTTTCGCATTAGGAACAGGCTTTTGGCAAATTTTTATTGCCATCGGCTTAACCATGTGGGTAGACATTGCCCGTGTGGTTCGTGGACAAGTGATTTCATTACGAGAAAAAGAATTTATAGAAGCCTCAAAAGCAATAGGATTTAAAAGTATTCCTATTATTTTCAAACATATTATCCCCAATATCACAGGAACTATTATTGTAGTTGCCGCTGCCAATTTTGCTTCTGCCATACTCACCGAAGCAAGTTTGAGTTTCTTAGGTATTGGTGTTCAAGCCCCTATGCCCTCTTGGGGTACCATGATTAAAGAAAATTACGGATATATTATATTAGATTATGCCTATTTAGCAATAGTTCCCGGTATCGCAATTATGCTTTTAGTACTCTGTTTTATGCTTTTGGGCAATGTCTTCCGTGATGTTTTAGATGTTAAAGATATTTCTTAAATAAATTTTATTAATTAATTAAAAAAAAAGCAATATGAAAAAAATTAAGTTTATCGCAATCTCAGGTTTTATGATGTTATTATTCGGTTGCCACGACAGATTTTATGGTTCCGAATGCGAAGCAACACTAAAAAAACTTTATCCTGATGCCCGATTTATCGATTGGGAATTCGACGACGGATTTCTCACAGCTGATTTTCGTTCTAATGGCTTAAAAGTTGACATGAAATTTGATGATAATTGTCAATGGATTACCAAAAAAACGAAATATCGTAAATTATCACAACTACCTAATAATATTCAACAAGCCTTTAAGCAAACACCTTACGCTACTTGGAGAATTGATGACATCGAATTTATCGAATTTTATCTTTTCCCTGAAAAGGATTATTACAAATTTGATGTAACCTACAGAGGCTTAGATATGGAGGTTTTTATTTCTCGCGATGGTAGTCAAGTAAATCATCTTTATGATTAACAATATAAATTATTGTTAACTAAACCGTGTCAAAAATAAGTCAATGGTTTTTTGATGCTAATGCTGTGGCTTTACCACAAAGCATTATACCAACATTGGTAGCAATTAGTTTGGCATTATCTTCTGAAAATTTTTCTATAGAATATGCCATATTGGCACTTATTGGGGTAATTGCCACACATTTAGCAGTCAATTTATTAGACGATTATTTTGACTTTCAATACGATGAAAAAAATATACGTGAAAAACTTTCCGAACAAGGTCTCATGGCTCGAAGAGGAAAATGTGCCTATTTAGTAGAAGGTCGTGTAACTTTAAAAGAATTGCGTTTCCGTATTGCAATATTAACTTTTATTGCTATTTCCATCGGTATATTTATAACATTTGCAAGAGGTTGGCAAATCATACTTATTGGTTGTATCACAGCGTTTTTAGGATTTTTTTATACAGCACAACCTCTTAAACTTGCTTCTCGTGGTGGCAAAGAAATTATCACAGGGTTGATTTTTGGACCTTTGTTGCTTGGCGGTGTTTATTTTTCGGCGTGTGGTTCATTTTCTTCTACTCTCTGGATTACCGCTATTATTATGGGCATTGCTGTATTTAATATTGCATACGTTCACGCATTTATAGACCAAACCACCGACAAAATAACGAACAAAATAACAATACCTATTATTATCAACAATAATAAATGGAGTTTCTATTTTAGTGTTTTTTGCATTTCTTTACCTTATATTATTGTCGGTTTTGCATGCCTCTTGCAATGGATTTCTATTTGGTATATGTTTACTTGGCTAACCATTCCTATCGCTATTATACTCATTAAAACATTGTATATTTTTATTGTAAACCCAAAACAAGAAATAAAACGCCATTTTTTAATGGGACCAATGCAATATTGGGAACTTATTCAACAAGCAAACATGGAATGGTTTATGATTCGTTGGTATTTGGCTCGCAATCTACTTTCTTCTTTGGCAATTATCATTATTTTTATCAATCTTGCTTTAATAATATTCTTATAATCAATATGTTTCGACAATATTTATATTTAGCATTTTGGTTTTTTCAAGTAAAATTTTTAGGTAAAAAAAAGCCACTTCAAACAGTTATTTTTATCACAGATAAATGCAATCTTTCTTGCAAACATTGTGTAATTTACAATCATCAAGCACCAACAATGAAGCCTATTGAAACAATAGAAAAAGAATTAACTTTCGCATACCAACAAGGTGCTCGTTTCGTTGATTTTGAAGGTGGTGAGCCAACTCTATGGAAAGAAAAAAACTTAAATATCAATAATTTAATCGCATTAGCAAAAAAAATAGGTTTTTTTTCGTGTACCATTACCACCAACGCACAAAAAGATTTTTCTTGGGTAAAAGCAGATTCTATTTGGGTAAGTATGGACGGCACCAACGATTTTCACGATGCTGTTCGTGGAAAAGGAACATTTGCCAATCTTGAAAAAAATATTGCTAATAGTAATCAAAAAAAAATATGTGTCAATATGGTTGTCAGCACTCAAAACTATACCAACGTGCGAGAGGCTATCATTTATGCAAAAAACAATCCTCAAATTCAATCTATCGCTATCAATTTTATCACACCATATTCAGGTATTGAACATCTTTGGTTAGATTGGGAAAAAAGAACACAAGTTATCGATGAAGTTTTAGCAATGAAAAAAAACAAATTCCCTATCATGAATAGCAAATCTGGCTTAAAAATGATGAAAAAAAATAATTTTAAAAAATATTGTTGGGTTTCCAACTTCATATTTTTAGATGGCACTCGTACCCCCGATTGCGGTGGCAGTACACTAAATTTATGTGAACGTTGTGGATATTCTATGTCTGGAGAAATGACCGCTGTATTACAATTCAAACCCGATACATTACTTTCTGGATTAAAATTACGACTATAATTTATTTATCGCAATTGTTTTTCTATATTTGTGATAAAAATAAATGTTTTTTCGTACATTTTTTCAGGAGTAATATCCGCAGAAGGAGCAAAACGCACATATTCACATTCTTTCAATGTAGTAAGAAAAATATCAACAGATTCAGGATTCATATTGCGTGCCAACAATTTTTCTTCAGCCGTTTCCAAAGACAATTGAGACAATGGAATATGAAATTTATCACTTACATATCCCCACAAAACTTGCGATATTTCTTCATAAAATTCATCTTTTTTGCCCAATTTTAATAAATTTTCTGCTTTTCTAAGCCGTTTTTTTGCTGTTTTTGCTGCTTTTCTGTCTTTTACAAGAACAACATTTTTATTATCTTCTATTTTTTTACGAAGCAATATCACAAAAACAAGCAACAATACTATCGGTAAGAACAAAAGTACAAAATATAGCGAACTTGCAAAGAAAATATTACTATTTTTATTCAATTGAACATCTGTTTTAATATGACGTATATCATTGCCCAAAATCTTTATATCTTCTTTATTTGCAGAAGAATATACCATATTTTGTCCTTCTTTGGCTTTTTCTACATTTAAGGTATAACTTTCTGTTGATAATGTTTGATATTTCCCCGTTGATTTGTTGAAAAATGAAAAAGTTGCAGGTGGCAATTGATATTCTCCTGCATTACGAGGAATAAGCACATATTCAAATGTACGAGAACCATTTACACCTGATTTTGTTGTATTTATACGGTCGGTAACTTTGGGTTCATGCACATCTATATCGGCAGGAAAATTCAATTTAGGTGCATTGATATATTGTAAATTTCCACTTCCTGAAATAGTTATCTGTAAATTCGTCGCATCATTCGCTGACAATGTATTGCGAGATAAAGCACTTTTTAGTTGGAAATTTCCTACTACTCCATCAAAATCTACGGGCTGACCTGCTGGCAATTCTTTAACATTCAATGATATAGAATTAGATGTCAAAGGGATTGTCATATTTTGAACTTGAGACATTGCTCCAAAAAAAGCATCAAAAAATGGGTCTCCAGAAGAACGCTGTTGTTGAACTATCACTTGAACTGCAAGGTCTGCTTTCAAAGGACTTAATGTTATAGAACCACTTTTTTGCGGATAAGCGGCTATAGACCTTATTGTATAAACATAATATTGACGACCATTTATTGTCTCAACACTACGAGGCGGCTCTTGATTTTTATCACCTAATTCATAGGTCCAACAATTGTTTGCCGATGGCATACTTGTCGGACTAAATTGGTATCCACGCACTTGCGTACTTATATATAATTTGTAATGCAAAACAACCTCTTCTCCAACATAAGGACGTGTATTTGAAGCGTGGGCTCGTATAAAATAATCTTCTTTATTGGCTACTGAACTTGAAGACACTGAATTATCTCTCTGATTATTAGAAGAATATGATTGTTGACTATTATTTGTACTTGAAGAAGAAACAACTCTAATTGTTACTGCATTTGATTTTGCTTGTTCATTATTTGCAGAAAATGTAATGGAAGGAATGGTAAATGTTCCTTCTTTATTAGCCACTAAAACATAGGTATATGTATTGGTTGAACTTGAAGTCATTTTTCCATTGATAATTGATACAGAAGACGAAGAACTTACACTTGGACCATTTACCACTGAAAAATTTTGGAAATTCATTTTGGGTAACGATGACGGCTTTTCATTCAGAACAAAGCTTATCTGAAATGGTTGACCAACATTAACTTCATTAGGAGCCTTTAGACTACATGTAAATTGAGCAAATATTGCTTCATTGTACAATACAAATAATAAAAATAAACCAAATATTTTTATATATAACTTTCTCATTTCTACCAATCTTTCTCTTGTCTTACAGGTTTTGCACTACGTTCTTCTAATTTTACCTTTTCTTGGGTTCGTTTTTCATTTTGTTGCAAGGCATCCAACTGACGTTTTGCCATTTCTCGCTTTTGTCGCTCTGATTGATTTTCTTGTTGTTGCTCTTGTTTATTTTTGTTTTCCTGATTATCTTTTTGATTATCAGAATTGTTCTTGTCTTGATTATCAGAATTGTTTTTATCTTGGTTTTTATCTTGGTTTTGTTGATTTTTATCTTGCTGATTTTGTTGTTGTTGCTGTTGTTGTTGTTGCATTAACAATTTTTTCTTTGCATATTCCAAATTATATTTTGTATCCATATCTTTTGGATTTGCTTTCAAAGATTTTTTATAAGCATCAATACTTTCTGCATATTTTTCAGATTTCAACAAACTATTACCTAAATTGTAATAGGCTTGTGCTTTTACTTTATCGCTTACATTTGAATTTTCAACAACAGATTCCAACTTTTTTACAGCATCTTCATATTTTCCTTGACGATACAATGTAGCAGCCTGATTGTAAAGACTTTTGTAATAATTACCTGTTGAAGTATTGGCTTTGATATAATCTGTATTTGCCGATTCATACAATTGTTGGGCTTTTCGCTCTTTATCAGCAATAATAGATTGATTACTTTGTCTATTTTGTTTTTGTAATTCTATAACCTCTTTATGTAATTTTTCTGCTTGTTGATATTGACGATTGCCCGAACGCATTGATTTCAATTCTTGATTTGTTTGAGCAGATACAGAGAAAAAAACAGACATTGATATTATAAATAGCAAACTTATTTTCATTATTGGTGTTTTTTTAACTCTTTCTATTATATTTATATTAAATAATTTACGTTTATAAATAAATATTTCTAATACGATTAAAAACAAGGCTATCCACAAAGGAATATAATATTTACTTTCATATCTGGCATAAGTAACATCTTCTATTTCAGACTTTTCAATTTTATTCAATTCATTTTCCAATACATCGAATCCGAGATATGCATTATTGGCACGAATATAAACCCCATTGCCTTCTTGTGCTATGTCTCTTAAAATTTGTTCGTTCAAACGAGTAATTACCGTATTGCCTTCATTATCTTTTTTATATGATACTCCTGCACCAACTTTCACTGGTATCGGCTCTCCTTGTTGGCTACCTACACCAATAGTATATGTTCTGATATTGTATTCTTTAAATAATTGTTGAGCGACTTCTGTGGCTTCGGCAAAATGGTCTTCTCCATCGGATAAAACAACAATTACTTTATTCGTTTTATCTAATTTTGAAACATCTTCTTCGACACTTGGCAACATTGAAGCAGCGGCTTGGTCTAACGCTGCTGCTATATCTGTTCCTTGGGTATTGACTTGTTGAGTGGACAAATTAGATATAAACATTTTTGCCGCTGCATAATCTGAGGTAATAGGCAATTGAACAAATGCTTTGCCTGCAAATACTACTATCCCTATTCTATCGCCATTCAATTTATCTACATACGACAATAAGGCTCTTTTTACTGCCTCTATTCTATTGGGAGTATAATCTTGTGCCAACATACTATTGGATACATCAACACAAAACATTATACTAATGCCTTCTCGCTTTGCTTTTACTGTTCCCCTACCTTTTTGTGGATTAGCTAACGCTACTATTAAACAAGCAAATACCATACATAATATTGAAAATTTCAAATGTTGTTGTACCGTTGATTTATCTTTCATTAAACGAGACAACAAAAAACTTTCTCCATATTTGCTCATTGATTTTTGATACCTATAACGCATATAAACATATACCAATATTAGTATCGGTATTAAAAGCAAACCATACAATATACTTTCATTTTCAAAACGAAACATAAACATTTTTTTGATGTTAACGAAACTATCATATTTTTATTGTTAATTTTAACAATAAAATCTTTTTCTGTTTTATTACATTTTGTTATACAAATACCTATCGTTGAAAATAATTTAAAATAAGCAATTTATTCTATTTTTACTTTGGTTCTACAATGGTAACCATTTTATAATAATAAACATACTCGCCATTTTTTTCATCTTTAATGCGTTTTCCATTAATCCAAAGACAAGCATATTTTTCATTATAAATTATTTTTCCATAAGTTTCTCCATTATCTATTTTTTGTTTGATTTGAAGTACCATACTATCGTACACACCTTGAGGAACATTTGCTGTTTCTTTTGAATCAGCGATATAGGCTTCTGGGGCGGCATTTTTTCCTTTTCCTTTACACGATATGTATATTTCTATATAATCTTTTGTTACTTTTTCTTTTTTAGATACTTGCTTATACCCTATATACGATTCTGAATAAATTCCTTCATTATCTAATTTTGATTTTATACGCTTTCCTCCTTCTTTTTCTATACATAAAGTTATCCCTTCTTGAGCAACTACATTTGTTGTTATTGCCGATAATACCAACATTACAATAATAATCGTGATTTTGCTTGATTTATTTTTCATCTTATTTTAATTTTTTATATTTCAATTATTTTTTTGCAAAGATAACATTTTTTTTATTTATTTCTCTATTTTCGGGGTCTTCGACAGGCTCAGACACCGAAAAAATCGACAGGCTCAGACACCGAAGATAAAAAAATATAAAAGCAACAATGTTGCAAAAAACAAGCCCTGCAAGGCTGCAGGGCTTGAAGTGAAATATATTAACGTTATAATAAAAGACTATATTTAATTATTCTTTGACAAACTTGGTTGTATAGTTGCCAACTTTTACAAAATACATTCCTTTGGACAAGTTGGATACATTGATTTGTAACAATGCTTCGCCTTTGTTTTCTACGTGCATAATTTCACGACCGGTTATGTCAAATATTTGAACATTTGCGGTTGCATTTTTGATTGTAAGCATACTATTTGCTGGGTTTGGATACAATTCTATATT
>JAZSKB010000023.1:0-52987 GCA_045534635.1 Bacteroidales bacterium
TCCTACAGTAAAAACCACTTCGGCAAGTAATATTACGGATGCTACAGCAACAAGTGGAGGAAATGTTACTTCCGATGGAGGAGCAGCGGTAACCGCTCGAGGAGTATGTTGGAGTACTTCTCAAAATCCAACCATAAATGACAATCATACAACAGATGGTACAGGAATAGGAAGTTTCACAAGTAACTTAACGGGCTTGTCTCCAAATACAACCTATTATGTACGAGCGTATGCAACCAATGTAGTAGGAACCGCATACGGCAATGAGATAACGTTTACAACAAAAGAGGCTTTATTTTCTGTATCTGCTACAGAAAAAGTTTATTTTTCTCCCGGTAATTTGCAGTGGAGTGCTAAAAATGGAGGAAGTACAGCCACTACCCATGCAGTAGCAGGAGGCGGAACGGCCGCAGGAACATGGCGTTTTGCTCCGAACCAGTGGGATGCTATTGGTGCAAATAATTCAAATATTTCCTCAACTTATAGTGGTTGGATAGATTTATTTGGTTTTGGAACAAGTGGATACAATAATAAACATCCATATATGACAAGTGGCAATAATTCTAATTATGGCAATGGCAGTAATAGTATTTCAGGAACGAATTATGATTGGGGAGTTTACAATGCTATTTACAATCCCAAAACCAATACAACCGATGCTGCAGGTACATGGCGAACCTTAACCTATAACGAGTGGATTTATCTTATTGTTACACGTACAACAACATCAGGGATACGTTATGCAAAAGCAACTGTTAATGGTATTAATGGATTGATAATTGTTCCAGATAATTGGCGTACATCTATATATGCGTTAAATTCTACGAATACAGGAACCGCTGATTTTTCTACCAACGTAATAAGTGCCACAAATTGGACAACATTAGAGAATGCAGGAGCGATATTTCTGCCTATTACTGGTATTCGCAACGAAACTTCTATCGAAGATGTTGACGCTGGCAATTATACCAGTTCTACTGTTACTGTAATGAGTTCGACAAACTATATGGACTACTTAGTCTTTGATAGCAATATCCGCACGATGTACAAGAGCACATTCCATTATGGTTTTGCTGTCCGCCTTGTTCGAGAAGCAGAGTAATACTGATAAATATAGAACCAAGTTTGTCAAAGAGTAATTAAATATAGCCTTTTTATTAAAACGTTAATATATTTCACTTCAAGCCCTGCAGCTTTGCGGGGCTTGTTTTTTCGGTGTCTGAGCCTGCCGAAGACAGCCGAAATTATGTGTTTTTCTCAATGGAGGTTGAGCTTGTCGAAACCTCCGAAATTCATGTGTTTTTGCTCGGGTGTCTGTTTTTATTTTCGATGTCTGAGCCTGCCGAAGACCCCGAAAACTTGTTCATGCGGATAACAAATCTATCAGAATGGCAACGAAGATGCTATTTTAGCATTCTTTGAATAATCTACCTTGATAAGTGTTTTGATTTAGCAATTCTTTTTCAATTTGTAGAAGAATTTGGTCGTTGCGAATTAAGCCCCAGTTGCTATGTTCAAGAAAACGAGGTGGCACTTCACCAGCAAAACGTTCAACAACAATATTAGGATTAAGTCGTTCCAAAAATTGAATAATAAATTGAATGTATTCTTGCAGAGTAAAAGTATAAAAATATTCGGGATGTTCATTGTAAATCGTTTGCATATTTGTTCCTTTAATAATCTGCAATTGGTGAAATTTAACCGTATCCAAAGGAAGTTGAGAGATAATATCCGACCAAAGTAACCATTGTTGAGGTGTTTCGTGAGGCAATCCAAATATAAAATGAGCCCCAACATTCAATCCTGCTTTTTTTGTGGCAAATATTGCTTTTTTTGCACATTCAAAATCGTGTCCTCGATTGATATTCAGTAGTGTATTGTCATTGCAAGATTCTATTCCATATTCAACAATGATATAATATTTTTCGCTTAATTTTGCTAAATAATCCAATTTTTCTTGGTCGATACAATCAGGACGAGTACCAATTACCAATCCGACAACCCCTTCACAAGCCAATGCTTCTTCAAAAACATGTTGTAAATGTTCGATAGGAGCATAAGTGTTGGAAAATGCCTGAAAATAGGCTAAATAATGTTCCGCCCTTCGGTATCTATTTTTGTGAAAATCAATTCCTTCTTTTATTTGTTGAGTAATGCTTTTTGTACTATGACAATAAGAAGGGTTGAAAGCGGCATTGTCGCAGTAAAGGCAACCTTTTGTAGAAAGTGTCCCATCACGATTGGGACAAGTAAATCCAGCGTTGATAGTTACTTTCTGAACTCTTTTACCGAAAATTCTTTTAAAATAATCAGCATAAGCGTTGAATCGTCGTTCCGTTTGCCAAAGATACATTTAATTTATTTATAATAATATATTTGCAAAGGTAGCATTTTTATTGTTTAGAAAAGCAATTTTATGAATCAAAGTACGTTATTTTTATATTAATCAAAGTAATCAATAGAGTCAAATGTTAGGAAATCGTAGTAAAATTAAAAAAGTAAATATGATTTTTTTTATCATATTGTTAGTGTCAATTGTAGAAGCACAAATTGTTTCACCAAAATTAGAGAATATCAATAAATTGAAAAAAACAACTACCTTTATCGTTCTTGAAGATAATCCATTTTCGCAATTTGATGCTTATATAAAACAATTGTCGGAAAAAAATTGGGACATAACCCCATATAAGTTTATAAATATCAATGAATTTGAAAAAATATGTACAAATCCTAATTATTCATTTTTGCTTATTGTTGATGGCGAATATACATTGGGAACCAAACGGCTTAATGTAGATTTATTGACTTTGGTTTTAGGAGATAAATCGGGAAATATCAATAAAATGACAGAAATAATATCTGTCCCATTATCCACTTTAGATGAAGATGGAGAATATGAAGTTGATTATGGATACAAAATAATAGGAATTGTAAATGCAATAAATCATTTACTGAAAAATATAACAGAAGAAATCAAATCAATAAATGATTTTTCACAATATTTATCAGAGAATAAAGAAAAAGTAAAAAAATATACATTACTTATTGATAAACAATCTGTTGCAAATGATATAAATACAGAACAAACATTAAAAAAATATTATTTTCATGATATTCGGTTGTCAGAACAAACGACTATAAATGAGGCAATAAATGTCCAAAAATCAAATCATGCTTTTGTCCATACAGTTGGAAAGTTGGGTAATTATAGTATTCAATTTATTATTGATTGTCAAACAGGAGAAATATTATATAACAGTTATCGTCTTGCCAATAATTCAAATCAATTAGGCTTGACAAAAGAAGATTTGAAGGCAATAAATTAGTTGAATTGGCAATATGATTTGTGTGGTAAATGTTCTAAAATGTTGAATATGATGCAAATGTATTGTTAAAAAAAAATTGTACTTTTGCAGAATCAACAAAAATAAAATTGCTTATGAGTTTTAAAATAGTTGTATTAGCCAAACAAGTCCCTGATACACGTCATGTCGGGAAAGATGCAATGAAAGAAGATGGAACCATCAATAGAGGAGCCTTACCTGCAATATTCAATCCAGATGATTTGAATGCGTTAGAAATGGCATTGGAGGTGAAATCTAAAATTAAAAATGCTACAGTTCATGTGTTAACAATGGGTCCAAATAGAGCCTCTTCAATAATAAAAGAGGCAATGTATCGCGGAGCAGATGGCGGAAATTTACTTACAGATGCACGATTTGCGGGTTCAGATACGTTGGCAACATCGTACGCATTGTACAAGGCAGTAGAGAAAATGCAACCCAATTTGATTTTTTGTGGGGTCCAAGCCATAGATGGAGATACAGCACAAGTAGGTCCTCAAGTGGCGGAAAAAATGAAATTTCCACAAATTACTTATGCAGAAGAATTGTTGGAGGCAAACGAAGAAAAAATTTGTGTGCTTCGACGTTTGGAACATGGAACAGAAACTGTAGAATCCAAATTCCCATTATTGGTAACGGTGCATTCTTCAGCAAAACCTTGTCGAACAAGAAATGCAAAATTATTTATGAAATATAAATATGCAGCAACCCCTTCAGAATTATCCAATATCCCATCTCAATATGCACAACGTCATCAACAAATGCCAGAATTGGCTATTAATGAATGGAATGTAGAAAGCATAGCCGCTGATGTGGATTGCTTAGGACTGAAAGGGTCTCCAACAAAAGTAAAATGTATTGATAATATTGTACTTACACAAAAAGAAGCCAAGTCGTTTTCGGATAGTGATGCCGATGTAGAACAACTTGTTGTTGAACTTTTAGAAAGTCGTGTTATTGGTTAAAATTATTTTTTAATATTGATACAAAACAGAGATATGAATAATTTATTTGTTTATTGTGAACAGACAGAACAAGGTAAAATAGCAGATGTATCTAAAGAATTATTATCAAAAGGAAGAAAATTAGCCTCAACTTTGAATATAAAATTGGAGGCAATTCTATTGGGACATCAACTCAATCAGGCACTTGAAGAATTAAAATATTTTGGTGTAGATATTATTCATTGTATGGACAATCAACAATTGTTTCCATACAGAACATTGCCACATACATATATAGTAGAGCATTTATTTAGAGAACAACAACCAGAAATCGTTCTTTTTGGAGCGACCTCTATAGGTAGAGACCTCGCACCACGAATAGCCTCTTCGCTAAAATGTGGATTAACAGCAGATTGTACAAGTTTGGAAATTGGAAATCACGTTGATGAACGAAAAGGAATAACTTATAAAAATTTGCTTTATCAAATTCGTCCTGCTTTTGGAGGAAATATAATAGCCACAATTATAAATCCAGAAACACGTCCTCAAATGGCAACAGTACGGGAAGGTGTAATGAAATTGGAAGCGATAGAAAAAAATCAGCCAGAAATAAAAAATATAAATATGGCTATTCCAATAGAATTGGATAATGTTGTAAAAATTATAGAAAGACATATTGAATCACCAAAGGTAAATCTTAAAGGTGCCCAAATTATTGTTGCCGGTGGTTATGGTATGGGAAGTAAAGAAAATTTTGATATTTTGTATCAATTGGCAGATATTTTATCTGCAGAAGTTGGAGCCACTCGTGCTGCTGTAGATGCTGGTTATTGTGAACATGAACGTCAAATAGGACAAACAGGAGTTACTGTTCGTCCAAAATTGTATATCGCCTGCGGAATCTCAGGAGCAATTCAACATCGGGCAGGAATGGACCAATCTGCCAAAATTATTAGCATAAATACTGATAGTCAGGCACCTATAAATGCTATTGCAGATTATACTATCGTTGGAGAGGTTATGCAAGTGATTCCAAAAATGATACAATATTATAAAAAACATTCTAAATAATTGAAAGTAACTATTTAAAAAATAGAATAATATGGAAAACTTTTTTTTAGATAATGAAAGTTTAAAATTTCATTTGCATCATCCATTGATGAAGCGTATAGTGGAATTGAAAGAACGAAATTTTGAAGACGCAAAACAATATGATATTGCTCCTATTGATTATGAAGATGCAATGGATTCTTATGAACAAGTGTTGAGCATAATTGGTGAAATTTGTGGAGATATAATTGCTCCTAATGCAGAAAGCGTTGACAATGAAGGAGCCCATCTTATAAATGGAGAAGTACATTATGCAGAAGGAACAAAGAAAAATCATCAAGCTTTGGTTGACGCAGGATTGTATGGAATGTCGTTGCCAAGAAAATACAATGGGTTGAATTTTCCAATGATGCCTTATGTAATGGCAGCAGAATTGGTTTCTCGTGCCGATTGTGGTTTTGCCAATATTTGGGGCTTGCAAGATTGTGCAGAAACTATTTATGAATTTGCTTCTGATGAATTGAAAAATAAGTATTTACCATTGATAGCCAAAGGTTATACTTGTTCTATGGATTTGACAGAACCAGATGCAGGTTCTGATTTGCAATCGGTACAATTGAAAGCAACTTTCGACCAAGAAAATAATTGTTGGAGACTCAATGGCGTAAAACGATTTATTACAAACGGTGACGCTCATATTAAATTGGTTTTAGCTCGTTCGGAAGAAGGAACTAAAGATGCACGAGGATTGTCTTATTTTTTGTATGATAGAAGCAATAAAGCAGTAACTATCAGAAGAATTGAAAATAAATTAGGTATCAAAGGTTCGCCTACTTGCGAATTGGTATTCAATAATGCTCCTGCTCAACTTGTTGGGGAACAACGTTTGGGGCTTATTAAGTATGTAATGACATTAATGAATGGTGCACGTCTTGGTGTTGGTGCTCAATCGGTAGGTCTTGCCGAAGCCGCTTACAGAGAAGCATTTAAATATGCTCACGAAAGAGAACAATACGGAAAGGCTATCATTAATTTTCCTGCTGTTATGGAATTGTTGGGAAATATGAAAGCAAAATTAGATGCTGCTCGCTCTATTTTGTATGAAACAAGTCGTTTTGTAGATATGAGTAAAATTTACGATGTAATAGCCAAAGAACGTACATTGACACCAGAAGAAAGAACTGAAATGAAACATTATCAACGTCTTGCAGATTTTTACACTCCTATGTTGAAATTGATGTCAAGTGAATATGTTAATCAAATTACTTATGATGCGATACAAATTCATGGGGGAACTGGTTATATGAAAGATTTCCCTGTAGAAAGAATGTATCGAGATGCACGTATTACCTCTATTTATGAGGGAACATCTCAATTACAAGTAGTTGCAGCAATTCGTGGTGTTGGAACTGGCGTTTATCTTAATCAAATTAAAGTTTATGAACAAATGGCAATAAACGATGATTTATCTTATCTCAAAAATACGCTTGTTGAAATGACTAAACGATATGAACAAGTTTGTGAGAAAGCAAAATCGTTCAACGATACCACTATTTATGATATCTTATCCAGAAGATTGGTAGAAGTTGCTGCTAATATTATTATGGGGTATTTGTTGTTATTAGATGCTAATCGTTGTGAGCAATTTATTGTCTCTGCAAAATTATTCATAGCGATGGCTAATGCTCAAAATTTTGAAAAAGAAACGTATATAAATAATTTCTCTTCAGAATTGATGCAACAATACCAAACTTTACAACAATAATAGATATTTTATTTCTAAATTTTATAACATTCATTGTTTTTTATGCCCAACATTAATGTTGGGCATTTCTTATTTATAATTGTTAAATGTATTAGCCAATAAAAAGAGGAAGAGGACCTAACGAGCGAAAGGTCCCCCAAAATCGAGTAAAAATGCAATATAGTTTGTTATATGCCCAAACTAAGACCGTTTGATAGGGGCAAAAAATTCCTTTTTATTAAATATAAAGTGCTAAATAAACGTCATTTTTAATCATCTTTTTAAAGTAGCACTCACCTTAACTTTAATTCCACTAAAAGTCTTGCAAAGATAACATAAATTTAAATACAAAATGGAATTTTACAGAAAAAAAAATATTTTTTTTTTAGTGTTTCCAATTATTTTTTGTAAATAACAATAAACCAATTGTATATGTGATGTAAATAGGATATAAAAAAGCTAAAATAAAGTAGTGTTTGATTAAATTTTTGTTATTAATAAATTTCAACCAAGCCAAAATAACAGGAAAATCTACGAGTATTTTAACAGAAAAAAGAATCAAAAGAGGTATAAATGACCAATTCATAAAAATTGCCCCAAGAAAGGTTAAAATAATACAAATAGATAAACAAGCGACGACTATTGCCGTAAAAATTGTAAAAATATCTTTATAATGAGGTGTTTTTCCACTCCAACGGGCTCTTTGATGTAAAAAAGCTTGTAAGGTAGGAGCGGTAAAAGTTTGTACACATATTTGTAGCGATTTTATAAATCCAATGGATAGATTGCCGTATTTTTTTTTGCAAGAATGTAGTAAAAAAACATCATCACCAGATGGATATTGCATAAAAGGTTCCATTTCTTTTTGTAAATCTATAAAAATTTGTTTTTCGTAAAATAGATTTGCAGCATTACACATAATAGGTTTGCCAATATTTATCGCTCCTCCTGTAGATATCATAAGAGAACCTAATTCAATCTGTTGCAATTGTTCTAATATCGTTTTGGGTTTGTAAAAAACAATGGGAGCAACTATCATTTTGTAGGAGTGTCTGTTATAAAAATCGTTGAAAATGTTTAACCAAAAAGGAGGAACAACACAATCGGCATCAGTTTGGGCTATCAAATTATATTTTGCAGCAGTGATAGCGATTCTTATTGCTGTTTTTTTTCCTTTTTGACTATTGTTGGTGATTACTTGATAAGGAAAATCTGAGTGATTATTGAAAAAATTGTGGATAAAATTTGCAGTGTTGTCTTTTGAAAAATCGTCAACGAAGATAAATTCCATTTTATTTTTTGGATATTGCAATTCAATTAAAGAATTTAAACATTGTTCAATACGTGTTATTTCATCGCAAAACACAATGATAATACTTATTGGTTGGTAGTGGGGCTTAGAAGTGTGTTTGTAATTTGGTGAAAATTGCCAACCAAAGAAAAAAGCAAGTATAGTAAAACTATAAATAATTAAAATAAAGATACTTAGTATAAAAAAAATTAGTTCCATCTAAAGAATTTTAAATAAAAAACAAAAAAAGAACCAACTATTGCAGGTGTTACAACGTTGATTAACCACAAAAAAATTGTTGCTACTACAACATTAATATTATCAATTCCAAAACTATGAAAAAAATAGTTACATTGTCCAAAAATAACTATAGCAACAGAGGCACGAACTCCAATTTCGCTTAAAACCCAAGTGGGAATAAAACTACTGATTAAAAAATAAATGCTTCCCATTAGTAAAATCGGAATTATCGGTAATTGATAAGAAAATAGAGTAAGTGCTAAATATAGTTGTACAGAAAATACAAAGTATCGAATAAATGATAAGAATAAAGTTTTTAATAAATCTTTGGAAGAATAGCTGTGTAAAAAAAGAAGTTTTTTATTCAAAAATAATGCCAATTTATTATTAAATCGTTGTAAAAAAGAGATTATAGTTGAAAGATTGAAATAGACAATCAACATTAATATTATAGTGAAACACAACAAAATTAAGCCAATAATGTAATAGGTTGTATATGAAGAATATTCTTTTTCGATAATAAAACAATAAAGTAAGCCAACACAACCAACAACGATAGTAATAAGACCTTGAGAAAAATTGCTAACAAGAGTAGTAATTCCTCCTTTCAAAGCATAATTTTTTGGCATAGCAAATGCTCTTCCAACAAAATCGCCCATTCTATTGGGAAGAATAAAACTAACGCAAACACCTAAGAATGTTGCACGTATTGCTTCACCCCAAGAAAGTGGATATTCTTTTTGCATTAGATTTTTCCATTTTAGCGTTTCTATCAACCAATTGACAAACATAAGTAATACGATAGTTGCAATTATAATAATATGCGAAGTATTAAAATTTTCAACATTAAGTTTAAATTTCTCAATGGTTTCGAGTTGTGAACTATCGCTAAGTTTTACAAATAAAAAAGCATAACTTAATAGAAAAATAAGTAAACTTATCAATATGTTAACTCTTTTTAGTACTTTTGCAGAATTGTATTTAATAATCATAAATATACGTGAATAAAACAGAGCAAATAATATTAGGAATAGACCCCGGAACCAATATTATGGGGTACGGTCTAATTTGTGCCAAAGGTACAAAAATTTCTCTTATCAAAATGGGAATTTTAAAATTAGATGCAAAAAAAAATGCGTTGAACAAATTAGAAGATATATTTACAAGTGTATCCTCATTGATAACGACATACCAACCTCAAGAAATGGCAATAGAAGCCCCATTTTTTGGAAAAAATGTTCAGTCTATGTTGAAATTGGGTAGGGCTCAAGGGGTTGCAATAGCAGCTGGTTTGCATCATCATTTGCCAATTTATGAATATGCTCCTCGTAAGGTTAAAATGGCAATAGTAGGAAAAGGGGCTGCTTCAAAAGAACAAGTGTGTAGTATGCTTTCAAATTTGGTTAATGGTATGAATTCGGAAGATATTCCCGCTTTCGATGCTTCAGATGCAGTTGCAATAGCATATTGTCATTATTTGCAAAATAAACAATTGACAAACAATTCTAAATCCTATGCAGGTTGGGAAGGGTTTCTTTCACAAAATAAAGATAGAATTATTAGATAAATAACAAAACAAAAGGCAACTAAAAGTTGCCTTTTGTTTTAGAAATAATATTATTCAAAAGAAAGAATTGCCTCTTTGATAATTTCAATTGCTTGACGTAATTCTTCTTCTGTTATTACCAATGGAGGGGCAAAACGGATAATGTGTTGATGAGTAGGTTTTGCCAATAAACCTAAATCACGCATTTTAAGACATACATCCCATGCTTCTTTACCATTTTTCGGACGAATAATTACTGCATTTAATAGTCCTTTACCGCGAACTTTTTCTATCATTGAAGATTGAATTTTGTTCATTTCTTCACGGAAAATTTTTCCAAGATATTCGGCTTTTTCCATTAAATTTTCTTCTTTAATAACTTCTAAAGCAGCAATACTTACTTTAGCGGCTATAGGATTGCCTCCAAAAGTAGAACCATGTTCTCCGGGTTTGATATTCAACATAATATCGTCGTCGGCTAAGACTGCAGATACAGGAAATACTCCGCCTCCGAGTGCTTTCCCTAAAATAAGAATGTCAGGACGAACATCTTCGTGGTCGCAGGCTAACATTTTTCCAGTACGTGCTATACCACTTTGAACTTCATCAGCCATAAATAGTACATTGTATTTATGACAAATTTCGTAACATTTTTTTAAATAATTTTCATCAGGAACATAAACACCGGCTTCTCCTTGGATTGGTTCTACTAAAAAACCAGCAATTTTGCTTCCGTGTTCTGCCAAAACTTTTTCCAAAGCATCGGTATCGTTGTAAGGGATACGAATAAATCCTGGTGTCATAGGACCATAGTTGGCATACGAATCTGGGTCGTTGCTCATAGTGATAATGGTAATAGTACGTCCGTGAAAATTACCTTCACAACAAACAATCATAACTTCATCGTTGGGAATACCTTTTTTTACTACACCCCAACGACGAGCCAATTTTAATGCTGTTTCATCGGCTTCGGCTCCGCTGTTCATTGGTAAGACTTTGTCATAACCAAAGTATTCGGTAACGTATTTTTCCCACAATCCTAAACAATTGTTGTAAAATGCTCTTGAACTCAATGTTAGTTCTTGGGCTTGCTCACAAAGTGCTTTAATGATTTTGGGATGACAATGTCCTTGATTTACTGCTGAATAAGCAGAAAGAAAATCAAAATAACGTTTGCCTTCAACGTCCCATACGTAAACTCCTTGACCTTTAGCTAATACTACTGGAAGTGGGTGATAATTGTGTGCTCCATATTGGGCTTCCATTTCCATTGCTTGTTTACTTGATGTAATCTTTTCCATCATAATATCCTAAGTTTTATATTAATTAATTGTTTTGAATTTCTTTTTAAAATGCAAAGATATAAATTTTTTTGTATATGATTAAATTATTTTTTTGCAATATTATACTTTTAGTTCAAAAATTATTGTTTTTGGTATTTTTTGTTTAATAACTCAACCATTAGTTGGGCAATTTTTTTTGTTGTATTGCCGTCTCCCATGATGTTTTGTAATTGTTTGTATTCTAATAATATATCGTTTCTTTTGGGACAATTGGCGATAATGGAATCCAATTCTGTTTTTAGCAATTGTGGATTCATATCATTTTGAATTAATTCTGTAACTATAGATTTATTTGCAATCAGATTGACCAAAGAAATGTATTGAATACCAGAGATTAAATGTTTGGCTATTATATAAGAAAGATGATTGGCTTTGTAACAAACTACTTGAGGAACTCCAAATAAAGCCGTTTCTAATGTTGCAGTTCCAGAGGTTACCATTGCTGCGTGGGAATTTGATAATAAATCGTAAGTTTGATTAAAAACGATTTTGATATTTTGCCCATTTAAAATTTTATCGTAAAGATTTTTTTGTTGTGTTATTCCTGCAATAATAAATTGATAATCATTGTATTGATTTGCAACTTGTATCATAGTTGGCAACATTCGCAGAATTTCTTGTCGTCGGCTTCCGGGTAAAATGGCAATAATAGGGCGGCTATCCAAATGATTTTTATTGATAAAATCATTGTTGATAATTGTATTTTTTATAATGTCCAACAAAGGATGTCCAAAATAATGTACAGGAAAATTATATTTTGCATAAAAATCTTGCTCGAAAGGCAATATTACGAACATTTCAGAAACGTATTTTTTGATAATTTTTACACGAGAGGTATGCCAAGCCCATATTTGAGGAGAGATATAATAAAATGTAGGTATTTGTTTTTTGTGTAAATATTTTGCCATTCGAAGATTAAATCCCGGATAATCAATAAGTATAACTACATCTGGTTGAAAATCAATTATATCTTTTTTACAAAATGCAAAATTAGAAAAGATTTTGTTAAGATGTGTTGCCACTTCAACAAATCCCATAAATGCCATATCTTTGTAATCTTTGACGACAGTAGCTCCTGCTTTTCGTAATAAATCTCCTCCACATGCCCTAATTTGTGCTTGTGTATCTGTTTCTACGATTTGTTTTGCCAATCTTGCTCCATGTAAATCACCAGAAGTTTCTCCTGCTATGATATAATACTTCATATTTTACTTTTTTGTATAAATACTTCTTGTTGAAAAGAAGATGTAAACCAATTTGCAAAGTTATATAAAAAATGTTTAAAATTGGAAGTGTGGAATGGATATACCAATATTATTATTTTTTTTGGTGATAGTTAAATTTATTGTTATCATATCATCATTTTCTTTAGAAACAGGAAGTAACCACTCATTCAATTCAAGTATTTTTTTTCGATATACACTATCATTGCTTTTTATAATAATCTTTTTGCCTTTTAATTGTATATCAACTTTTGACAAGCAGGAAGTAGATTTTAGAGGTTCTATAGTGTCAATGATGCAGAAAAAAGTAAATAAAGGAAACTCATCAAATGATATTTTATATTCTTTGTATTGCCCTTTTTCATCTTTTTCCGAAGATAATATAAGTTCGTTAAGATAATTTTCCTTATAGACATTAATGTTTTTATCATCATCTCTTATCATCCAAATATTGTGAGATAAGATTATCCATGCTACGTAGTGATATAGTTCTTCAAGTTCTTCTTTCCAATCTAAATCCGTTTGAAGATTAGTACATTGAAACCTTCTTATATCACAAATATTTTCGTCAAAATTCAAACCGGCATATATGCCATGCTCTTTGTTTTCACGATATTCATAATAGTTTTTAAATACATCTGCATAAAAATCAGGAACACTTTTTTTTTCTATAGAAGGTATTTTATAGTTAGGGTTAGGCAATTTTCTTTCTTCTTTTTCCATTTCTGCAAGATACCCTAAATCATGAAATAAGGTAGCCATAAACCAAACAAATGTAAATTGTTTTTCTATAGTTAGTCTTTGACATTTATCATGAAGGTCTTGTATCTCTTTCGACTTGGTTTTACATTCATCCTTAAAACATTTTAAATTTGTCAACTCATCAATTATAGAATCACGAAGGAACTTTGATTTTTTATGATTAAATAACCATAATCCTAAAAAAAATGCTGAAACGATGTGATAAAACCTATTAGGATAGTTTTTAAACAAACTATCTATATCATCAAACAAGATTGTTTTCGATTTTTCTGAATAGTTTATAAATTCTTTAATAAACCGTTTACAATCTTTTGTATCTAATATATTCGGAGCCTTAAGGTCTTTATTATAATAATTCCAGACATTTTCTTTCTGAAGTATGCTATTGTATATTTTTTTTATTTTCATGCGTATTTAATTTGAATTGCAAAGTTATATAAAAAATGTTTAAAATTGGAAGTGTGGAATGGATAGTTTCGTTTAGGTAAAAGTTATGTAATGTATAATTTAAAAAAAATTGTAACTTTGCTTTTTATATAAAGAAATAAAAAAAAGTTGATGGTATGAGAAAAGTATTAACCTTTTGTTTGGCGTTACTGTTTGTATTACAGGGATTTGGTCAAGTTGTTTCTTATCAAGAAGCAGTGGATTGTGCAAATGTTTTTTTTGGAAAAATGCAAAAATCGGTGCTGAATTGTGCATTTATTCAGCAACACGAATCGCAACCACTTTTTTACGTATTTAATGCGGAATCATCTTTTGTAGTAGTTGCAGCAGATAAAAGAGTAACCCCTATTTTAGCATATTCTTATAATTCAGTATTTAATAAAGAAGAAATTCCTGAAGCCGCAAAAATGTGGTTAGACGCTTATGCAAATGCAATCAGTTATTTACAGAAAAATGATAATAATCAAGAAATAAATGATTATTGGCAAAAAAAATATCATAAATCTAATACACCTATAGAGGAGGTAAAACCATTGCTTTGCTCAAATTGGGGACAAGGAAAACAATATAATTATTATTGTCCTATTGATGACAAAGGTCCTAATGGTCGTTGTGTAACAGGTTGCGTTCCAACAGCACTTGGACAATTGATGTATTATTTTCGATTTCCTAATTCAGGCGTAGGACAATATTCGTATCAAGATTCTGTTTATGGAACAATATCAGCAGATTTTTCACAAAGAGAATATTCGTACGAAGCGATGACAGACAAAGGAAATGCAATTAATGTAGCAGCAAGTCGTTTAATAAGTGATATAGGAGTAGCCTGTGATATTGTTTATGGTCCCCAAGGTTCAGGAATGTATAATCACAAAGCCGCCTATGCCTTAAAAACATTTTTTAAATACAGTCCACAAACAGAATATGTTTATCGCGATTCTGTATCACTGAATTGGGATAGTTTGATAGTGTTGCATCTCAATGCAAATATTCCTTTATATTATGCAGGTTGGAGTGTGCCAAATATAGAAGGACATGGTTTTATTTGTGATGGATATCAAAAATTTGACACAGCAGATTATTATTATCATTTCAATTTTGGTTGGGAATCTTCTTATGATGGATATTTTTATACTAATGCATTATCTCCATCATTGTATAATTTTAATTTATCGCAAGAAATTATTGCTCATGCTTATCCAGATACAACATTATATCCTTATCCAGAAATACAACAACTTGTTGGACAAAAGAAATTGACATCTATGGAAGGTTCTTTTGAAGTATCACCATTGAAAAATATACCACAAGATATGGATTATCAATGGATTGTAGCACCTCAAACGGATACTTTAAAATCATTGACATTAAATGTGAAATGCAGACTTGCAGAAAATGATACAGTATGGATTAATACAATTTTTTATACAGATACTATTTTGAATTTGACAATTGAAGATAAGCAGAATAAAGAATTTGTAGTTCGGATGAAAACAACTTCTTCCAATAGTGAGCAGTTTCATTGTTCGTACACAACAGAAAAACCAACGTATTGTAACTCAATTACAATGTATAGCACAACTACAACTATTGATGATGGAAGTTTAGCGTATCAATATAATAATTTTACTTATTGCAGGCATAAAATCACATTGAACGGAAAAAAAGCCATTGTTATAAGATTTTCAAAATTTGAAACCGAGCAAGATAAAGATATTTTATATTTTTATGACCAATCAACTACAACGAAAGAATTATTGTTAGCACTTTCTGGAACTTTGCAAGATTCTGTTTATGTGTTTAATACAAATAAACTCATGGTGGAATTTATTACAGATGAAGAAAATGTTTTTGATGGTTGGACATTTTCGATTAAAGATACGACACCGAATACGTCAATTTTAAATTATTTAGCAGAAAACGATATTGTAGTATTTCCTAATCCAGTACAAGACCAATTAACAATAACAATCAATGAGGATTTGATTTCAGAAGAATTGAAAAATACTAATGTGCAATTGTTTGATATATTGGGAAAAGAATTACAATGTGTGAAAATTTCTCCAAACATAAATATCAATTTATCAAAATATGCAAAAGGAGTGTATTTTTTGAGAATTGGAAATATTAATAAAAAGATTTTTAAGATAAAATAAAAATATATGGCAGAAACGTCTCATTTAGTAACGGATTTAGCTTTAATATTAATTTCAGCAGGAGTTATAACGCTGATTTTTAAAATGTTAAAGCAGCCATTGGTTTTGGGATATATTATCGCCGGTTTTTTAGTAGGACCTCATTTTGGTTTATTCCCAACAGTAATAGAAATACAAAGTGTAGAGCAGTGGTCAGAGATAGGTATTATATTCTTATTATTTGCTTTAGGATTAGAATTTAGTTTCAAAAAACTCTTTAAAGTAGGAAGTACTGGCTTGATAGTTGCAGGAACAGAAGTTATTACCGTTGGACTATTGGGGGTGATTGTTGGTTATCTTATGGGGTGGACAACTATGGAATGTATTTTTTTAGGCGGAATGTTGGTGATGTCTTCCACTGTAATTATCATTAAAGCATTTGACGATTTGGGAGTAAAAAAACAACAATTTGCCAATTTAACATTAGTAGTCCTTATTTTACAAGATTTGGTAGCAGTTGTATTGATGGTTTTACTATCTACTGCTGCTGTTAGTCAACAATTTGCTGGTAAGGATATGATTTATAGTGTATCTAAATTGATATTCTTTTTAGTACTTTGGTTTTTGATAGGTATATATATATTACCATCTTTTTTTAAGTATTTTCGTAGTATCATGAATGATGAAACCTTGTTGATAATTTCAATAGGTTTGTGTTTAGGCATGGTTGTTATTGCAGAAAATACAGGTTTTTCTTCTGCACTTGGAGCATTTGTTATGGGGTCTATATTAGCAGAAACTATAGAAGCAGAACGAATAGAAAAACTGACAAAGGGAATTAAAGATTTATTTGGAGCGGTATTTTTTATTTCTGTCGGAATGATGGTAAATACAACAATATTGCAGGAATATTGGTTGCCAATATTGGTGTTGACATTTGTAACCATATTTGGAAAAACTTTTTTTTCAGCACTTGGCGTTCTTATTGCTGGACAAAATTTACGAACATCTTTACAAGTGGGATTTAGTTTGTCTCAAATTGGTGAATTCGCATTTATTATTGCTACTTTGGGAATGAGTCTAAATGTATTGAGTTCATATATATATCCAGTAATAGTAGCAGTTTCTGTAATTACAACATTTACAACTCCTTATTGTATAAAGGTAGCAGAGCCGATAGCGAGTTGGTTAGAAAAACATTTACCAGAAAAGACAATGAAATTTTTGTCTCGCTATTCATCGGGAAGTATCAATACAACTAAAAAAAGCAATTGGAATAAGTTGATAAAATCATATATAATACGTGTTGTTACCTTTTCTGTTATTCTTATTGCAATTATTATTATCTCTTTTACGTGGTTGTTCCCTTATGTACAAGATAAAATATCAGGAATATGGGGAGGAATGATATGTGCTGTAATTACGATAGTTGCAATGACACCATTTTTACGAGGTTTAACTATTCAAAAACGAGAAGATGCTACATTATTTTCCTATTTATGGGGAAATAGTATTTATAATCGAGGTATTTTAGTGGCTTTGATATTATTACGAATCTTTTTGGTAACAGCATTTGTTTCTATTGTTCTTTCAAAAGCATTTTCAACGATGTCTTGGAATATTTTTGTGATTGCATTTGCTATTGTTATATTTATATTGTTCTCTCGAAAATCATTTCGCCGATTTGCAAATATCGAAAAACATTTTATAGAAAATTTGAATCAACGTGAAAATGAAAGGAAACGTGTCGCCCCTATCCAAACAAGCATAGATACTCATTTTTCAGGAAAAGATATACATTTATCTCACATGATAGTTCCTGCCGATTTTGAAATGGTAGGAAAAACATTAGCACAAGCACAAATTTATACTAAATATGGTATAAGTATTGTAAAAATAGAACGTGGAAGTAAAGATATTTATCTTCCTGAAGGACGTGAGTTTATTTACCCGAGTGATTGTCTTGTTGTTCTTGGTAGTGACCAAAAAATATCAGAATTTCATAATTTGTTGCAATCGCAAATGCATATTAATCAACAAGATAGGAAAAATATGATATTGACATCATTCGTGATAGATAAAAAATCACCATATATAAATAAAACTATTGAAAAATCAGATATAAAACGAACAGGGAAATGTATGGTAATAGCGATAGAACGAAATGGAATTGAAACATTTAATCCACCACTAAATACTATGTTTGAAATAGATGATATTGTGTGGATTGTGGGTGAAAAATCAAATGTAAAAGATTTATTATAAACAAATTATGTCAAAAATAAAAATACAAGGAATGCAATTTTATGCTTTTCACGGTTGTTTTGTAGAAGAACAAGTTGTGGGAACACATTTTCAAGTAAATTGTACAATAACAACAGACTGTAAATTAGCGGCAAGTACCGATGATTTAACAAAAACTATCAATTATCAAGAAGTGTATGTTCTGATAAAACAAACAATGCAACAAACATCTCATTTATTGGAAAATGTTGCTTATCGTATCATTAAAGTTCTTCAAAATGCATTTCCGATGATAACTGAAATTGAAGTAGAAGTACAAAAAATGAATCCTCCACTTGGTGGAAAAATAGAAAATGTAGCAGTGATTCTTAATAGTAATGAATTAAAATAATTTTAATAATAAAATAAATAATAGATAGAAGATATGAAAAACAAAATTGTTGCAGGAAACTGGAAAATGAATAAAAATTTTGACCAAGCAGACGATTTATTGTATAATGTTTCAGAAGCGTTGAAAGATGTACGATTGGAAACAGAAATAATCGTTTGTCCACCAGCATTATATCTTGAAATGGCATCAGATGTGGCAGAAAATAGCAATTTTTATGTAGGTGCTCAAAATGTATCTTATGCCGATAAAGGTGCTTACACAGGAGAAATTAGTGCAGAAATGCTTAAATCAACAGGTGTAGATTTTTGTATTGTTGGACATTCAGAAAGAAGAACCTATTTTCATGAAACAGATGAAGAATTAGCAAAAAAAGTTGATTTGTTAATAGCAAATGATGTAGTCCCAATATTTTGTTGTGGAGAAGTATTAAAAGATAGAGAATCTGGTGATTATTTTAAAGTGGTTGAAAATCAAATAAAAGATGCTTTATTCCATTTAGAAAAAGAAAAATTTGATGGTATCATTATTGCCTACGAACCAGTATGGGCAATAGGTACTGGCTTGACAGCAACACCACAACAAGCTCAAGAAATGCATGCGTTTATTCGCTCACTGATAGAACAAAAATATGGGGTAGAAACAGCATACAATACTTACATTCTTTATGGAGGAAGTTGTAATCCAAAAAATGCTTTGGATTTATTTTCTTGTCAAGATGTTGATGGTGGTTTAATTGGAGGAGCCTCTCTTGTAGCTGATGATTTTATTGCGATAGTCAATGCCGCAGAAACAGTAGTAAAAAATAATTAAATATGCGTTATATCGAAATACATTGCAAAATCGATAATCCTCAAGAAGGAAATGAGATAATGATTGCTCTTTTAGCAGATTTAGGTTGTGATAGTTTTGTTGAAAATGAAGAAGGTGTTTTAGCATATATTCCTCAAAAAGATTTTAGAAAAGAAATATTTGATGATTTATTGGTAAATAATGCTGTACCATATTCTTTTACACTAAATTATCAATTGATGGAAGACAAAGATTGGAATGCAGAATGGGAAGCGAATTATTCGTCGGTAATAATAGACAATTGTTGTCTTATCAGAGCACCATTTCATGAAAGTGTACCCAATATGCTTTACGAAATTATTATAGAACCTAAAATGGCTTTTGGTACTGCTCATCATTCAACAACTTCACAAATAATATCTTATTTTTTGGAAGAAGATTGTTGTGATAAAAAAATTCTTGATATGGGTACAGGTACTGGCGTTTTGGCAATTCTTGCTGCTTTAAAAGGAGCAAAACATATTACCGCAATCGATAATGATGAATGGGCATATAACAATTGCATAGAAAATGTTGAAAAAAATAATATTCATATTATTGAAACAATATTGGGAGATGCTAAAAGTATAAAAGATGTTGATTATGATATTGTTATTGCTAATATCAATAGAAATATTTTACTTCAAGATATGGCAATTTATGCTAAAGTAATGGCAAATAATGGTGTTTTGTTTTTGAGTGGTTTCTACAAAGATCCAGATTTGGATATATTGCTCCAAGAAGCAAAAAAATACCAACTTGTAATGACATCGTACAAAGAAAAAAATGGTTGGGTCGCTACTCGATTAGAAAAAAGGATTAATAAATAAAGAATCAAAAAATGAAGAAAATTATCATCGGTTGTATTATTAGTATGTTTTTTTGTAACATTTCGATGGCACAAAAAACACTTGTTTTATCTACAAATACAAATCTTACTATTGAGGAAATAAATAAACTTTATACAGAAAGTGTATATAAAAATCAAAAAGAAGAAGCAGATGCAATAATTGCAATGTTTCCCCAGTTTTGGAATTCTCTCAATAGTAACGAACAATTGGGGTTTATAGAAGTGGCAAATATTATGTTTAAACATCAAATGAAACCGATACCACAATTAGCCAATTTTATTAATACCTATAAAACTTTTTCTAATGCTCAACATTCTCAAAAAAGTACGCAAAATTTTATTAAATCAATGAAATATATTGCTGAAAATAATGTAAATCAATTCAATAATACGATGAAGATTTATAATAATTTTATAGGCAATAATATTTTCAATACATTTATGGGAACAAATTGGAGAGCACGTAATGTTGATTTGTATTATTTTGATTTTGATACGCTTCCTAAAATTGTTTTGCCAAAATTAGATTTGATTGCAGAAAATGGGAAAGATAGCATTGTGATAAAGAATACTTCTGGTGTTTTTTATCCTACAACAATGGATTTTATTGGAGAAAAAGGAGTTGTAAATTGGGAAAAAGCAGGGCTTGGAGAACAAGTTTATGCAACTATTCAAACTTATCAAATTGTATTAAAATCAACAAGAATAGAAATTGAAAATGCGATATATCATAACCCTAAATATTTAATGATGCCTCAATTAGGCAAATTAGAAGATAGGGTAATGACTACCGAAGTTAGCGAGGAAAAAGCTACTTATCCTCGATTCTCTACTTATGATAAAAATATTACTATCAAAAATATTTATCCAGAAGTTGATTTTCGTGGTGGAATGAATGTTAGAGGGGCAACTATATTGGGGAAAGGTGAAAAAGAAAGTATTGCATCTTTGATTTTTCATCGAGAAAATAAACCTTCGATAATTGCTCGTTCAACATCTTTTTTGTTTAGAGACAATACAATATCTTCTGCGATGTGTAGTATAACTCTTTATGTTGATAATGATTCTATAACACATTCTGCTATAGAATTGGATTATGCTTCGCAAAGTAGAGAAATGTGGTTGATGAGAGGGAAAGATGGTCCAATGCGTATGCCATTTATTAATACTTACCACAATATTGACATGTATTCTGAAGCCTTGCACTGGAAATTGAAGGAAGAAAATATTGAATTTTGTGCGATACCAGGTCCAACTTCAAGTACTCAAGCCTCTTTCGAATCTATCAATTATTTTACAGCCGAAAGAATGAATAAATTTATGGGTTTCAATGATGTGAATCCTATGTACACTTTGTATGAATATTTTCGTGTCAATCGTGTGAAAAGTGGGACAATGGAAGATATTGCTACTTTTTTCAATTATGCTAAAACCGATGTACAAAGTCTTATTTTTCATTTAGTTCAGTATGGCTTTGTAGATTATGATATTATCTCCGAAAAAGTAATTTATCGTAATAAATTAGGAAACTATCTCTTTAATGATGTCCAAAAGAAAGATTATGATATTTTACAATTTCATTCAAATGTAGCATCTAACCAAACGAATGCAACTTTAAGTATGATTAATTATGATTTATCCATAAAAGGAATTGATATGTTAATAGTAAGTGATTCTCAAATTGTTAATGTCTTTCCAAAGGATAAAAAAATTACTATGCAAAAAAATCGTGATTTCCTTTTTCATGGTAAAGTAGAAGCAGGTTTGTTTGATTTTTGGGTAAACAATGCTAAATTTAATTACGACCCTTTTACAATGGATTTTTCTGTTATAGATTCTATTGTATTTTATGTTGAGGATAAATCTCAAGGTGAAAATGCTATGGGCGAATTCCCTTTGGTGAAGGTAAGAAGTTATATTTCAGATATTTCTGGAACATTGTATATAGATCAAGCAAACAATAAATCAAGTACATTGAATATTCCCGGATATCCTCGTTTTGAAAGCAAATCTCCAGGAAAAGTTTATTATGACCATAGTTTTGTTTATAATGGTGTTTACGATAGAGAACGTTTTTATTTTGTAACAGAACGATTTGAAATTAAGGATTTAGCAGATTTTGATACCGATTCATTGACTTTTGATGGTTTTTTGTATTCTGGAGGTATTTTTCCAGAAATTGTGAAGCCTTTGAAGGTTCGTCCAGATTTTTCATTAGGTTTTGTTTACAACACTCCCGAAGTAGGGTTGCCAGCATATCAAAATAAAGGTACATTTATAGGAAAAGTTGATTTGAGTAATCGTGGCTTGAGATGTTCAGGTACAGTTGATTATGTGCAATCAAAAGGGGAGGGGAAAAACATTGTATTTTTCTTAGACTCTGCTGTTGGAACATATAATAATTTTGAAATAGCAGAACAAATGACAGGAACAGAATTCCCTAAAGTAATAGGTAAAAACGATTCATTGTTATGGTTGCCTTACGAAGATATGATGAAAGTGAATAGTCGAGATTCCAAATTTAGAATGTATGATGTAGCACGACACGATGGCGAATTGATAGTCTCTCCTAATGGGTTGGTGGGTTCTGGTTCGTTTTATTACGATATATCAATTATGCGTTCACAAAATTATGAGTTCAAACATCATGAGATGCTTGCTCAAAGTTTAGATATTGATTTATATGATTCTCTTTTGGAAGATTATCATATTCGAGCCTATGACCACAAAGCCTATGTGAATTTTGAAGAAAAAAGAGGTAATTTTATTGCCAATAGCGATGTTCAACCGCTATTATTCCCTATTAATATGTATAAAACCTATTCTAAAGAATTTGACTGGTTGGTTCCTGATAAAAAGTTAATGTTTAAATACGAAGACCCGTATGCAAATATAGATATTCCAACTTTAGAAATTAGAGATTTGTACGAAATGCAATCAAAAGGAAATGAATTAATTTCAACGCATCCAGCACAAAAGGGATTGGAATTTACTGCAGTAAAAGCAACTTATGATTTTGTTAATTACGAAATTAAAGCCGAAGGTGTTCGTTATATAGAAGTTGCAGACGCAGCAATTTTCCCTCAAAATGGTATTGTGAAAATTTATCGTCGTGCAGAAATGGCGAAATTAGAAAATTCTAAAGTATTGGCAAATTTGAACAATAAATATCATGAAATTTTCCGTACAAATATTCTTATTGAATCCAAAGATGCATATAAAGGTGATGGTCGATACAATTATGTAGATATTCATAAAAAGAAACAAGAAATTTATTTGGATTCTATTTGGGTTGACCGTTATCAAAATACTCGTGCTATGGGTTCAATTTCCGAAGAAACAGGTTTTAAACTTAATCCTTATTTTGGTTATAGTGGAAAGGTAACATTAAAAGCAGAAGAAGAATTTTTAACAATGAGAGGTATTGTTTCGTTGTTATACAGTTGTGATACAAATCAATATGCTCCTATACGATTTGAAGGGGCGGTTAATCCTGATTCTGTGTTGATTCCAATTACAGAAAAAACTCGCGATACAAATAATCGTCCTGTTGTTGCCGCTATTGCTTCTACTTCTACAGGGGAACTTTATCCTGCATTTGCAAGAGCAAAAGACCAAATTAACAATCCAGAGTATATTAGTGTTTTGGGCTATCTTACTTATAATGAAGACACAAATGCTTATGTGGTGGCTTCTAAAGAAAAATTAGAAGACCTTTCTTTGCCGGGAAATGTAATATATTTATTTAATAAACAATGTATTGCACGGGGAGAGGGAAAACTAAATTTAGGAACTAACTTTGGTCGAATGGAATTTGTTCCAGTAGGAAGTGTAACGAATTTTATAGAAAATGATTCGGCTATTATTGATGTGTCGGTATCTATGAATTTCTATTTTAACGAGGCCTGTATGAAATTGTTGAGTGATTTCATTGAATCTTCGCAAAATTTAGAACCAGTAGATATTGTTGAAAGTCAAAGTTATCAAACCGCTTTATTGGAATTGTTGGGAGATAAAGAATATGATAAATATTATCCAGAATTGGTTCAATACTATCATTTTAAGAAATTACCGAAAGCATTACAAGTTAGTTTTATGTTTGCTGATATGGAAATGGTATGGAAGCAAGAAAATAAAGCATTTGTTTCTGTCGGTGATTTAGGAATTGCTGTTTGTGGAGAAAAAGAAGTAAATAAATATGTTCCAGGATTAATGGAAATTCATAAAAAAAGTACCAATAAAAATTCTAATAATAAAACTTCAATGCAATTGTATTTAGAATTTGATAATCAATGGTTTTATTTCAATTATTCAGGACAAACAATGCAAGCATTATCTTCTATGAAAGAGTTTAATAATTTTATTAAAGAAACTTCGCAAGAGAAAAAGATTTTGAAAGCGGATGCCAAAAAAGGTTTAGCACCATATCGTTATACAATTGCAAGTCTTTCTACTAAAAAGAAATTCCTCAATAAATATGAATATAATGTAGAAGATACAGATTAAAATTTGAATTTTGAGATTTCATGTTGGGTTGTTTTATAGCCCAGCATGAAAATTTCTCGACATTTATCTGTATCAAAAGTATCATAGAAACTCATTTCTTTTGGTTCTATAAGTATATCGCACATCTCTTTATCGCCAAGAATATTTGATTTGGACATAAATTGATATGTTCGAGCAACAATACTATATATATTTTTTTTGTATGTGCTTGGTATAAATGGGCTTGCATTAACACCTATCAATGTTTTGCATTCATTGCGAATAGTGCTTACAGGAAAATTTTGTAATACTCCACCGTCAACATAATTGGTGCCGTCTATCTTTATCGGTTTGAATAATATAGGTAAACTGCATGAGGCTATAATACTATTAATGAGATTGCCAGATGAAAAAACATGAATACAACCATTGTCAAAATCTGTAGCAACAATACGTAGTGGTATTTGTAATTCTTCAAATGTTTTGGATCGAATGGTATTGGATAAAAATTGCTTAAATGTTTCAATGCTGAAAAAACCATCTTGAGGCAATTGTATTTTAGCGAATTGATGAAAACTAACATCGTCGAATAAATCAACAATTTCATCTGGTGTATATCCATCGGAATAAAGTGCTCCAACAATGGCACCTGCACTTACACCAGAAATAATATTTGGTCGAATATTTACTTCTTCAAAGGCTTTCAACGCTCCTGCATGGCAAATTCCTTTGATGCCACCGCCACTAAGGGCCATTCCGATATTATATTTTTTTTTATGCATAAATACTAATAATACAACGTGATTTCAGTGAAATAATTGTTGTTCTTGTTTTTATTTTTTTGTAAAAAATTTTTTTAGAATAATTTTGCAAAAAAAATATTGTTTATTTTTGAAAAAAATGTTACTTTTGCAGTTTATGTAAATTTGTTTTTTTGAAAAAAGTTGAGTGATGAATAAACAATATCGTGAATACGAAAAATTAGATTTGACGAAACTTGCAGATGAAATACTTCAACAATGGCAAGATAACCAAACTTTTGAACAGAGTATGCAATTGAGAGAAGGAATGCCCAATTTTATTTTTTATGAAGGACCTCCTTCTGCAAATGGTCAACCGGGTATTCATCACGTAATGGCTCGTTCTATTAAAGACATATTTTGTCGTTATAAAACCCAAAAGGGATTTTATGTAAAACGTAAAGCAGGTTGGGATACTCATGGTTTACCTGTTGAATTAGGTGTTGAAAAAAAATTGGGAATCACCAAAGAAGATATTGGAAAAAAAGTTTCTGTTGATGAATACAACCAAGCATGTCGTTCTGAAGTTATGAAATATAAAGATATGTGGGACGACCTTACTCGTAAAATGGGTTATTGGGTAGATTTAAATGACCCATATATCACATTTAAAAATGAATACATCGAAACTTTATGGTATTTATTGTCTAAAATATACCAAAAGGGACTTTTGTATAAAGGATATACTATTCAGCCATATTCGCCAGCAGCAGGTACAGGGTTGAGTTCTCACGAATTGAATTTACCGGGCTGTTATAGAGATGTTAAAGATACGACTTGTACAGCACAATTTAAATTGAAAAATAATCAAAAATCTCCTTGGAATTTTTATCAAGAAAATGAATCGTTTGCAGAAGATACTTATTTCTTGGCTTGGACAACTACTCCATGGACATTGCCTTCTAATACTGCTTTGGCTGTCGGTCCAAATATTGATTATCTCCTTGTTAAAACATATAATCCATATTCAGGAAAAACAATGCAGGCTGTTTTGGCAAAATCTTTGTTAAATGTTTATTTCCCAGAAAAAAATGCAGAATTACCTTTTGAAGATTTTAAACAAGGTGATAAAAATATTCCTTTCAAAGTATTGGCAGAATGCAAAGGCGCTGATTTAGTAAATCTTGAATATGAACAACTTATTCCTTGGGTTTATCCGGGAGAAAATGCGTTCAGAGTAATTGCTGGAGATTATGTTTCTACTGAAGATGGTACGGGTATTGTTCATATTGCTCCTACTTTTGGTGCCGATGACAATAGAGTTGCCAAATTGGCTGGAATTCCACCGTTGTTCCTTGTTGATAAAGATGGAAAAAATCAACCAATGGTGGACAAAACTGGTAAATTTTTCTTGATAACAGATTTAGATGATGATTTTGTAAAAAACAATGTTAATATAGAACTTTATCAAGCGTTTGCTGGGCGTTATGTGAAAAATGCTTACGATAACAATCTTACCGATAAAGATATTACCCTTGATGTAGATTTGTGTGTTATGCTCAAAACACAAGACAAAGTGTTTAGAATAGAAAAACATACACACAATTATCCTCATTGTTGGCGTACTGATAAACCAATTTTGTATTATCCTTTAGATAGTTGGTTTATTCGTACCACAGCGATAAAAGATAGAATGATTGCTTTAAATAAAACTATCAATTGGAAACCAGAAGCAACGGGAACTGGTCGTTTTGGCAATTGGCTTGAAAATTTGGTAGATTGGAATCTTTCTCGTTCTCGTTATTGGGGAACTCCTTTGCCTATTTGGCGTACCGAAGATGGTGCTGAAGAAATTTGTATTGGTTCTGTTTCTCAATTGAAAGAGGAAATTGAAAAAGCAATCAAGGCTGGATTTATGACAGAAAACAAATATAAATCTGATAATTACAACGATTTTGATTTGCATCGTCCGTATATAGATGCTGTTGTTTTGGTCTCTCCTTCTGGTAAAAAAATGTTTAGAGAAACAGATTTAATAGATGTTTGGTTTGATAGTGGAGCAATGCCTTATGCTCAATATCATTATCCTTTCAATGATATTAAAAATGATTTTCCTGCTGATTTTATTGCTGAAGGTGTTGACCAAACGCGAGGTTGGTTTTTTACACTTCATGCTATTGCTACCATGATTGATGATTCTGTTTCTTACAAAACAGTGATTTCTAATGGTTTAGTATTAGACAAAAGTGGTAATAAAATGTCGAAACGATTGGGTAATGCTGTTGACCCTTTTGAAACACTTAAAAAATATGGTCCAGATGCTACGCGTTGGTATATGATTACAAATGCTCAACCTTGGGATAATTTGAAATTTGATTTAGAAGGTATTGATGAAGTTAAACGTAAATTTTTTGGAACTTTGTACAATACTTATAGTTTCTTTGCTTTGTATGCCAATATAGATGGATTTGCATATAAAGAAAAAGATGTTGATTATCAATGTCGTCCAGAAATTGACCGTTGGATACTTTCCGAATTGAATACCCTTGTTGCTGATGTTGACAATGCTTTTGCAGATTATGAACCAACAAAAGCGGGGCGTGCCATTCAAATTTTTGTTGATGAGTGTTTGAGTAATTGGTATGTTCGTTTGTGTCGTCGTCGTTTTTGGAAAGGTGATTACTCAGAAGATAAAGTCTCTGCATATCAAACACTTTATACTTGTTTAGAAACACTTTCTCAATTGATGGCTCCGATAGCTCCATTTTTTGCAGATAGACTTTTCAATGATTTAAATGCTGTAACACAACGTTATAATGTTGATTCTGTTCATTTAACAGATTTTCCTTCTATTTGCAATGAGTTGATAAACAAACAATTAGAAGAAAGAATGCAATTGGCAAGACAAATTTCTTCTATGGTACTTTCTTTGCGTAAACGTCATAATTTAAGAGTACGACAACCATTGGCTAAAATTATGATACCATTGCAAAGTGAACATTTTGTTCAACAAATTGATGCAGTTAAAAATTTGATAATAAGTGAAGTAAATGTAAAAGAAATTGAATACATTTCTCCAAATAACAATGTATTGGTAAAAACGATAAAACCTAATTTCAAAACATTAGGTCCTCGATATGGTAAAATAATGAAATCAATTTCTGCTAAAATTGCAACATTTTCACAAGAAGATATATTGAGATTAGAACAAACAGAAGAATGTATTTTAAATGTTGAAAATCAAGATGTTGAAATTCTATTGTCTGATGTAGAAATCTTTACTCAAGATATTCCGGGTTGGGTGGTTGCCAATGAAGGAAATTTAACAGTTGCCTTAGATATTACTTTGTCTCCAGAATTACAAGAAGAAGGATTGGCTCGAGAATTGGTAAACAGAATTCAAAATTATCGCAAGGATTGTAATTTCGATGTAATGGATAAAATTAGTATAACTATTAGTTATTGCGAGGCTTTAAATGGTGTATTAGCACGTTTTAAAGATTATATATGTTCTGAAACATTAGCAACAAATTTATTAATGATAGAAAATGTTGATACCTCAAAATCAATACATATTGATTTAGTGGACAATCTTTCTGTTGATATGCTTATAAAGAAAGATTAATATGAGTTTGAGTGCCGAATATTCGTTGTGGTGGATTCCATTCTGCCTTTTGTTAGGGGTAGGCTATGCCACATTGTTATATTGGCGAACTTCAAGACCAAGTATGAGTTCTAACACACGAGTAATGCTTGCTCTGTGTAGAACTCTATCTGTGGCTCTGATTGCTTTTTTATTGCTCAATCCTTTGTTTAACAAATCAAAAAAAGAATTAGAGAAACCAATTATTGTATTGGGAATTGATAATTCACAATCTTTGCTTATCAGTAGTCGGTCGGCGTATTATCAAGGCGAATTTTTGTCAAAATTAAACCAATTGATTCGTGATTTAAAGAAAGATTTTCAAGTAGATACTTATCTTTTTGGAGAAACAACAAGAAAGGGAAATATTCCAAATTTTAATGATGTAAATACGAATATTGCTGATTTTATCAATAATATAAAAACTGCTTATTATCAGCGAAATCTTGGGGCAGTACTAATGTTTTCCGATGGCATTGTAAATACTGGGACTTCTTATCTTGGTATTGCTCAAGGTTTACAAGTCCCTTTTTATACGATGATAATGGGAGATACGATTATTCAGAAAGATGTTTTTATTGCTAAAACAAATTATAATAAAACGGTATATCTGAATAATATTTTTCCAATAGAAATTCTTGTCCGAGCAGAACAATTAAACGGAAAAACTTCTGTTTTAGATGTTTATGAAAATGATAAAAAAGTACATTCTCAAACGATTGCAATCAATTCTAACAATTTTTCTCAATGGATAAAGTTGGCTTTTGAGGCAAAATCGGCAGGAATATTGCATTATCGTATAGAATTATCTCCTGTAGATGAGGAAATTACGAACATAAATAACAAAAAAAGCATTGCAATTGAGGTCTTAGACAAACGTAAAAAAATTGCCTTGATTTATCATTCTCCAAATCCAGATATTGCGGCTATTTCTGCTGCTTTACAAACAAGCAATGCTTATCAAGTTGAAGCATTTTCTGTTAATCAATTTTCAACTAAAATTGAAAATTATGATATGCTTGTTTTGCATCAAATTCCAACAGAAGATAATGAAGTTCAATTGCTTGAAACTGCATTACAGTCTCAAATTCCAACATTATTTATTTTAGGAAAATCCACTAATTTTGTATTATGGAACAAGTTTAATCTTGGAATGAAAGTCTCTATTAGAAAAAATATGCAAAATGATGCATTTCCTTTGTTGAATAACAATTATTCTGGAATTTCATTGTCTCCACTAACAACAGATTTATTGCATTTGTTGCCACCAATAGAGACTCCTTTTGGTAAATACAATTTATCTCCAGAAACAAATGTGCTTCTCTATCAAAAAATTGGTAATGTAGAAACGGATTATCCTTTATTACTTTTTACCCAAGGGCAAAATGGGCGTATGGCTGTTTTTATTGGTGAAGGCTTATGGAGATGGCGAATGCATAATTATTTACATTCTGCAACTCATGACCAATTTGATGAATTGATATTGAAGATATTTCAATATGTTGGAACAAAGGAAGATAAAAGTTTTTTCCGTGTATCTGGAAAAACTATTTATGCAGAACACGAAACAATATCTTTTGATGCAGAACTATATAATGCAAGTTATGAGTTGGTGAATACTCCTGAAATAATGATGATAATAAAAGGTGTTGATAATACTCATCAATTTGCATTTTCAAGACTGGGAAAAGCCTATCATTTAGATGTTTCTTCTTTGCCAAAAGGAAATTATCAGTGGACAGCTTCAACTATGTTAGATAATGAAAAATATTCAAAATCAGGTTATTTTAGCGTTCAAGAAATTAATCTTGAAAGTGTCAATCTTACGGCAGATTTTCAATCAATGGTAAATTTGGCAACTCAAAATAATGGTAGATACTTTAATGATACCGATTTTGATGCTATGTATAAATCTATTTGTGAAAACAAAATGATTAAATCAGTTGCACATTATTATAAAACTCACCAATTATTGTCCGATAAATGGTTTCTGTTAATTTTAATTGTTGTTTTCTTAGGTTTTGAATGGTTTGTTCGTAAATGGTGCGGGGACTATTAAATTACTGAATCTATTTTTTGACATGCTTCTTCGATAAAAGAGGTGCATAAGTCGCTAAAATTTAAATTTTTCATTTTTACTTGTTTAGGAACAATACTTTCGTTGGTTTGTCCTGGAATTGTATTTACTTCTATGAAATATAGTCCATTGTTATTGAAAATGTAATCAATACGAACTATTCCTTTACAATTAAGTGTTTTATAGATAAATGCAGATGTTTCTTCACATTGTTGTTCTATTTGTTTATCAATTTGTGCTGGAGTGATTTCGTTTGCCAATGCAGGATTGTATTTTGCTTCAAAATCGAAAAAATCTTTTTTACTTTCAATTTCTGTAATTCCAAGAATTTCAATTTGATTTCCTATACTCATTACTCCGCAAGTAATTTCTCTACCTTGAATAAATGTTTCTATTAAGATTTGTTCATCGTGGGCAAATGCAGTTGTTATCGCTGGTATTAATTCTTGAATTGTATTAACTTTTGACATGCCAACACTTGAACCAGAATTACAAGGTTTTACAAAACAAGGTAATCCTACTTTTTTTATAATATTTTCATTATCAATTTTATCATTGCAATACAAGTGTACAGAAGGGGCAACTTTGATGCCATAAGAAGCAACAATTCTGTTACAATAATTTTTATTGAATGTCAATGCAGATATTGTACTATTGCAACTTGTATATGGAATATTCATCATATCAAAATATCCTTGCAGTTTGCCATCTTCACCAGGGGTTCCATGAATAGCAATAAATACACAGTCAAAGTTAATTTTTTGATTATCAATACAAATTGAAAAATCGTTTTTGTCAATATTGTAAATTTCTCCTTTTTCGTTGGTATATGTCCAATTTTGTTCGCGTAGATGTATTAGAAAAACATCGTAGCGAGATTTGTCCAATTGTTGTGCAATATTGTTCCCACTTTTGAGAGAAATTTCATATTCTCCAGAATTTCCTCCTGTAACTACTGCAATTTTCTTTTTTATCATACAATATCTATTTTTATTCAATAATGCAAATGTAGATAATAATAATGAAAAATTTACTTTCTAAAAGAAAAATAATGAACAAAATAAAGTTTATTGATTTTTTGTTTTGCAATAAATTGTACTTTTTATCGTTTTAATTATATAGTTCTAACATATTAATGATGAAAAAGTTATTTTTAGTTTTAATATTTTTCTTTTTTACAATAGATTTTGTTTCGGGACAAAGTGTGAAATCTTATTGTTTTGTCAAAAGAGATACTTGTGATTTGTATATGGATATTTATTATCCAAAACAAACGCCCAAAGCATGTATTATTTACACTTATGGGGGCGGTTTTATGGCTGGTTCGCGTTTGCATGAATCGGGAGTTGAATATTGTAAGACTTTACAAAATGAAGGATATATTGTTGTTTCGCACGATTATCGTTTAGGATTGAAAAATCAGAAATATATTGGGGTTGCTAATGTTAAGGTAATCGAAAATGCAATTTTGTTAGCGGTTGAAGATTTATATGCTGTAGTAAAATATCTTATTGATTATCAGCGTGAATTGTTGATAGATACTTCGAAAATAATATTGATAGGAACAAGTGCAGGAGCTATAACATCTTTACAAGCAGATTATATGATTTGTAGGAAAATGGATTTAGCGAAAGAGTTACCGGCCTCATTTCGATTTGCGGGAGTTGTCGCTTTTTCTGGTGCTATTTTTTCAAGAGAGGGAAAGGCTGATTACCTGATTCCTCCTGCACCTACTTTTTTTCTTCATGGAATAGAAGATAAACTTGTGAAATATAATAAAATACAATTATTTAATATGGGTATGTTTGGTTCAAATGCTTTGGTAAAGCGTTTTGAAAAATTTGGATATCCTTATCAGATTTATCGTTATAAAAAATTAGGGCATGAAGTAGCAACACTTTTATTACATTCGTTGAATGAAACACTTTGTTTTATAGATGCTTATGTTCTCAATCGAGCAAATAAACATATAGATACAACTATTTTTGACCCAACGATTTCTCGCTCTAATTTAGGACAGATTAAACCATCGGATATGAGTAAATTTTTAGAATAAGAATAAATAAAATAATATACTAAAAAGTGAAACCTTTCCAATTTAAACAGTTTACAATTGAAGACTCTCAATCTACGATGAAAGTTGGAACCGATGCTGTTTTATTAGGAGCATGGGCGAAAGTAATAGATAATTGTAAAAATGTATTAGATATTGGCTGTGGCTGTGGCATTATTTCATTGATGTTGGCACAACGAACGATGGCTCAAGTTTATGGTGTTGATATACACCCGTTATCGGTGGAACAAGCCAAGAAAAATGCCAAAAACTCAATTTACAATAGTCGGTTAGATTTTTATTGTGCTGATATTCATAATTATAAATATTTTTTGTTTGAGAAATTCGATTTAGTGGTTTCTAATCCGCCGTATTTTATAAATTCGTTACATTCTCCGAAAAATGAACGCAATTTGAGTCGTCATATTGATAAACTTTCGTATGCAGATTTGGCTTCAATTGCTACAAATTTGTTGACTGAAAATGGACATTTTTGTGTGATATTGCCAGAGGAAACTTCCAATACAATGATAAGTGAAGCAGAAAAAAATACGTTGTCGTTATCTCGTTGTACATTTGTTTTTCCAAAACTTAACAAAAAAATGAATCGTGTGTTGTTAGATTTTTCATTTGCAAACAAAATTTCTGAAAAAAATGCTATTTTTATTCGAAATGAAGACGATACTTATCATGAAACTTATCGTCAATTGACGAAAGATTTTTATACAATATTTTAAATAGAGAATGTTTTATTGATGTTAATTGTCTTATAATCAATAATATTTGTTTAGATAAAAAGAGTGTAAAAAAAATAATAATATATTTGCGGATATTTGAAAAAAAAATGATAACTTTGCAGTCTAATTTTGGAATAAAAAAAAGTTTAATTTTTATGTACGCAATAGTAGAAATCGCAGGGCAACAATTTAAGGTTGAAAAAGATAGAAAAATCTTTGTTCATCGCCTGAATGCAGAGGAAGGGTCAAAGATTGACTTTGACAGAGTATTGTTAGTGGACAATGACGGTAAAGTAAATGTAGGAAATCCTGTTGTAAATGGGGCAAAAGTTTCTGCTACCGTAATGAACCACTTGCGTGGAAAAAAAGTATTGGTTTTCAAAAAGAAAAGAAGAAAAGGTTATCAAAAAATGACAGGACATCGTCAAGACCTTACTTGTATTCAAATTGAATCAATCATTGGTTAGTCACAAATTATTAACAGCAAAAAAGTAAAACGATGGCACATAAAAAAGGAGTCGGAAGTTCACAAAATGGTCGTGAATCGGCAAGTAAACGTTTAGGTATTAAGATTTTTGGTGGTCAAAAATGTATTGCTGGAAATATTTTAGTACGTCAAAGAGGTACTGTTCATAATGCTGGAGACAATGTAGGAATGGGTAAAGACCATACATTGTATGCTTTGATAGATGGAACAGTTCAATTTAAAAAGAAAGCAGGTGGAAAATCTTATATTTCCGTTCTTCCTGTAGAGAAAGCAGAAGCATAATTTTTGTTTTCAATAAGAATAAAATAAAAACGGTTAAGTTTATCCTTAACCGTTTTTTTATTCAAAATATTTATGATGTTGGTTATAACCATCGTTTTTTCTTGAAAAAAATGATGAAAACGATAACTATGAAAATACAAATTCCCATTAAAATCCAAAATATATGTGGATTTTCTGCCCAAGGTAATTGCATGTTCATACCGTATGCACTGGTTAAAAATGTAATAGGAAGTAATATTGTAGAAATTAGTGTCAATACTTTCATAGTTTGGTTGGTTTTGTATGTTTGCATGGAATCAAATGCTTGAGAAAGTGACGAAGTTAGTTCTTCAAAATCCTCAATCATATCCCACATTTTTTGATAAACATCAAGAATATTTCCCCAATAATCTTCCATATCTTCCGTTTGTTCATATCCTTTAATATCTCCAGACTCAAATTTATGAAATACACGAAGTTGTGGTTTGAAAATAGTGTTCAATTGAGTGATATTTCTCCTGATTATTGATATTTTTTCAATAGTTTTTTCAGGCTTATTGTCAAATAAGTCTCTATTGATTTCATCAATTTCGTGACCAACTCGATTTACAAGTAGATACGATTCATTGAGTAGTCTATAAAGTAAATTATATAAAATTGCATCAGTTGATTTTGCAATTAAATCGTTGGTTGCCTGTGGGTTCTGCTTGTAATAATTGAATAAATCTTCTACAACCCAATGTGAACGTCCAATGGTAATAATATAATCTTTACCCCAAAAAATTTTAACTTCTTTGGCTCGAACAAAACGTTTATGATTGTCAAAATGTGGGAAATGCAAAATCAAAAAATAGTAATCATCGTAGATGTCTATTTTGGGACGTTGTGTGTAACTACGACAATCTTCAATATCAAGAGGGTGGAAATCATAATTGTTCTGAATGATGTTAAAATCCTCATCTGTAGGGTGTTGTATATGCATCCATTTTAATTTCCCTAATGCTAATGTCTCTATCATTGTTCCCCCTTTCTTTGCAAAATATTCTACATGCCTATTTAAAGATTTAAATATCTTGCAAAGATAGCATTTTTTTTGGAATTTTTCAATAAAAAACGCAGAATATGATTTGATAATTTTAAATTTTTATTTGATATTTATGTTTAATTGTTGAAAATTAGTGATTTATTGATAGTTTCCAATTGTAAGTTTTTATAATAATATAGAAATACAATATAAATGTTTGTTTTGCGTTATAATAAAAATGAATATTTACGGTAAAAAACGGGCGTGGACATGGGCAGTTCTTATCATTGTTGGAATTACATTTTTGGCAATGGTATTGTATGTCAATTATTTAATGGATAAAATTGTAGAGCATGAACGTTCAAAGATGACAATCTGGGCAGATGCTATCCATCGAAGAGCAGATTTGGTTGCTTATACTGACAATTTTTTCTCACAAATAGCAGAAGACCAAGAACGTAGGGCAAAATTGATAGGTCAGGCATTTATGAAAATTGCTACTTCTGATATTGATGATGATATTACTATTTATCTTGATTTGATTGCAGATAATAAAACAATTCCATGTATTTTGTTAGATAAAAATGGTTGTTTGACAGAAACAAATAATTTGGATAGTGCAGAATTAGCAGCGGTAAAAACACCAGAAGGATTGAAGAAAGTTTTAGCAGAAGGCGATTACCAGAAAATTCCTATCAATTATTATGAGGACAATTACATCTATTTATATTATAAAGAATCGAAAATATATACGCAGTTGCGTTCAATGTTGAGCGATTTGTTAGAAAGTTTTTTCTCAGAAATAGTGAATAATGCTCCGTCATTGCCAGTTATTATTACCGATTCTACTCAATCTTTTGTTTATACTTATGGCAATATAGATTCAAATTTGATTAGAAATAGTCAATTGTGTAAAAAAGTAATTGAGGATATGCGTTCTAACAATCCTCCTATTAAAATTGCATTAGGGGCAAATAGTTATGGATATGTACTTTACCAAGAATCTTATTTGATGCAAACTATGCGATTGTTTCCAATTGCTCAAATTATAATACTTATTCTTTTTGCATGTTTGGCTTATTTTTATATAGTCCGAATGCTTTCTTTAGAACAAAATCAAGTCTGGGTTGGTATGAGTAAAGAAACTGCTCATCAATTGGGAACTCCAATTTCATCGTTGATGGCGTGGACAGAATTGTTGAAAGAAGAAGAGCATATCGACAAAAATGTCCTTATGGAAATAGATAAAGATATTTCTCATCTGGAAACTATTGCTCAAAGATTTTCAAAAATTGGTTCCATTTCCACATTGCAAGTCGAAAATTTGAATGTGATAATAACAGATTTTGTGGCTTATTTTAAGAATAGAACTTCGTCAAATGTGATTTTTATTCTAAATTTTCCTCCGTACGATATAGAAGTTCAGTTGTCGAAACATCTTTTTGAGTGGGTTTTGGAAAATCTATGTAAAAATGCTGTCGATGCAATGAATGGAGCGGGAACAATTACGATAACTTTACATGAAGATACTAAAAATGTATATATAGATGTTGCCGATACGGGCAAAGGTATAGAACCAAAAGCACAAAAAGCAATCTTCAAACCCGGTTTTACTACCAAAGAAAGAGGGTGGGGATTGGGGCTTACGCTTACAAAACGTATCATTAACGATTATCATAAAGGTAAAATAGAGTTGTTAAATTCTGTTGTAGGTAAAGGTAGTTCTTTTAGGGTTACCTTGAAAAAGAGTGAAACGAAACGATAATTCATACCGCAAATATTCGATTTTCTTCCATTGAAATGCTATTTGATTCCTATTTTGCTGCATTTTTTCTGCCGAAAGTTGTATGTGAATGCTGTTTTTCGCAGAAAAGAAGCCTTAAATTGTTGTTTATTTTTGAAAAAAATTAGATGAAGAGATTTGTATAATATTGAATTACATTTAGATATGAGTAATTGTTTTTTTTTCAAAAAAAAAAGAAAAAAAAATCATAAAAAAGTGCAAACATAAAGAAAAAAGTTGTACCTTTGCAATCGAAACACGGTGGGCGTAGCTCAGCTGGTTAGAGTGCCGGATTGTGGTTCCGAAGGTCGTGGGTTCGAATCCCATCGCCCACCCAGATAAGATACCCCCTCGTGAGAGGATAAAAGTTAGAAAGTAAAAGGATAAAATAAGTAAGATAGAAATGAAAGAGGGAATTCATCCAAAGGAATATAGATTCGTTGTCTTCAAAGACATGTCAAATGAAGTGGCGTTCTTGAGTAAGTCAACAGTGAATACTAAAGATACAATAGTTTGGGAAGATGGAAATGAATATCCATTGGTAAAATTAGAAATTTCAAACACTTCACACCCATTCTACACTGGTAAGATGAAATTGGTGGATACCGCTGGACGCGTAGATAAGTTTATGAGTAAGTATAAAAAGTACGCGGACAAAAAGAACATTAAATAGTAAGTAGTAGTTTTTTTTCATAGTTTTTTGCCCTGCTTCGCTCCTGAAGCGGGGCAATTTTTTTATTCCTATTGTAGATACTTTATTTCGTTGAGCTCAAATTTGTACAACTGTCTATTGATGGTCTCTATAATCAAACAGCCATTATCATCTATTTGTCGAATATAGCCAGAAAAAATTTCTCCATTTTTACATAATTCAAATCGACTCAATGTGTCTTTTTTGTACAATGATTGGTGTATTTGTGCCCGTAGTTCATTGTGGGAAAGTTGACAAAGTTGTTGTAGTTGTTGAACAATATTTGTGGCAATATCTTCAATATCGAACTCTTTTTTGCATTCAAGAATAATTGAAGTTGGATTAGGAATGTGCGATGAGAATATTTTCTGATTGATATTTAGTCCTAATCCAATTATGCTATATTTGATATTTTGCCCATTGATGCAATGTTCAACAAGAATACCTGCAATTTTTTTGTCTTTAACATAAATATCGTTTGGCCATTTGATATATACGTTGTTGATTTTGCAGTGATTTGTTAATACTCGCATCACTGCTAAACTGATAAGACATGATATATCGTATTGAAGTTTTATAGGAATAGCAGAAAATAAAAGGATACTTGATAAGAGATTTTTTCCTTTTTCGCTTTCCCAAATATTTTTTTTTCTTCCTCGACCAGCTGTTTGAAAATCACTGATAAGCATGAAATAATTAGGTAAACTATTTATGCCCATTGATTTTAGTTCATCATTGGTAGATGTGGTGCTATCAATTCTTTTTATACTATTCATTTATTTTTTTTGCAAAGATATATTGTTTTTTTTTACAATTGCTTATTTTTCACGTAAACTTTGTGTATCTTTGCAGAAAAAATATGCAAAATAAAATTTTACGATTAGGATTCGCTTTTTTGTTACTCTTTTTTATGTCGTGTGATAAGTATGATACGACTATAGAAGGGAAAGTAACTTATATTGATACGGTAGGTAATAGCAATGTTGCCGTTGGAGCATTGGTAGAAAAACTGAAAATAGTAGATAATGACACCATAAAAATGGTAGCAGTATTGACAGATACTATAGGAAACTATCGTTTGGAATACGTTACAAAAGGAAATTGGTTGTTGAAATCTACCATAATTGTAGATGACACAATAAAATACGAAGGATATTCTAATATTATAAAGTCAACAGGACAAGATGGTGTTTTATTGGAAGATATAGTTTTATATTATTTGCAAAATTAGTATATAATGAATATTGTAATATACGGAAAACAAACTCAACAATTTAGTTCGGCAACTTTTACTTGTATTGTGAAAGTTGCAGCACGATATTGTCGTAAAATTTTTGTTTTCAATGATTTGTATAAATCTGTACAAATCAATAGTTTCGATGTTGATTTGTATCCTATATCTAATTGTATAGAAGTTGACGAAACAATTGATTTTTTTATAAGTATTGGTGGAGATGGTACATTTTTAGATGCAGTGGCAACTTTAGGAAAGAAAAATATTCCTATTATAGGAATCAATATGGGTAGGTTAGGTTTTTTATCTAATGTGAATATGGATAAGATAGAATACTTGTTTATAAATTTACAACAAGGAAATTATATTGTTGAAAAACGCATGCTTTTGGAATTGCAATGTCCAAATAGATGTACAACCTCATTTGCTCTAAATGATATAGTTATTCATCGTCTTGCTTATTCGGGATTGATAACAGTGGATGTTACAATAGATGGTCAACATTTAAATTCTTATTGGGGAGATGGTGTTATAATTGCAACACCAACAGGGTCAACGGCTTATTCTTTTAGTTGTGGAGGTCCAATAGTGTATCCAAATTTAGAAGCATTTATTATTACACCAATAGCCTCGCATACGATGACAGTTCGTCCTATTGTAATTCCTGTTGGAAAAATGGAAATCAAGGTTAGTGGAAGAGATGATAAATTTGTATTAAGTAAAGATTCTGAAAATGTTGAATTGCCAGTTGTAGATACAATTATTGTTCAGAAAGCAGATTTTTATGTGAATATTGTTCGTTTAAATAATCAAAATTTTTATGATATCCTCAATGAAAAATTGATGTGGGGAGTTGATAAAAGGAAATTATTATAAAATATGAAACAAGATAAAATAACTTTGTTGATATTATTGTTGTTTTGTGTTCAAATACTAAATGCACAAATAGGAACAGGTGGAAAACCATATAGTTTTCAAAAGTCATATTTACAATTGACGAAAGTCCCAATAGAATTGATGCCTCATAAAGATAATGCTATTTTGTTGGAACAAGAGCAACCAGCAAGCAAAGAAGATGGTTATATTTTTGGAGAAATTATCAATGTGAAATATACACCAAACAATAGTGGTTTGTGGGAAGATTTGTCCAATGGAGATAGATTATGGAGATTAGCAATAAAATCCAAAGGAGCATATTCGTTGAATTTAGTTTTTGATGAATTTTATATGCCAATACATTCTTATATGTATATATATACTGCTGATAAGTCGTATGTAACTGGTGCATTTACAACGAATAATAACAATGAAAATCGTAGTTTTGCTACCGATATTTATCCAAGTGATGAAATTGTAATAGAATATTATGAATCGAAGTATGATAGAGATAGTACTTTTATTGAATTATCAAAAATAGTACATGCTTATAAAGATATGTTTCACAAGGCTGGGATTTATGGCTCTTCTGATGATTGTCAGATAGATGTTAATTGTTCACAAGGAAAAAATTATCAAGATATAAAGCGTGCTGTTGTAGAAATTTTGTACATTAATTACGCTCATTGTACAGGAACATTGTTAAATAATACTGCCCAAGATGGACGACCATTGTTACTTACGGCAAATCATTGTATTGAAGGACGTGACCCTTCAAAATTTGTATTTGTATTTAATTATGAAACAGAAGATTGCAATAGTTCTAAATCAAAAGAAAGAAAATCTATTAATGGAGCGAAGTTATTAGCAAAAGATAGTCCTTCAGATTTTTGTTTATTAGAAATGAACGATAAACCAACAGCGGAAATGAATCCTTTTTATGCTGGATGGAATGCAAATTGGGAAGTTCCAACTTCTGCACTCTGTATTCATCACCCTTCTGGAGATTTAAAAAAAATTTCAACTGTATTTGGCAATATTGATGTTACAGATTTTGATGATAATGAAGATGGAGTAACTCATTTACGTTTTTCGTGGACAGAAGGTTCTACCGAAGGAGGTTCTTCTGGGGCAGCTTTGTTCAATCAAAATAAATTGGTTGTTGGACAATTAGAAGGGGGGGGGGCAGATTGTAATATTCCAGAAGGAGAAGATTATTATGGTCGATTGGCTTATTCGTGGACAAATAAGAATGCAGATACAAATAAAAGGTTAAATTATTGGTTGGACCCTACTAATTCAGGAAAGAAAACTTTGCAAGGATATAATCCATATAATTCTGAAAATATACAAGAAAAAATGGATATTTCTATTTATATTACTCCAAATGTAGCTAAAGATTGGGTACGTGTGAATGGATTAGAGGAATTCTCTGCTTTTCAATATCAAATATTTAGCACAAATGGAGCAATGGTTTTAGAAGGTAAGAATACGAGTGGAGATAATCTGTTGAATGTAAGTTGTTTAAAAAATGGATTGTACTTTTTGTGTATTCAAAATGATAAAGATTTATATAGTTTAAAACTAATAATTTGTAAATAAAAGATGTGTAAAATTTGTCGGATTTCTTATTTAATTATAGTATTTATTATTGTAGCTGTAAATATCAATGCTCAAAATGTAAAATTATCTACAGATGTAACAGCAGTAAAATATTTTAAAAAAGCTAAAAAAGCAATTGAAAGTAAAGACCTTATATTGTCGTTGGAATATGCAGAAAAAGCAATTAAAAGAGACCCAACTTTTGTACAAGCGTATTTGTTGGCGGCAGAATGTTCCTCTTTTTTACAAATGTGCGAAAAATCATGTTATTACTATACTATGGCGGTAAAGAATGATAATACACATTATTATAAAAATTATTATTTTGCTGCATATCAATATATGCGTTGTGGCAAGCCTGATACAGCAGTTTTGTATTTTGACCGATATTTTCAATATATTCCAAGTCAAAATGCAATTTCTTCGCTTGTTCGTAACGATTATGCTCTTTGTCAATGGCGTATGGAGCAAATGAAATTACCTTTGAATATAGCACTGAATAATATGGGTGAAAATATTAATTCAGAATGGGATGAATATTTGCCAGCACTTACTGCTGATGAATCAATGTTGATATATACGGTACAACGACCAAGAGATGCACAAACTCGTTGTCCTCGCTGTTTAACGGAAGAAGATTTTTACTTTAGTACTCAAAATAATGGACAATGGGAAAAACGACAATTGTTGTCAAATATTAATACTCATTATAATGAGGGAGGACAATGTATTTCACCTGATGGGAAATATATGATTTTTACCGCTTGCGATAGAGATGAAGGTTTTGGCAGTTGTGATTTGTATTGGTCGAAACGTGTTGGAAATACTTGGTCGAAACCTATAAATTGTGGCAAACCAGTAAATACTAAATATTGGGAGTCACAACCCACATTTTCAGCAGATGGGCATACTATTTATTTTATTAGTGCTCGTCCTGGAGGAATAGGTAAAAAAGATATTTGGAAAACGACAATGATAGAAGAGGGGGTTTTTTCAGAACCTATTAATTTAGGAAAGCCTATTAATACTATGGAAGATGAAGTTTCTGCATTTTTTCATCCAGATGGAAAAACAATGTATTTTGGCTCTTGGGGACATAAAGGATTGGGAAGTGCTGATATTTTTTATGCCACTCTCAATGATGATAGTTCTTGGAGTGAACCAATTAATATGGGTTATCCTATTAATACACATGTCGAAGACTTTAGTTTAGTGGTTAATGCCGCAGGCAATAGAGCGTATTATTCTTCAGAAAAAACAGATGGTTTTGGTGGTTTGGATTTATATTGGTTTGAATTGCCTACAAATTTGCGTCCAAGTCCAGTAACATATATAAAAGGAAGAATTTATGATGCACAAGACGAACATCCATTGGCTGCATTGTTTGAAGTAGTTGATTTAACAACAGGAAAAATAGTAACAAGTTCACAATCAGACCCTATGACAGGTGAATTTTTAGTTTGTATTCCTACCAACAATCAATATGCACTCAATGCGACGCACGAAAAATATTTGTTTTATTCAGAAAATTTTTCTATAAATGAAATGTCCTCTAAATTAGAACCTTATAGAAAAGATATTGCTTTAAAACGAATAGAAATTGGTGAAAGTATTGTATTGAACAATGTCTTTTTTGAAACGGCACAATCTAAATTGAAATCATCTTCAAAATTGGAATTGGATAGATTAACAAAAATATTGAAAGAAAATCCTCGTATGCAAGTAGAAATTGCAGGGCATACCGATAATGTTGGTTCAGAGGAATATAATCTTGAATTATCAACAGAAAGAGCCAAGGCGGTTTATAATTATTTGATTCAAGCGGGAATTGATAAAAATAGAATGACGTATCGTGGTTATGGTTATTCAAAACCTATTGCGGATAATGACACCGAAGAAGGACGAGCAAAGAATCGTAGAACAGAATTTACTATAATTGGATTTTAATGACAATAGAAGAGTGTAAAAATGCTTGGCAGTTAGAAAAAAAAGATTTTGAAGCATTTTTGATGATAGACAAATCGTTGTCAAAGAATACTTTAGATGCGTATGTTCATGATGTAAATATTTTGCAAGAGTATTTATTGGAGTATAAAAAGATGATAATCTTGCCACAAGATGTGCAAGAAGGAGTATTGCAAGATTTTTTATGTTATTTGACTATGGATATTGGATTGTCATCGACTTCTCAAAATCGTCTTGTATCTGGGATAAAGGCTTTTTATAAATCAATGTTATACAATGATAAAATTGAAACAAATCCTATTGATGTGATAGATACACCTAAAATTCCCAAACGTTTACCGCAAGTATTGTCTATTGATGAAATTGATGCTATAGAAAAAACTTTTGACCTTAGCAAACCCGATAATGTTAGAAATCGATGTATTGTTGAAACAATGTATTCTTGTGGTTTACGGGTTAGTGAATTGGTCAATTTAAAAATAGAGGATATCAATTTTGAGGATTCTTTTTTATTGATCAAGGGTAAAGGTTCTAAAGAACGTTTGGTGCCTATAGGTAATAGTGGAAGAAAATTAATCAAAGATTATATTCATTATACACGATGTCATATCAAACCGCAACAAGGGGAAGAGTCTTATGTATTTCTCAATAGAAGAGGAAAACATCTAACGCGGGTTTTTGTTTTTACAATGATAAAAAATGCAGCAGCAGCGGCTGGTATTTTAAAAAATATTAGCCCTCATACATTAAGACATAGTTTTGCAACACATCTATTGGAGGGAGGGGCAAATTTGCGTTCTATTCAAATGATGTTGGGGCATGAATATATTACTACTACTGAAATCTACACGCATATTAATACAGATTATTTGTTCGATTCCATTCTTTCGTTTCATCCGAGATACAACGCAAGAAAAAAATAGCAAAATGCTGCAAAAATGTTGCAATTTAACTTCATTTTTTAGCGATTTTTTGTTTGTTTTAAGTAGAAAATATAAGAAAAAATGATGTTTTTATGATAATAATTTTTTCCAATTTATTGGTTTTGTTTATGTTGAAAAAAATATAAAAAAAACTAATAAGAATGTTGTTTTGTAATAAAAAAAATGTTACCTTTGCATCATTGAAAACAAGGCGTTTCAGTAGCTCAGCAGGTAGAGCATCACACTTTTAATGTGGGGGTCCTGGGTTCGAATCCCAGCTGGAACACCAAGCAAACAGCCGAGAGTATTCTCGGCTGTTTTTGCTTTATACAATATCGAAATATTGCTTTGAAAAACTATTTGATTTATCATTTTTTTGATTGTAAGTAGTTTTAAAATAAAAAAAAGAGATGCTAAGCATCTCTTTTTTTTGAGGTGGAGATTGTTTCTATTTTAGGAATATTAACTTACGTTCTGTTTTATCAATGCTATATGGTCCAAATTCTTCTTCAAAAGTAGAACTACCAATAATAATAGGTTCTGTTTGTCCTTTAACAACGGTCATTTCTACATTTTCAAGAATATCATCGCTAATTTGTAGTGTATTTAAATATACTTTTGCTCCATCGATAATAGTACCATCTTCGGCGACAATGGCTTTTTCTTTTAATTCAAAATCGCCAACGGTGATAATAGCCTCTTTTAAGAATTTCATGGCTTGTTCATAAGAGATAGTCATTTTATTTCCAGGCTCTATCATAAAACGAACGGTTTTACTATTAGCATAGCAAGTACCATAAGTATTGTTTTCGTTGATTTCAACAGGAATAAATCTTTGGGTGATAATATTGACAATAGCAGATGCATCGCTATTAGAGGCAATTCCGCCAACTGTATCTTTAGGAACATAATCGTCGCGTAAAATAAGGAATTCTGTACGACGATTAAGGTCATGTGCGGCTTCTTGTTGATTTCTTGGTAAACTTTCTATGTATGCTTTATCAAGTTTTGTTCCTTTTTTAAATGTAATACCACGAGATACTTTATCTGTTTCTAATACTCTTGGTACACGTTCTGCGTATCCTTTGGCAACTAAACGTTCTGGGTCAATACCTGAACCAATAAGGAAACGAACGCACGATTCTGCACGACGTTGAGACAATGTATCGTTGGTCATAGGTATAGGACGATAGTCGGTGTGAGAACGTAATTCTATTACAAATGTTGGATTTTCTTGCATGATTTTTAATAGTCCGCGCAAAGAGTCTTCGTATTGAGGTTTTAAATCCCATTTTCCTAAATCGTAAAGAATATCAGGTAATACCACAGGTTCTTTTGGAATTGGATTTAAAATAAAATCGTGTTTTAGGTCTGTATTTTCTGTTAAGCCTACAGTGGTTTCTCTACCTTTACAATTATCATTTTCGTAGAATCCACTTTTTTGTATTAAAATATCGTATGTGAGGTCTCCTAAAACTTTTGTTTTATCAAAACTATAATAACCTCTAACATCGGTGGTTGTTTTGTAAGAAGCACCATTAGAAGCGGTTAAAGTAACAGTGGCACCATCAATATATTGTAATGTAACACTATCTTTTACAAATCCAGAAATAGAAAAAACTAAAGGACGCAATTTAAAACTCCAAATATCGTCCATACCTCTACCGCCAGCACGATTGGAAGTAAAATAACCTTTTTCTATAAAAGGGAATCCAGAGGCTGGGTCTATTACTTCGCTATGGTCGAAAATTATGCCATAATCATCTGCTTCAGAGTTGATAGGATATTTTAAATTTTCTGCTTTTGACCATTCTCCATTTTCTTTTGTACTTTTAAAAATATCGTAACCACCTAATCCGACGTGTCCTTTGGAGGCGAAATATAAAGTACTATCATTTTCTAAAGATGGGAACATTTCGTGGTCGTAACTATTGATATTATTGCCTAAATTGACAGGGTTTCCAAAAGGTTTGCTTTTTTTAGGACGGGAGATAGACCAAATATCGTAACCACCATAACCGCCGGGCATATCAGAAACAAATATCAATTCTAATTCGTCTTTCATAATTACGGGGTGAACATAATCGAAAGAATCAGGACCGATGATGATTTCTTCAGGTTGTCCCCAAGATTTACCTTTTTTTGTTACTTGATATATTTTACAATAAGATACGGTTTTTTTCTCGTTGGGGCAACGGGTGAAATACATTGTTGTTCCTTTAGGATTGAAAGTTGCTTCTCCTTCATTGGCTTCGGAATTAACAATATTATCTTTGTCCAATAAAATAGGAGTTGTCCATTCTCCGGGGAAATCTACCAATTTACTTTTAGGTTTACTTGTAGAATACAAATCAGAAAACGCTTGACCAGACCAAGCATCTGAATTTTTTCCTGAACTCCCTTCTCTTGAAGAGGTGAAAACGATAAGATTTTCTTTGTTAGGAAGCCCCCATGCTGGCGACCAATCACTTTGAGCGGTATTCCATTTTTTCATATTTTCAACCTCATGGCGAGTAGGGTTGTTAATCCATTGAGGTGCGGTTTTACAAGATTCTATTCTATCGTTAACTCGAGGGTCTTCGGAACGATATTCTTTATATTTTTCGTAATATTTTAATGCGGTAGGATAATCTTTTTTTATTCTATAAATATCTGCTAAACGCAAAAATATAAGAGGGTTATCCTTCTGATAATTAACCTTTTCCAGACGGAGATATTGTTGTTCTGCTTTTTTGAGGTCTCCAGTCATTGAAAAACATTCTGCCATACGGAACATTATACGACGTTTTTCAACACGATTTTTTTTCACCTTACTATATGCTTTTTTGTACAAATCAGCAGCAAGTGTGTATTGGAATGTTGAAAATGCTTTGTCTGCATCGGCTGCTGGTGATTTTTGTGCCATCGCTACATTATTGATAATGAGCATTATAAGTAAAACGTAACTAACTTTTTGAATTAATTTCATCATAATTAGATTTAGTGAATTTATAGACTGCTAAATTAGCAAAAAAATAAATACAAACCTTCATTTTTTTCAATGTTTTGTTAAAAATGTTGTAAATAATTGAAAATTATGTGTTTGTATGGTTGTTGAACAATAAAAATACCACATATAAAACTATTATATGTGGTATTTTTTTGATAAAAGTTTTATTTTGCGGAGATTGCTGCTAAAGCGATAGAGTACATTTTAGTTTTTGCTGAATCACCACGAGAGGTAAGTACACAAGGTACTTTTGCACCCATAACCATTGCACCTAATTCGCCGCCTGCCAATTTGGTATTAGCTTTGTAAAATAGGTTTCCAGCTTCAATATTTGGGAATAATAAACAATCGGCATCACCAGCAACGGTGCTATTTAATTTTTTGATTTGAGCACTTTCTTGGTCGATAGCAACATCTAAACCTAATGGACCATCTACCATAGCCCCTTTAATTTGTCCACGGTCTGCCATTTTAGATATAATAGCAGCGTCAACGCAAGCAGGCATACCTGCTAACATTTGTTCTGTTGCAGCCACAAGAGCCACTTTTGGTGTTTCTATCTGTAAAGATTTGGCTGTTTTTATCAAATAATTGGTAATTGCTATTTTTTGATTCAAATCGGGAGCAGGAATAATCGCCACATCACCGCAAACGATTAATTTGTGGTATTTAGGTGTTTCAATAACAGTAACGTGACTCAATACTGCTTTGGGACCTGGCATCAATCCAGATTCTTTGTTCAAAATAGCACGCATATATTTATCTGTGCTTAATAGACCTTTCATTAAAATATCGCCTTCTCCTTTGTTGATAAGTCCAACGGCAACAGCACCCGCTTTATTTTCATCGGCTTCTTGAACAATTTTAAATACAGATATATCAAAATTGTGTTCTTTACATACAGCAGTAATAGTTGCTTCGTCACCTACCAATGTTGCTTCAACTATGCCTGCTTGTACAGCATTGTATACCGCTTCTATAGTATGGGCATCGTTTGCATAAGCGGCTACTAATCTTTTTTTGTCTTTACTTTTTACAACTTCTAATAGTTGGTCTAATTTTGTAATACTCATTATATAAAAATATTTTAGTTTCTAAAAAAAATTAAACGGTCATAATTTCTTTTTCTTTCATAGTGAAGTATTTATCGATACTTGCTATAAATTCGTCTGTAACTTTTTGAATATCGTTTTCCAATTTTTTGATTTCATCTTCGGAAATTCCACTATCTTTTAATTTTTTTGCTTGGTCGTTGGCATTTCTACGAATGTTACGAATATTCACTTTTGCTTGTTCTGTTTCTTGTTTGGTACGTTTTACGAGTTCTTTACGTCTTTCTTCGGTTAATGCTGGAACAATAACACGAATAAATTCGCCATTATTTTGTGGATTGAACCCTAAATTGGCTGCCATAATTGCTTTTTCGATAGGAGCAATCATATTTTTTTCCCAAGGTTGTATTACAATTTGTTTTGGGTCTGGGGTACTTATGCTTGCTACTTGGTCGATAGGGGTAAGGCTACCATAATAATCTACTTTTACACCATCTAACATTTTAGGATTTGCTTTTCCTGCACGTATTTGGTCTAATTCTTTTTCTAAATAGGATATAGAGTTATTCATATCCTTTCTCATCTCGTTTAAACATTGGGTACTATTTTCTACCATAAATATATATTTTTTTTAATTTTTATCTAAATATTTGTTAATCAATTTTGTTTATTTCATTATTATCTGTTTCGTTTTTTTGCAGATGTTTTATTTCTTTGTCTATGTAAGATTTACCCCATTTGAAAACGATGAGATAATGTGCATAAACAAAGATACTCCAAATAAGAGTAGTTGCTAAAAAAAACTTACAAGTGCTTTGTGCTAAATTGCTGTCTTTGAATAAGAAAAAATATAATAACCAAAATAAAATATTGGTTAATAAAAATATTGTAAAATGAATTTTCATTCCAACTCTTCTTTTGGCTTTTTTCACCAAAGCATTGTTTTCTTGGTTAGTATTGTTTGAATCTAAACATTCATTATTCATAAGGTTATTTTTTTTATTTGTTAACAACAAGCGTTCCAATATTTTCACCATTGATTACTTTTAGCAAATTGCCTTGTGTATTCATATCAAAAACTACTAAAGGCATATTGTTTTCTTTACAAAGAGTAAAAGCGGTAAGGTCCATAATATGTAACCCTTTTTGATAGGCTTCATCAAAAGTGATTTTGTCGAATTTTATTGCATCTGGATATTTTTCAGGGTCTTTATTGTAAACACCATCTACGCGAGTGCCTTTAAAAAGTATGTCTGCTTTGATTTCTATTGCTCGCAAGGCTCCTGCTGAATCTGTTGTGAAAAATGGGTTTCCAGTGCCACCGCTGATAATTACAACATATTTATTTTCAAGATATTGTATTGCTTTTCGGCTACTCATTTTTTCGCATAAAGGGTCTATGGCTATACCAGATAAAACAACTGCTTTTACTTCGTTGGCTTCCAATTCCCCTTGAAGAGCCATACTATTGATAGTTGTTGCAAGCATTCCCATGTAATCACCTTGAATACGGTCGAACCCTTTGCTTGCTCCTTGCATTCCTCGAAAGATATTGCCTCCACCGATAACAACGCCTATCTGTATTCCTTTTTGATATGCTTGTTTGATTTCATTGGCATAATATGACAACATTTTGGTATCTATACCATATCCTTCTCCTGCAAGTGATTCTCCGCTAATTTTTAGCAAAATTCGATTATATTTCATTGCCATTCTTCCATTAAAAAGATGAAAAATAATATATTTTATCAATTTGCAAAGATAAAATTTTTTTTGCTATCAAGGAATAAAAAATGGTAATTTATTTTAATTTATTGATTTATAATAATATAAACAATAATAATTGTTTTTATTATATTATTTTGCAATGAATTTTTTGCTTTTTGCGATATGGTATAATAAAAAATGTTACCTTTGCAGTTTAAAAAGTACTGAAAAATGGAAAGAAATAGGTTAATAAAAATAGGAATTGTAGTATTTGTTTCATTATTGATGTGGACATCACCTGTTGTTGAGGCTCAAAATCGTTCAAAGAATGATATTTTCAATCAGCAGATGCAGAAAATGGGACAATTGGTACGTTTAGTCAATTATTATTATGTAGATAGTGTTGATTTATCGACAATTGTAGAAAAGGGGATAGGAGAAATGCTCAAAGAATTAGACCCTCATTCGGTCTATATTCCACAAAAAGATGTAGAGCGAACCAATGAACCTTTACAAGGAAATTTTGAAGGTGTTGGAATTCAATTTCAAATAGTTAAAGATACATTGTTGGTAGTACAACCTGTTAAAGGAGGTCCCGCAGAATTGGTTGGTATCAATATTGGAGACAAAATCATTATGATTGATGATTCTTTGGCTGTTGGTAAAATATGTACTAACGATTGGGTTTTCAAAAAGTTAAGAGGAAAAAAAGGTTCTAAAGTTGTTGTAAAAGTTAAAAGAGGCAATTCTCCTGATTTGTTGACATTTACAATTATTAGAGATAAAATTCCTATCAATAGTATAGAATCTTATTTTATGATAGATGCAACAACAGGTTATGTAAAATTAGAACGTTTTTCTCAAACCACTCATACAGAATTTGTTGACGTGATGAAACAATTGAAAGATGAGGGTATGGAAAATTTAGTTTTAGACCTACGCGATAACACAGGCGGATTTATGAATATCGCTATTGATATGGCTGATGAGTTGTTGTCTGGTGAAAAAACTGTGGTTTATACTCAAAATAACCAAGATTTTAACAAAACATATTATGCTACTAAAAAGAATGGTTGTTTTGAAAAAGGGCGTTTGGTTGTTATCATTAACGAATATTCTGCATCGGCTTCGGAAATTTTGTCTGGAGCAGTGCAAGATTGGGATAGGGGAATTGTAATTGGCAGACGTTCTTTTGGAAAAGGTCTTGTCCAATCTCAAATTGGTTTACCAGATGGTTCTTTGGTTAGATTAACTACTTCCAGATATTATATTCCAAGTGGAAGATGTATTCAAAAACCTTACGAAGATATTGAAGATTATAGCCAAGATGTTATTAAACGTTACAATGCTGGCGAACTTACTCATGCTGATAGTGTACATTTTCCTGATTCTTTGAAATTTTATACTGCTGGAAAACGTGTTGTTTATGGTGGTGGGGGGATTATGCCTGATATCTTTGTTCCGATGGATACTGTAAAAATTTCTGATTATTATTGGAAACTTTTTAGAAATAATATTTTTAATCAATTTGTTTTCAGGTATTTAGAAACAAATAAGGACGATATTCTAAAAAAATATCCTCATTTTGAAGATTTTAATCGTAACTTTGAGATTGATGCTGCAATGATGAATGATTTCTTTGCTTTTGCTCAACAAGAAGGTGTTTACGATTCTATAGATTTTAATATGTTTGCATATTTAGAAGCATTTCTAAAAACAAAGAAAGATTCTATTAATAAATTGTTTGATTCTTATGATAAAGTGAAAAATTCTAACGAGTTGCAACAAGATTTACTCATCTTTATCGACCAGCATATAGAAGATGTGAAAAAAAGAGAACGTAATTTTGATACGGATTCGCATATAAAAAGACAATTGCGAACATTAATTGCTCGGAATTTGTATTCTCCAAGAGAAGCAACTAAAATTTGGTTGGAAACAGACGACACCTACAAAAAGGCTGTGGAAGTTATTCATGATAAATCTTATTTCAAAAAGTTAAAAATTGAATAATTTATCTTAAAGTGGTTAATGAGTTTTGAATTATATTTATTTATGCCTCGCAATGCTTCGTAGCCTTGCGGGGCTTTTTTTTGTTCTGCTACTTGTTCAGGCGGATTACAAATTCAGCAGAACGGCAACTTTGTTGCTTTTATATTTTTTATCAATGGAGGTTGAGCCTGTCGAAGACACCGAAAATACAGAGACAGAACAAAAAAAAACAAATCTTTTTTCTAAAACAAAAATATTTATAAAAAAAATTGTATTTTTGCAAA
>JAZSKB010000019.1:0-118023 GCA_045534635.1 Bacteroidales bacterium
GTTTGAGTGTGTAATATTTGTCCTGTAATGCTTGTAATAGTAAATACTACTTTACCTTGACTTGGAATAGTATAGTTTACTTTTGCCATATTGTTAGCAGGATTAGGCATATTTTGACTCATACCGATAGTATTTACTTTCGATTCACTAATACCTAAATTGGTACATTTTGTGATTGATAATGTATCGTTATCGTTAGTATCATCAATTTTATCAATGTAAACCTTGATAGTGTAATTGTTTGCCTCTGGTACGGTAAACAATCGAGAGAATGTGAAATCAATGGTTGCTCCAGCAGAAATCAAATCAATAGTTTGACTTAATTGCATATCTGAATATCCATCAGCAGATATAATTGCAAAAATATTGATACTTGTTACATCGTCGTTAGGATTGCTGTTTTTGATTTTAACACTAATATTTTGAGATTCTCCAATACGAGAACAATTGTTATCATTGATAGGAGCAATAAATTCTATAATAGCAACATCATTATTGTCAACACATTCAGAAATACTTTGTTTGAAATTCATAGATGAATTACAAGCCAAGTAAGCAATAACTTCTACGTTGTACATTTCATCGTTTGGAACGGTATATGTAGATGTAAAAGTATGATTTATTGATTGTCCAATAGTTAATGAACCAGCAATTGTATCGTTATAAGTTTGTACAATTGTTCCAGAAGCATTGTAGATATTGAGTGTTAATAGAATATTAGCCATATCTAAATTTCCAGAATTGGTAAGAACAACTTTCTGTTGTATAGAAGAATTTTTGCTTACACAATTGAGGAAATTTGTTCCATCGGTAGTAGGAGTCGGCTCAACTTTAATTACTGGATTGATAATAATAGTATCAAGTAAAATATCGTCGTTATCATTTCCATCAATGGAAGGAGATATTTTTGCTTCAATATAATATGTTCCAGTAGTAAAATCAAAGTTATTGTCTATGGTATAAGTTTCTTTTGATAAACCATTAATACTACCAGTATTCAAAGGAATGTTATATGTTGCAGTTTTGCTACCAGAAACATTTACTATCAATGACGTAGGTTGACTTGAGAAGTCAATTTTTTGAGAGGTAGTAGATGAAAGTACCACATTCAATGATTGACCAGTTAGATTACATACGTCAATATTTGAAGTTGTGATTTCACTAATAGCAAGATTTTGTTTACTAACAATTCTAATACGGTCAATATATTGAGTTCCATCAATAGGGTCCATAGATTTTCTACTTGCATAAAAAGCAATTTTAACACAAGAATGCAAGAAACTATCTAATGGTAAACTATAGAATGTCCAACCAAAATTAATACCATTGTTTTTGGTTAATGTTGCTATATTTTGTGGAATTCCATCATTTACAATTGCTTGTACTAATAATTGGTCTGTAGAAGAAGCGTTTGCAGAAGTATCGTGCCAATACCAAAATTCTAATATCGGATTAGCAGATTTAAGAAGGTCTATTTGCAATGTAGAAATTGTAGAATATGTGCCTCGTATACCATTGAATGCTATCATACTATTTCCTGTAGAAGGAGTTATGACACCATTCTGACTACTATTGCAAATTTCCCATGCATTCGTAGAAGAACTTGTTATGGTAAATGATGATAATCCATTAGCGAAATTTTCATCAAAAGGAAGAGATATTCGTTTAAGATTGAAATTTATAGATAAACTATCGTCATGTTTTTCACTATCGAAAGTAGAACTAATCCATGCATTAATATTGTAAATGCCACCATAAGAAATGTCAAAATTTTTCAAAACTTCAATAGTGTCGTTTTCTAAAAATGATAAAGTACCTAAATTGACAACAATAACAGTATCAAAAATTAAACCGCCACGAATGCTTAAATGTAAATTCAAATTATCAGTAGAAAAATCTATAGGAGTAATTCCTCTTGATGTGATAATCATAGAAATATTACTATTATTAGGAAGGCATTGTGCATTAGTGTCAATAGGAGTTAAAATGGCATTTAATGCAACAGATTTTCCAGAATAAATTATTGGTGAATATGCTCCAATTGCAGTGGTAGAATTTCTGTTATTGCCATTTATATCTGACGACAGATTACCTATATTTTGCATAATAAATGGTGCATAATTAGAAAGTGCAAGATTGATAGAGGTATCAATAAATTGTGGTGCAATATTTACAGAATTAGAATCTTGTTTTGTTTGATTACGTAATGCTGATAAAGAATCAACCGAACTATAACTAATATAAGCAATAGAACTACTGCTATAATAATTATTGTAATCTATAATTGCACGTGGTTTAGTAACACTTTCACTATTATAGGCATAAAGAGAATAACAAGCAGTAGATGTGGACTTAGTTACAATATTGTTTCCTATTAATTCTACATATCCTTCAATATATCCATACCAATAGTCATAGTCGTATATATTTAAATAAATTCCACGACATGTTGCATTCGTGTTTATAAAAATACTATTGTTATATACTTTTGCAAAAGTCTCATTTTCAAAACACATACCATAAACGGTAGAATAACTATCCGTATTGTTGTTTATTTTTCTTATCTCATTGTTAGCAATAAAAGAAGTATCCACACATGCATAAAGATATATACCATAGCAATCTGAAGAGGTATTGTTTAGAGATATTTTATTGTTCATTAAACTATCAACAGACGGAAAAGTTTTTAAAAGAATACCATAGATTTTTCCGGGGACAACACTACGAGAACTAATATTATTGTAAGAAATACTATTCGCTTTGATGGAATATTGTAAGTTTATTCCTACATTAGAAAATTCTGAAATATTATTGCTGTCAATTACGATATTAAAACCTGTTGGTGAAGTTGCATAATAAGTATATTGACCAATAAAAGCAATACCAATGGCTCCTCCCAAAATATTATTCTTTATGATTTTCAAATTTTCAATAGAATCTGCATCAACATAAATTCCGAATAAAGAATCTCTATTAATTCCAATATTAATATTACAATTGTAGATTTCAATATTAGTATTTTTTTCTCCAGATATATAAAAACCAAAACTATTAGAAATAGAAGCCGATACATCTATTGAAAGAGAAGAGAATTTCCAATTATTGGTATTCATTAATGTAATCGCACCTCCATTATTGGCAACAAATTGTACATCGTTTGCATTGCCTGTTGCAGAGGTAATCGTGATAGTATTGATATCAGAACTTCCTATTATCGTATCTCTAATACTAATTGGAGCATACGTTCCTGCGGCTAATTTCAATACAATAAGTCCAGATACTCCACAAGAATTTAATGCCAATAATGCTGTTTCTAACGATTCAAAATCTGAAGAAGATGTTCCAACAGTATAATCTCCAGAAAGAGGACCACTACAAATATAAAATATTTGTGAAATGGTATCATTATGTTGAGAATTATCGTTGCCCTGACCATTAACATTGTTAATCCATATTTTAATATTATGTAATCCTGAAGTTAAATTGGCAATAGAAAGAATAGTATCACTCATAAAATCTGCTAAATTACCAGTCCAATTTATAGGAGTTTGTGTAACGCCATTATCTTCCCACGATAATGTTACACTCGTTATTGCATTTTTTCCCATATTGATTAGAGAGAAATTTAGCGTGGTATTGTCAACTATCATATTTGATAAAGAAACATCAAAAGAAACTGGATTTATTGTATAGGCTCCTGCAATAGTTGTTCGCAAACGAACACTATCTAATATATCTTTATCAATACCAACATTAGGGACAAGGAATAAACTATTATTTAGGATATTCCAATTAATGTTATCCGTCCATATTGGTTGAATATTTAGAGAATGAACATCTTGTCCTGTAAGTGATTGTAATTCTTGTAAGTTGTTTGCTGGACTACTTCCGATATATGCAAACATACCACTATCTGCATAATAATTATTGTAATCTATGTTTATAGATGAAAAATCTGAATAATAATTATAAAAAGCAATCCCGTATGTATTTATTGCAAATATATTGTTTTTAATATTTAGTTTGCTTGATGAGTAAGATTCATTGTATAATGCAGAATAATTTGCCAATGAAGTACTATTAACGAATCCATTACCAACAATAGTATTATGGAATATATCAAGATTTGTATTGTAACCTATTTTTAATCCGTTAAAATTAGCAGAATCTGAATGAATAATCAGATTATTAGCAAGCAATGCATTTGTGTCTGCTCCTTGACCAGTAGTATTAACATAATAAAAATACATTCCTCTAATAGTAGAATATGTACCTCCATTATTTTTTTTAAGATGAATAATATTGTTGGTAATGCCACTATCTATTCGTGCTTCATCAAAATATATACCATCAGAAGAATACGTTGCAACAGAATCACGGAATACAATATGATTGTTACTAACAAAATCGAAACGACCATAATTTTCAAGATATATTCCAGAAGCACAAATATTAGTTATATTGTTGCCTTTAATGGTAACAATACCACGATTATTTTTCATACTATCAGTCGCAGGGTATAGATAAGATAAATAAATACCATAATACCCACCATTGATAGTATTATTTAAAATACGTATATTACCCATTATTGTTGTAGAACTATAGCTACCAGAATAATAAATTCCACAACTTGAAGTTTTTTCGTGTTTAGGATTTAAAAGAATATGACAATTGTTAATTTCAATATTATCACAAACATCATTGAATAATATAGCAGTATATGTACTATCAGAAACATCTATTGTTAAATCTTTTATGTAGATATTTTTATTATTCCCAAGTTCAAATCCATTAACCATACTAAATTTTAATGTAACATCTTGTGGATTCCCTGATACTGATGTAATAATAAGAGTATCTGACACTTTGATATAATTCTTCAAATTATTCAAAGAAATAGTTTTGCTATTATATATGCCATCTTCAAATTGTAATGTAACACGTCCTTCAATAGTACAATATTTAAGATATTCTTCAAAATCGAACCAATTCTTGAAATCTCCACCTTTACCTATTGTAAATGTAGGATTTATCGGATTGTTACAAATGTACAAGGTTCTACTTTTAAATGTCTTTTTTAATGGAGTATTGGTATCTTGTTTGCCATTAGGCATTGATACCCATACGGTTATTATATGTTTAGTAGATGTATTTGTAAACGAACCAATAGTAACAGTATCTATAAAATTAGGAAGCAAGGAATTATAATAATTATAAGTTACGGTATCATTGTCAATAGCATAATGAATAATACAACTATCTAAATTATTTAACCCGTTGTTGCGAATAATTACCGTAATAGGATGAGTTCCGGCAGTAAGATTTTGGTCGCTTGGGCTTATAATATCCTCCAAAATAACACCATCAGTCGCAAGAGGAACAAAATCCTCTTCCATCAAAAATCGAGTTACTGGTTGTGATTGACTCATGACATAACCAGTAATTGCATCATTAAATGAGTTGTCACTACCAGCAGCATAAGCCAACTTTTGACCAGACACATAAAAGTTCACACCAGTTCTCCATTCTCCAGAAAGTTCGTTAACAAAAACTAATAGATTTTTACTACTATTATACGTAAATGGATTTTGTAGTGTTAAATCAAACCAACCAGTATCTAATACAGAAATAGTGTCTTCATATACAAGTGTCGCTCCTGCAGTAATAGGATTTTGATATGAGGAAGTTAGAGTTGTTTCATCTGTAGCCAACATATAAACTTGTAATTTTAAACATTGGATATTGGCACTTGCAATGCTTTTATGTTTCCATGCATAATGAGATATTGTAATATTATCTTGTATTTGTGTTTGTATTTGTGACGCTAAATACAAACATTTACCCCAACTATATCCATAATTTGAGCGATATGGGAAATATTCATCTGAAGAAGTTGTATTAGTATCGCCAATATAAACATATTTACTATCTCCAGTGGTTTTTATATGTATAGAATATTTTCCATCAAGCGTTAGTGTATTGTTTAGATAATCTGTTGTTGTTATACTATATTCTACAAGATGATAATATGGTATGTTAGGAATATTTGTTGAAAAAATATTATTACCAATATTTGTCATTGGTAAAGATAAATTGCTATCAATAACAACACCGTTTGTATCGGTATAACGATAAATTAAATGTAAATCAGGAATAACTTGTCCTGAAAGAGAAAGGGCTTTTAATGTTATCTTGTGAGGTCCAGTAGAATAAACAATAGAATCAGGAATTTGATTCCAAGCCAATTGCAAATCTCCACAAGCGTAAACTATTTGTTTAATAGTATCGTCCCACGTAGTAGAATCCACAACACCATTAGGCATACTTATCCATGCAACAATGGTATCAAATTTATTAAGTATAGAAGGAATATAATATCCAATAGTGTCTATTGTTGTGTAATCATCAAGTAAATCACCTGTCCAATTGTACGGTGTCTGTGCAATACCATTGATTGTCCAATTGATAGTTGCCGAAGTAAGATTATCAAGTCCAGTATTTTTAATTGTTACAACAACAGGGATTTGTGTTGTAGGTGAAGATATAATAGTATCTTCAAGAAGCATATTTTCTAATGCTATAGAATTATTAGTAACGGCAGTACTTAACATTGTAAAACGTGTTATGGGACGAATTGGCGTTGTAGAAGAATAACCTTCTGTTAATTCAAAACCATTACTTGTTGGAAAAGCATCATCTTTATTATTATAGATACACATATTTGAAGAAGGTGCTGGGGAAGTATACCAATAAACAAGACCATTCCCTTGCCAACTACCATCATTATTATTTACATAAACAATTAGGTTTTGATTGGGAAGAAGTGTAAAACTTTCTTGTAATTGTAAATCATACCAACCTCCTGTTCGCGTTGGAGTACTAGTACCGCTCCACACCAAAGTAGCACCATCAGCAATAGGGTCAACATAAGCGGTAGTTAAACTTGCATCGGAAGTTGCTTTCAGATAAATAGAAATGTTGTCATTTACATTTGTATTAGTACTACATTTATAAGCAATATTGGAAATTTTTCCAGAAGATAATTCAGACCCCAAATACAATGTTTTGGACCAACTATAATTATAATTATAATAATAAGGAACGTAATATGTAGTAGTAGTGGAGGTTGTATCTCCAACAATAACGTCTCCACTTCCGTTACCATAAAGATGTTTACTTTCAAAAACATCGCTAAACTCAGCATCGTTGCCAATAGAGTCTTCTGCGTGTATAGTATAAACAAAAGTTGTACCAAAAGGATGTTTAGGTATGGTAGCCTTCCAAGCCTTTTGTATAGAATCAAAAATCATTTGTAGGCTATCGTTAGTGTTACCAAATGTAGGATGAGAAGCGATATATTTTAAATAAGGATTGAGCAATGGTGCAAAAGTATTAGAATTAATTTTTGCTGCAATAATGTAAGGTCCTGTGGCAGAAATATTGCCAGATAAATTGGATATTAATGAAATGGTAGGTGGTTTTATCGGATTTGGACTGCCCCAAACCTCAAAATTGTCAATCAACCATCCAAAAGACATATCACTACCAGTAATAGTCCCTTTCTTTATGGTGAATCTAAACTCTGCTTTTGCTAAAGAAACTATGTTTGTAATATCAAAAATTTCTTGCTTCCACCAATTGTTATTAGCCATAGCCATAGCAGAATCGGGAAGCCAAGTAGGATAACTATTTTCATTAAACCCAGACTTTCCATAATTAGAAGCATTCCCAAGATATATGGAATCTGGAATAACTATCCAAGGTGCTCCATATAAAGTAGCATCACGCACTTCAATAAGAACAGTATCAGCAGAAGATACTTTACAAATGTGATGAAATTTTAACACCACGTAGTTGGCATTACTACAATCGTAAACTGGTGTCGTGACCGAAATAGTATTACCAATTTGTGATGGAATTAATAGATGAACACTTCTTCCGTTGTTTACAACAGAATACCGATTGTTAATAGTTGCATCACTTCCTCCAAGTTGAAAAGTGTGTTGTTGGCTATCAAAATATTCTGAACCAACAAGAGTTGCTTGTCCTTGTGCTACATAAATACTAAAAAACAGTACGCACAATAATGTGAAAATTTTTCTCATACATAATTAATTTAATATCACCTACTCACTTATGGCTTTTCGGCATCCTCCATTTATACTATTTCTTTATTTTACTTTGTGTTATGATTGTAATTAACGTTTGCTTATATATTTCAAGAATATTTAAATTAACATTTCTTACAATTTCACTAAAAAATTTCACATCACAAACGTACATTTTTTTATATACATTAAAGTTTTTCTTTGGTAAAAATTATTAACATTTTATTAACAAATATATGATGGGGGGGGGGCAAAATCCTGTATATCAATCACTTACAATTGTCGTAAAAAAATTTTTTCAAAAAAAGTAGTAAAAAAATATTCAATTTGAAGATTTTTTTTTAGAAAAAATGTTACTTTTTAAAGTCTTTGAAGAAAATAAAGTAAACAAAATTTCATCAAAAAAATAGGTTTGTATAAAAAATCATACCACTTCGGCAACAGTAAAAGTACTTCCGCCAACAAAAATCAAATCATCAATATTTGCATTTCTTTTGGCGGCACGCAGTGCATTTTTTACACTCGTGTAAACTTTCCCTGACAAAGTATATTTTTTCGCTTCTTGTTGTAAAATATTAGCATCTAATCCTCTTGGAATATTGGCTTTACAAAAATAATAAACGGCATCTTGAGGTAAAAGCGTAAAAATATGTTGCAAATCTTTATCGTTTACAACACCTAAAACAAAATGTAATTTATTGTATTTCATTTGTTTAATTTGTTCACATATCAAAGTAATTCCTGCTTGATTGTGTCCAGTATCGGCAATTATCATAGGCTTAGTTCCCAAAAGTTGCCAACGCCCCATTAAATGGGTGTTTTCTATACATTTTTTTATTCCATTAGCAATATTGCTTTTAGTAATAGACAATTCTTTTTGCAACAAAGAAACAGCAGTAAATATCGTTTTTAAATTTTTTTCTTGGCACAATCCCGCTAATGGAGATTTTAAATTTTTGTATATCAATTTATTATCTTTATTCACATCGAAATAAGAATAAAAACCTCCGTCAATAATCTTCTTCTTATTTACTTGAATATCAAACATTTTATCAGCAAAATAAATTGGAGCAACATTGTTTTTAGCAATCTCAATAAAAACATCTTTCGTTTGAGAATGCGATTCTCCAATCACAACGGAAACATTTGGTTTTATAATACCTGCTTTTTCACGAGCAATAGCCTCCAATGTATTCCCCAAAAATTGTGTATGGTCGAAACTAATATTTGTAATCACACTTAACAAAGGATTTAAAACATTTGTAGAATCCAATCTTCCACCCATTCCAACTTCCACTACGGCAATATCAATATTTTCATTAGCAAAAAAAGAAAAAGCCAATGCGACAGTCATTTCAAAAAAAGAAGGTTTGATTTCAGTAAACAAAGCATGATATTGTTCAACAAAATCAACAACATATTTTTTAGAAATCGTTTTTCCATTGATACGTATTCTTTCTCTAAAATCTTTTAAATGAGGAGATGTGTACAAACCAGTTTTCAATCCTGCTTCTTGCAAAATAGAAGCCAAGGTATGCGATACAGAACCCTTTCCATTGGTACCTGCAACATGTATAGTTTTCAACCGAAGATGAGGATTGCCCATTGCTTCTAAAAGTTGTATAGTATTGTGTAAATCTGTCTTATAAGCAGCAGCCCCAATACGTTGATAAACAGGCAGACTATTGAATAAATAGTCCAATGTTTGTTGATAATTCATTGTAAAAAATTATTGTAAAACAAAACGATAAGTAATTGTACCTCTTTCTTCTGCATCAGCATCTGGTTTGGCTTTAAATTTGGAACGATAAGCCGCTTTTTCGCATTCTTCCCAAGTTTTAGGGTCGTTGATTGTAGTACCACGAATACCTGCTTTTGCATAAACAACGTTTCCATCTCTATCAGCACGAAATTCTACTTTTACAATACCATCAAGATTGTTTTTAGCATTCGGAAATGCTTTTGCTACAACAGGTCTTCCATCTAATTGAAAATCACCATTAGAATCGCCAATTCCTGCCCCGGAACCACTACCGGTACCCGTTCCCGTTCCCGAACCAATACCAGAACCACTACCCGATCCGGTACCACCTCCACCATTGGCACTTTTTTTAAAAAGTGCATTTTCATTAACAGTAGGTGTCGGCTCTGTTGGTGTTGTCGTAGGTTGCGGCGTTGACGTCACTTTAGGTTTATTGTTTGTTGTTTGTTGTTTGTTAGCATTCAACATTGTTGTTTCCTCTTGGTCTTGTGTTAATAGACGTTCTTGTGGAGCACTTTGTTTCTTCTCAGTACTAATTTGAGAACGTACGGCAGCACCTCCTCCACCGCCGCCACCCATATCTACTTCTATACCATATTCTGGAGGGGGAGGCACCTGATGTGTCAATCCTAAAAAAATAAAACAAACAAGTACAAGCAAATGAACAACAAGTGTTATTGCCAAAGCAATATACTTATTTCTTCTTTCTTCTTTTTCTAAATCCTCTTGATATCCGTATTTTACCATTACTTAATCTTTGGGAGCAGTCGCTAAAATTACTTTATGACGAGTATTTTTTGTTTCGTTAATAATATTAACCGCATCAATAACATAAACTAAATTTTGCACTGGAACACTTTTATCTGCTCGAATTACCACTGCGGCATCTTCACTTTCTAACAGCAAACGCTCTTCCATTGCAAGATTTAAATTACTTTCTTCAACAGCAATAAGACTTTTTCCTTGAGAAATAGAATATTCTAAATTTTCACTGATATAAACTTCAAACGATTGTTTTGAAGCCGTTTTACTTGAACTATTTGGTAAAAGCAATTTAATAGCATTAGGACTTACCAAAGTAGAAGTTATCATAAAGAAAATAAGCAATAAAAACACAAGGTCGGCTTGTGTTGACATATTGAACTCTACATTATTTTTAAACCTTGATTTGATAGCCATAACAATACTATTTTGCAGGTTCGTGCAATAAGTCCATAAATTCAGAAGCCCTTGCTTCTAACAAAAATACAACATGATTAACTTTAGAAACCAACATATTGTAACAAACATAACCAACAATACCTACAACCAATCCACTTGCTGTAGTTATCAAAGCTGTATAAATACCACTTGCCAAGTCTGCTATTTCTAAATTATTTCCAGATGTTGCCATATCGTGAAAAGCAACTATCATTCCTGTAACTGTACCTAAAAAACCTAACATTGGAGCAATACTTGCAAGTGTAGAAATTGTACTTATACCTTTTTCCAAACGAGTAACCTCCAATTGTCCAACATTGGATATTGTTTCATTAATGTCAGAAAGAGGTCTTCCTAATCGAGATAAACCTTTTTCTATCATTCTTGCAATAGGAGTATCTGTTGCTTTACACAATGCAACAGCAGCATCTAATCGATTGTTGTGTATGCTATCGCGTATATTATTCATAAAATTAGTATCATCTTTAGCCGCTTTATTGATAGCCAAATATCTGTCAACAAATATATATATAATAACACCTGATACTATCAACAATGGAATAGTTATCCAAATACTTCCTCTATCAAAGAGTAAACTAATAATATTTAATTTTTCCTCGTGTGACACCACTGTTTCTGTTACTGTTGTGGCTTGTAAAAAAAGTGATAATAACATTTCTTAAACTATTTTTATTTTTTGCAAAATTACTCGTCATAATAATGAAATACTAATATGTTATCTACTTTTTTTCAACATCATTTTGTTGAATTAATTGTATTAATTTCAAGATTTTTTTATATAAAAAAACAAAAATACAAGTATCATTTTTGTTTATAAAAATGTTAATAACTCAAAATAAAAAATGTAAAATTATTTAATAAAAATTTATACTTTTGTTATATATATTTAAAATACGTTTTTTATTAAATATGAATGAAATAGAACACAAAAATATGCAGCAGCAAAGCTATACTGCTGACAATATTCAAGTATTAGAAGGATTAGAAGCAGTACGCAAACGTCCTGCGATGTATATAGGCGATATTGGTGAGCGAGGTTTGCACCACTTGGTGTACGAAGTTGTAGATAACTCTATAGATGAGGCACTTGCAGGCTATTGTCATAATATAGATGTATGTATTCACCCCGACAACTCTATCAGTGTTTTAGACGACGGAAGAGGTATCCCAACCGATATACACGAAAAAGAAAAACGTTCTGCTTTAGAAGTTGTGCTTACTGTGTTACACGCTGGTGGTAAATTCGATAAAGGGTCTTACAAAGTTTCTGGTGGATTGCATGGCGTTGGTGTTTCTTGTGTAAATGCACTGTCCAAATATTTAAAAGTAGAAGTATTTCGTAATGGCAAACATTATATGCAAGAATATCAATATGGAAAACCTAATTATCCCGTAAAAGAAGTTGGTACTTCTGACAAACACGGCACATACGTATATTTTACTCCAGACGATACTATCTTCGATGTAACCGTTTACAAATACGATACTTTGGTTGCTCGTTTACGAGAATTAGCATACCTCAATAAAGGTATTCATCTTAGTTTAAAAGACCTTCGTGAATATCCAGAAGGAGAAACTCCTCCTTCAAATGAATTGTATTCTGAACATGGTTTGAAAGATTTTATTGCTTATTTGGATAGCACCAACAAAGAAAAATTAATGGAAGAACCTATCTATATGGAAGGCGAAAAAAATGGTGTCCCCGTTGAAGTTGCTATGCAATACAATGCTTCTTACTCCGAAAATATACATTCCTATGTTAACAATATCAATACAATAGAAGGCGGAACACACCTCACTGGCTTCCGTAGAGGGCTTACTCGTACCTTAAAAGCATACGCAGAAAAAGCAGGAATGTTTGCCAAATTAAAATTTGATATTGATGCTTCCGATTTTAGAGAAGGACTTACTGCTGTTGTCTCTGTAAAAGTAGCAGAACCACAATTTGAAGGTCAAACAAAAACAAAATTAGGCAATAGCGAAGTAGAATCAATTGTTAGCCAGATAGTTAGCGAAATGCTTTCTTATTATTTAGAAGAACATCCAAGCGAAGCCAAACGTATTGTTGACAAAGTTATTTTGGCAGCAACAGCACGTCACGCAGCACGTAAAGCCAAAGAATTGGTACAACGTAGAAGTCCACTGGGAGGCTCTGGATTGCCTGGTAAATTGGCAGATTGTTCTGATAAAAATCCTGCAAATTGTGAATTGTTTATTGTCGAAGGAGATTCTGCAGGTGGTACAGCCAAACAAGGTCGAAATAATAAAAATCAAGCAATATTGCCATTACGTGGTAAAATATTGAATGTAGAAAAAGCTATGCGTCATCGTATTTTGGACAACGAAGAAATAAAAAATATCTACACAGCCTTGGGGGTAACTATTGGTACCGAAGAAGATGCTCATGCTCTGAATGTTGACAAAATTCGTTATCACAAAATCATCATTATGACTGATGCCGACGTTGATGGAGCTCATATCGCTACCCTATTGCTTACTTTCTTTTTCCGATATATGCGAGAATTAATTGATTTAGGCTATATTTACATTGCAACACCTCCTTTATACCAAATCAAAAAAGGAAATTCAGAACAATATTGTTGGACAGAAGAAGAACGCATTAAAATTCTTAATGAATTACAATCCCAAGGAAAAGAAAAAGGTGTCCACGTACAACGTTACAAAGGGTTGGGAGAAATGAACGATATTCAATTGTGGGAAACTACAATGGACCCTACCCGCAGAACATTACGTCAAGTTACTATTGAAAATGCGATGCAAGCAGATTATGTATTTTCTATGTTAATGGGAGATGAAGTTCCTCCTCGTAGAGAGTTTATTGAAAAAAATGCTCGTTATGCAAATATTGATGCATAATATATTTCTTTATAAATTTCATAGCAAACTTGCATAGCCTTCTATGCAAGTTTTTTTATCATTAAAAAAAATAAAAATGAAAATTATTTGTGTCGGAATGAATTATAGCGAACATATTCGCGAAATGGGAAACACATTTCCCAACGAACCTATTTTGTTTTTAAAACCAGAAACAGCATTACTTACCAAAAATAAACCTTTCTTTTTACCCGATTTTAGTCAAAATGTACAATATGAATTGGAAGTTTTAGTAAAAATCAACAAAGTAGGAAAATGTATATCCGAACGTTTTGCTCATACTTATTACGATGAAATAGGTTTAGGAATAGATTTTACCGCAAGAGATATTCAAAAACAATGTATTGCCGAAGGAAAACCTTGGGATATTGCCAAAGGATTTGACAATTCTGCCGTTGTTAGCAATTTTATCAACAAAAATCAATTCGATGATATACAAAAATTGCAATTTTATTTGGAAAAGAATGGTCAAAAGGTTCAAAATGGCGACACTTCTGATATGATATTCAATATCAATCGTTTAATAAGTATCATTTCCAATTATTACACCCTAAAAATTGGTGATATTATTTTTACAGGCACACCTTTCGGTGTTGGAGAGGTAAAAATCGGAGACCATTTACAAGGCTATTTAGAGACCTACAAAATGATGGATTTTTATGTAAAATAATAAAAATACTATTTAATATTAATACATTTCGTCCTCATAATCTTCTTCTACCACACGACGTTTTGTTTGCATTTTCGATTTCATAGTAGAAAAATTATAAGTTAATGTCAACCAAAATTGTCTTGAATCTCTAAAACGAATCATCTGACTTTCGTATGCCGATTTTGATGTTGTTCCATAAGAATATACACGTGCTTGACGACTATTAAAAATATCACTTACTCGCAAAGAGATTGAAAGCGATTTTTTTAAGAATGATTTTTTAATTCCAAAATCTACATTCCACATTGCCGACATACGTCCTTGTCCTGCCCCACCAGATTCATGCCCCATACTATTCAAAGTTAATGTTGGAGAACGATAATTTGCACTTAATTGTAATTGAAAATCAAGTGGTAATGAAAAATTATTGTTCCAACGCACCTGCCATACCAAATCTCGACGTAACGACTCATCGTAGAGAGAATCTGCATTTACAAAGGATTGATACATACTTGTATTGAGTGTCAAATTCCAAAACTTCCACAATCCTTGTTGATAAGACAATTCTAATCCATAAGAATGACTATTATCTAAATTTTCAAACGTAGTATAGGTTGTTGAATCATTAATAAGAATAGTATATCTCGAAATAATATTATAACGATAACGATAAAATACATTCGCTGATACAGAAGTTTTTTTGTAAGCATACAAATACCCCAAATCTAAAGATTGAGTATATTCTGGTTTCAATTTACGATTACCTTGCGAAATATTCAATCTATCCTCATCATTGATAAACGGATTGAGTTCTCTTCCTCTTGGACGTCGGACTCTCATACTATAACTCAATTGTAATGAATGTTTATCATTGAAATCGTAGCGAAGATGTATTGTTGGAAAAACATTGAAATATGGACGTGGAGAAAATACTTCAGGGTCTGATTGTAATTTAGAAATATTTTTCGCCAATTCGGCACGTACTCCCAATTGATATTTAAATTTTTCTTTAATTGTATTAGAATAAATCAAATAGGCGGCATTTACTATATCGGTATATTGAGAGTATTCATTTCTATTTGTATCTAATATAACATCTTCTGGAGTTGTTCCTAAATAATATGTATATTTTTCATCTTCAAATCTATAACGCAATTTATATCCTGTTTCTAATCGACCACCATTTCCAATAGGTGTTACAAAATCTACTTGAGCATCTAATCGCGGTTGTTGTTCTTTTGTACTTGTCAATTGACAATAATCATAAATACTTGGAGCATAATAATTTTTAAATATTGCATTAGAATCTAAATTATTTCTTGTAGAAAAATTAATATCAACAATCAATTCCCTACCCTTTACTTTTGGAGATGTATGATAATAATTCAACGAAGCATTAAAACTATGATTTGGGATTTTTGGCATAGAAGAATGTTGGTCGTAAAAGGAAGTCGTATCACTTAAAACATTTTTAGTAAGAGAATTGAGCGTATTTTCTGATATTCTGCTATGTCTTCTATAACCAATTTCAAAAGAAATTGTATTGTTGTCATTAATAAAATAATCTATTCCACCTCGTAAATTTTGTGGAGAGCCTTTCATCCCTCCTTCTGAATATTGTTCAAGATAAGATGTATCATTATCAAAAACATTGGTACGATTTAAATCTGTTGAATTGTGAAAACTAAATTGATGAAAATTGTAATTTAGAAAAAAGTTCATTTTTTTTACTCGTAAATTTAAATTAATACCTGCATTATATTTACCGAAATAAACATTTTTATTATCATCGCTCATTCCTGCTCCTAATTTTACGGACATATTGAATCCTAATGCTCTTTTCTTTTTTAAAACAACATTGATAATTCCCGATATTCCATCTGGTTCGTAGCGTGCTGATGGATTAGTAACCACTTCTACCGATTCTATCATATCAGCAGGTATATCGTCCATAGTCAGCGTTGTAGGACGACCATCTACTAAAATAGTTACACTCGAAGAACCTCTCAAACTCACATTTCCGTCTAAATCTATACTTACCGAAGGAATATTTTCCAAAATATCACTTCCCGTAGAGCCCTCTGTTACAATACTTTTATCTACATTATAAACACGTTTATCTAAATTAGTTTCAATCATTGCTTTTTCTGCAGTAACTACAACACCTTGCAATTTTTGAGCATTCTGAGTAATTTTTTGTTTACCTATATTATTCACAGGATTCTCCTTGGTAATTTTTACATCATTGACAAATATAGATTGATAACCGATATATCCAATTCTAACCATATAACTTCCATAAGGAATATCGGAAATAAGCACAACTCCTTTTTCGTTGGTAATACCACCTGCAACCATAGAAGAATCACTTTTTAATACCGTTATTGTTGCATATTCAAGTGGTTGGTTTTTTTCATCGATAATGGCACAAACGACAACGCCTTTCCCATCTTTTGCCAAACGATTTGCTTCCAACATAACACCACTATTTTGAGCATTAACGCTATGAAAAAAAAGCATTAGAAAACCCAAAATAAAAACTTGATTTTTTACTATCATTTTCATTATTAATAATTTACATTTTTCAACATTGGAACAAAACTACAATGTCCATGCAAAGATGTTTCCCATTCTGATTCGGAAACACGAACAACTTTTGTCATTATCTGTTCTTGTTCTCCAATTGGAGCAACTAAAATTCCTCCTATTTTCAATTGAGACAATAATTTTTCTGGAATTTCAGGTGCTCCACAAGTTATCAAAATACGGTCAAAAGGAGCAAATTCTGTCCAACCAAGATACCCATCTCCCAAACGACAAGCAATATTTAACGACAAATTGGCAAAAAGTTGCTTTGTTTGTTCATACAATACTCGATGTCTTTCTATAGAATAAACATAACCTCCCATTGTTTTCAATATTGCTGCTTGATAGCCACTTCCGGTACCTATTTCAAGGATTTTTTGTTTGGGAGTAATATCCAACAATGAAGTTTGTTTTGCAACTGTAAAAGGTTGTGATATTGTTTGTCCACAATTTATCGGCAATGCTGCATCTATATATGCTCTTCCATAAAACGAAGAAGAAACAAAATAATGCCTTGGCATTGTCAACATTGCAGAGAGAACTAATTCATTATCAATTCCCTTCTTGCGGAGTTCTTCTATCATTATTTGACGCAACCCCTTATCTCTATTAGTATCTATCATAAAATAAATAAAAAAGGCGGTGTTTAACATCGCCTTTTTAGCTTTATAACTATGCGTTCAACATTACTGGCATAAGCAACATAAGAATATCCTCACTTGTTTCTTTCTCATTTTGAGGATATATCAATCCTGCTGATGTTGGACTTGCCAATTTAAAAACTACTTCATTAGTATCCAAATTATTTAACATTTCCACCAAAAATTTGGAACTAAAACCTATTTCAAAATTTTCGATACCATCAAGGTTTTCAAAATGACAAGCGACAGAAGTCGTTCCTTTGGTATTGTTTTCATCATCTTCTGTTTTCAAACCCAATAAGTTTTCGCTACATTTGATACGAATTTGATGTGCTGTTTGACTTGCAAATGGTGTTATTGTTCGCATACGTTGCAACAATGGCAAACGTTCTACCAATAAGGTATTATTATTATTTTGAGGAATTACTGCTTCATACGCTGGATATTTTCCTTCTATCAACTTAGATACTACATGCATACTATCTATAACAAAAGCAACACGTTTTTCATCGTAATGTATTGACACATTACCATCTAAACTTGACAATACACTTTTCAATGTATTCAATGGTTTAGGAGGCAATATCATACTATGTTCGATACCTGCTTTTACAGAAGATGTGCGATACCTAACCAAACGATGAGCATCTGTTGCAACAAATGATATATTTTCTGGTTTTACTTCACAAAACACTCCCGACATTACTGGACGAATATCTGGTGTTCCTGTAGCAAATAGTGTTTTACTTATCGCCGTTGACAATGTTTTGGCTTCTATTTCAAAAGAACCTGCATCGTTTAAAACAGGAATTTCTGGAAAAGTATTTTCAAAACCCATCAAACTAAAATTGGATTCATCTCCTGAAAATTCTATGGAATAATCTTCTTTAACATTAAAAACAACAGGAACATCTGGCATAGATTTTAGCGTATCCAACATAATCTTGAATGGTACTACTACTTGACCTTCTCCTTCACAATCTGAAAGTGCTATATCTATGATAATAGTTGTTTCTAAATCGGTAGCAATCAAACTTAACTTATTGTCTTTTACATCAAATAATACATTTTGTATTATTGGCATTGCATTATTAGGAGCGACAATACTACTTACTATTTGTAAGTTCTTTAATAACAATTGACTAGATACTATAAATTTCATCTTTTTCTACTTTTTTATACAATGCAAAGATACGAAAAAAAAATAATTTAATATATTTTTTACATTTATTTTTTGCTAACATTTTTTATAAATTATCAACAAAAAAGTAAATATGTAATACAAAAAAACACTTACATCATTATTTACCACTCAATTTTAACATACAAAGTATCGTATAAATTATGATTTTAAAATCTAACATGATAGACATATTTTCTATATATCGCAAATCATAATTAAGACGTTCTATCATCTGGTCAACATTTTCTGCATATCCATAACACACTTGTCCCCATGATGTTACACCCGGCTTTCCACACAATAAAAACTTATAATATGGTGCTTTTTGCATAATTTGGTCTATGTAATATTGTCGTTCTGGACGAGGACCTACCAAAGTCATATCTCCCTTCAATACATTGATAAATTGAGGTATTTCATCTAAATGTGTTCGTCTCAAAAAACGACCAAATTTTGTTATGCGTGAATCGTTTTGTTTTGATAATTGTGGACCATTTTCCTCTGCATTTTCATACATTGAACGGAATTTTATGATATTAAATGGTTTTCCATTTTTTCCTATACGTTCTTGACGAAAAAATATTTTTCCCGGAGAAGAACGTTTGACTCCAATTGCCAATATCAAATACAAAGGAGACCCCAAAATAAGCACCAATGAAGAACAGATAATATCCATAATTCTTTTACATATTTTTTGCCATTGTGGTAAAAAATCCAAATCGATACAAATAAAAGGAACTGCCAAAACTGCAGTATCTTTTACATTAAGCAAAATATGGTCTTCTACATCTGGAGTAACTTTTAGCATTATTTTCGTTGATATTACTTGAGGTATCAATTTATTCAATACTGCCAATTTATTTTTTGTTGCCGCAACAATTACTTCTTCAACATTCAATTTTGTTATTATATTTTGCAAGTCTTCACACTGTCCAAGATATTGTAAATCTTCAACACTTTCGTTTATATCTATTTGGCTTACATCTACATATCCTAAAACATTCATTCCCAAAGTCTGATTTTTTTTGTGCATAATCGCCAACAAAGATTTACAACTTTGATAATCGCCAACAAAAATAACATTCAATTTAATTTTTCCTGTGTTTTCCTTACGAATAAAATAGGTTAAAAAAGATAATCTAAACAAAAGTGTAAAACCTGCAGACAAAACAAACAAGGCAATAAAAAGACGAATATAATCGGTATAATTTGAGATATAATCGTCAAGAATGATAACAAAAAAAAGCACAATAGATGCGATAAATGTATGTTGCAATGTTTTAGACAATTCTCTCATTCGAGATTTTCGCCATATTTTGGTATAAGTACCACATATAGTATAAAAGAATATCCAACACAATGGAATAATAGTTATTCCAAGATAAAATTTATAATCACAAAATATCGTATGCCAAAGTTGGTCATTTAAAGTAAAATCACACTCGTGGAATTTTCGTAATGAAAAAAAGCAAGCCCAAGCCAATGCTGCAGCAAGAAAATCCATAAAAACATAGGTCCATGTCAATATTTTTTTACGAATAACTATATTCTTTTTCATTACATGTACACAATTTTAATATTATCCAATAAAAAAGTATCTTTTGCATTTGATGCTCCAGCATATCCTTTGATATACAAATCAAAACTATTAACAGCAAAATCTGCAAGATTTATATAATCTGTTAAATTAATATATAATTTTCTCCAATTTTTGATATTAGTAGATTTATTGATATTGGCTATTACTGCTTGTTCTGCTCTATTGGTTACTGGATTATTGAAATAAACTCCAACCTCTATCGATTGAGTGCTTGAACAATTAAGTTCCAAAAGACACACATTTACATTTGTTGATGTCAAATAAATTGGCGTTACCGTTTTTAATTCAAAATAGCGAGTTGTATCGGCTTCATTAAATGTGATAATTCCTGCAGTATGATTATTTTCGCCAACAACATGCAACAATAAATTATCGTCTGCTGTTTTATCAATTCCTTTGCCATCTGACTTAAATTTAATACCCGCATCTTCAAAATCTTCTATAAAATAAAATTTCGTATAATCTGCATAAGTATAATGAGGACGAATAGTATCAATTTTTCCTTGTTTCAAATTTCGATATTCATCGTAAAGGGAATAAAGATAATTTACTATTCGTTGTTGTGGCAATCCATTTTTATATACTACTGGTTGTATTTGAACTCTACAACTTCCAGAACGTAATACCGGAACAAGAGCAGGAATAGTGAAAGAACCACGGTCTCCATTTTCTCCATCTACAGTGATACGCACATCTTTAATTTGATGAGAGGCACTTCCTTGGTCGTTTTGACATGAAAAACTTACCGTATCCACATATATATACGATGGTACATCTACTTGTGGATTACACGCTGTTAAAATAAATCCTAAACTAAAAATCAATACTATACTAATACTACGCATCAAATTTATTTTTAGTACTAACGCTTTATTTATCTAAATATTGTTTTACTATACGAGCCTGTTCTTCCATACTTTCCATAATGCGGTATGCAATTTGTAAGGCTTTACTTCCATCTTCTGCGGATACTACACAAGGTATATCGGTTGCAATACTTTTGGCAAACAACGACAATTCCATTTTTATTGCATTCACATTTTGAGAAACTGGAGATTCTATAAAAATACGTTTTTTACCTTTATTTTCTCCTAAATCTACAATAAGTGGAAATAAATCATTGTCGTCGGAAGGTTGATAATCTCGCAAATGCATAATATCGGCTTTTTTCTCAACAAAATCCATTGTAATATACGCATTAGGTTGAAACAATCGCATTTTACGCATTTTTTTCATTGCAATTCGGCTTGCTGTTAAATTTGCCGTGGCTCCATTAGAAAATGTAAGACGTGCATTGGCTATATCAGGGCTATGACTAACCACCGCAACTCCATTGGCTGAGACTTCAACTACTGAATATGGAATTAAACTCAGTACAATATCAATATCGTGAATCATCAAGTCAAGTACTACAGATACATCTGTACCTCTTGGATTAAACTCTGCTAAACGATGTGCTTCGACAAACAATGGTGTCTTAAAAAATGGTTTGGCGTTTAAATACGCATCATTAAACCGTTCTACATGTCCCACTTGTACTTTTAAACGATGTTCTTGTGCATATTTCACTACTTCTTCTGCTTCTGAAATAGTGGCAGTAATTGGTTTTTCTAAAAAAACATGCTTACCAAAATTCATTGCTTGCATCGCCAATTGATAATGTGATATTGTTGGAGTTACAATATCTATTGCATCACAAGCCGCTATAAGTGATTGATATGTATCGTAATACGGAATATGATATTTATCAACGACTTCCTTTATTGTTGTTGGATTTGTATCGTAAAATCCAACCAACTCTATTTCTTCAATTTGTTGCAGACAAGAGATATGAATTTTTCCCAAATGCCCTACACCAATAATACCAATTTTTATCATATCATCATTAATATTATCTATTTTGCAAAAGTATCATTTTTTTTGTTTAATAAAGAGAATTTCATCAAAATCCTTTTTTATTTTTTTTCGTCAAACACCTTAAATTGAGCATTATGTTTTTTTGCTAAACGAATAAATACTGGCAAAGTCTGTAACATATTTTGGGCTGCTTTAGGATTATCGTGAAAAACAACAATTCCTCCATATTTGGCTACAGATTTTACTTTGGATAAACATTTTTCAGGAGAAAATCGTTGGTTCCAATCATAACTTATTGCTGTCCAAAATACGATACGATATTTTTTTCGTAAATACCACCATTGTCGCAAGCCTATTTTACCATAAGGCGGACGAAACAAATTCGTTTTCAAAATTTTATCTGCTTGCCCTACATCAGCAATATAATCTTTCAATGAGGTATGCCAACCATTGAGGTGATGCATAGTATGATTGCCTACTCTATGCCCCTCTTGTTTAATGCGGGTAACAAGTTCTGGACAACGTTGAGCACAATCGCCGACACAAAAAAAAGTTGCCTTAACTGATTCCTGAGCAAGTATTTTCAAAATTTGCTCCGTCAGTTCTGGTTGTGGTCCATCATCAAAAGTGAGAAAAATTTGCTTTTTTCGGTGAAAAATATGCAAAAATGAAGCTCTAAAAATTAACATCACACCACCAAAAAACAACAATATTAACACAAACATCTATATTACAATCATTTATATTGTTAATTTTTTTCAAAAAAAAACTTTTTTTTATTTGGCAAATTTACGTAATTTTGCTCAAATTTTTATATTAAATGATAACATTAAATTTTCTTAGAGAACACCCACAAGAGGTTGTTGAGCGTTTAAAAATAAAAAATTTTGACGCAAGTACTTATGTACGTGATATTTTAGAAATTGACAATAACAGAAGAGCACTTCAAAAACAATTAGATGACAACTTAGCAGAACAAAATAGCATAGCAAAACAAATTGGTCAATTGTTTAGAGAAGGTAAAGCCAATGAAGCACAAATACTTAAAGATAAAACTACTTCATTGAAAAATACCGCAAAAGAAACTGAAAATCAATTAATTAATATCGAAAAATCGTTGAACGATATTTTGGTTTTATTACCAAATTTACCACATGCTTCCGTTCCTGCAGGTCATTCTGCCGATGATAACGAAGTTATTTTCTCTCAAGGAGATACCTCTCGCGAAGATTGGATGTTGCCTCATTGGGATATTTGTCAAAAACATAAATTATTAGATTTTGAATTAGGTGTTAAACTTACTGGTGCAGGATTTCCGATATATCGTTCTCAAGGAGCAAGGCTTCAAAGAGCACTAATTAATTTTTTTATTGACAAAGCAATTCTTGCTGGTTACGAAGAAGTTCAAGTACCTTATCTTGTTAATGAAGATTCTGCTTATGCAACAGGACAACTCCCTGATAAAGAAGGACAAATGTATCATGCTCAATTAGATAATTTTTATTTAATTCCTACGGCAGAAGTTCCTGTTACCAATATCTACAGAAATGTTATTCTCAAAGAAAGTGATTTTCCTATAAAACATTGTGCTTATTCCGCTTGTTTTAGAAGAGAAGCAGGGTCTTATGGAAAAGATGTTCGCGGACTAAATCGTTTACATCAATTCGATAAGGTTGAAATTGTACAAATTGTTCACCCTCAAAATTCATACAATGTATTGGAAGAAATGAAAGACTATGTATCTTCTTTGTTAGATGCATTGGAATTACCTTACAGAATTGTTAAATTATGTGGTGGTGATATTAGTTTTACTTCTGCCCTCACTTTCGATTTTGAAGTTTTTGCAAAAGGACAAGCAAAATGGTTAGAAGTTAGTTCCGTTTCTAATTTTGAATCTTTCCAAGCCAACAGAATGAAATTACGTTTCAAATCTGAAGGAGCAAAATCTCAATTGGCACATACGCTCAATGGTTCTGCTCTTGCTCTACCTCGCATTTTAGCCTCATTGATAGAAAATCATCAAACAAAAGAGGGTAATATTATTATTCCAAAAGCATTACAGCCTTATACCGGTTTTGAAATTATTTAATCTATATTTTCTATTGTAAAGATTGTAAATTATCGTCTTCATTTTATAAAAGAAAAAACAGGATTTAAATAAATCCTGTTTTTTATGAATATCGTTTGTTATCTATTTGCAAACAATTATTATTTACTTCTTTCTAATTCATAGGTAACATTCCATGATTCATTCTCATATATATCTTCCATAATAACAAAATTTTTATATATGAGTTTGCCTGATAATTTTAATTTTTTCTTTAAGAATTCAACTTTATCAAAATGATTCTCCATAATGATTACAAAATGAAGAGTTACTATCTATTTCTTTTCCACAATATTTACAATACATAACTTATATATTTTTGATAATTTAAACTATTCTTAATTTGCATTTTTTAATTTCCGTCTTTTTCTTTATCTATTATTTATAACAGATTTTACAAGGTGTTCTGCCTTTTTCCACGGCATAGCTTTTTGTCATTTTTTTATCTCTTTACTGCAACTATTCAATCCGTAGCATTTGCTGGTGGAATGGTATTTCTTTGAACTCGGCCCCGTGCAGATATATACATAGGTCTCACCGCCGGAGATGCTGTGACTTTCCAATGCCAGCATGCCCAAAGTCTGACCTAATAACATTATCGTTAGTAATAACACTTTTTTTGACATAAAATTTAATATATTTTATTGTTTATCAATTGTTTTACAAAACATCTATTCCGACACATTCCCATTTTTAAAGTTGAAATACATTGCACGACCCATTTCTTCCATTACTCTGTAAAAGAATTGTTTATCCTCGAAAAGTTTTTGGAATGAATCCATTTGGTCCTCATAACATTTCATTGCAATCTTTTCAAAATATTTTGGGAAAATGTTTTTGGCAAACATATTCACATCAGAGTTTTTAGCCTGCTTAGACAATTTCTTTTTCTCTGACAGCATTTTGTCATAGATACTTTCCACTATTACACGGTCTGCTTCCGAGAAGTTCCCCGCATACATCAGGTTGATTTTCTCTATGATATTTTCCAACAAGTCTCTCTTTATATCCTTACCTTTTCCTGTACCTCCTTTTTCCCCTTTAAGTGTTTTATCTTCTACACTCGGATTCAATATTATGGCACCACTGGGTTGCACTTTGAACAAATGGTGTGTGAGTTTCAATTTTCCTTCCAAATCAACCTTTTCGTGTGGAGTTTTTGGGAGAAGTTTGAACAGAAATTCACAAAAGATATAGGTTTTAAAAAGTTCCTTGTCAAAAGTTCGTGCTATTTGTGCCATATAGGCATAGAAACGTATAAAAGAACGTATCAAAGAACGGAACTTGAATCTATCATCCTCTTCCAACTGGTTGAAATCATCTAAAACAGGTTTCAACAAGCTTGTCAATTTTCCAATTGACACGTTGTTCTGTTCAGACTTATACACGTCAAATACGGCATTTTCTGCACTTTCACTCCATAAATGGAAAGACTTTAAATCATTGAGATATTTATACACCATATTTACATCCACAGGTTCTCCAAGCATTGTGTCCTCATAAAATGGTTGGAATGATGCTTGGATGCTATCAGCAGAATTGCAGAAGTCAAACACATAGGTGTCGTTTTTGTCCGGATGACAACGATTAAGTCGGGATAAAGTTTGTACTGCTTTCACTCCTCTCAATCCCTTCAACACAAACATTGTATGCAATAAAGGTTCGTCAAATCCTGTCTGATATTTCTCTGCAACGATAAGAACGTTAAACATATCACTTGAAAAATACAATGGAAGTGCGGATTCTGATATTTTCATATCAGAGGTGGAATTCATTTGGGTTTCTGTATATGCTTTTCCTTCGTAATTCACCTCACCGGAAAAAGCGACCAAGGGATGTATATCGGTGTATCCCTTTTTCTTGCAGTAATCCTTCATCGTCAGGTAGTATCTTACTGCGTGTGCTCTTGACGGAGATACCACCATTGCCTTTGCTTTTCCATTTATTTTATGGAGCGTGATTTCTCTAAATTGTTCCACGATAACCTCTATGGTGTTTTCTATTACATACTGATGGTTGTCGTGATAGTCACGAATTGCCTTTGCGGCAGGTGGTTCTTCGTATTCAGGATTTTCGGGGATATTCTTCACTATTTCGTATGAAGTTTCTATTGGCGTAAAAAACTGCAAAACATCCAATATAAATCCTTCGTCAATTGCCTGCCGCATAGAATAATGATGGAAGGCGGTATATTTTAAATGTCCTTCTTTGTCTTTCCCGCACACTTCTCCAAAGGTCTGTAAAGTCTTTGGTTTTGGTGTTGCCGTAAAAGCATAGAAGAATTGATTTTTATGTTGTCCTTGTGTAAGAAGGGTTTCCACCATCACATCCATTTCGTCTTTGATGGATTCTTCGGTCTTGCCTTCAAGTTCTGCCATTTCTTTTAATGCTTCATCGGTGTCAGCAAGGGCAGCCTTTAATTTCTCGGCACTCTTGCCCGACTGACTACTATGTGCTTCATCAACGATGATGGCAAATTTCTTTCCCTTATGGTTGTCAAATTCCTTGTAAATAAGTGGAAATCTATGCAAGGTTGTTATGATAATTCTTTTCTTGTCATTGATAGCATCACGAAGGACAGTTGAGTTATCTTTGTCGGTGATGGTGGCAATTTGACCTTCATAGTGGTCAAATCCCAAGATGGTGTTTTGTAACTGACGGTTCAATACTCGTCTGTCAGTGATAACAAAAACAGATTGGAATACTTCTTTGTCCTCATAGTCGTGCAAAGATGCAAGACGATATGTCAGCCAAGCAATAGAATTTGATTTTCCTGAACCGGCAGAATGCTGAATCAAATAGTTTCTACCATCCTTTTGACCTTTGGTATCCGCTACCAATTTTTCCACTACATCAAATTGGTGATAACGAGGGAATATAAGTTGTGTTGTTTTCTTCTTCACTTGTTTTCCATTCTTCAACGATACTTTCGTGGTTTCTTCTTTACTGATATATCGTTGAATAATAGAAAGGAAAGTGTCCCTGTTTAATATCTTTTCCCATAGATAGGATGTGGCATATCCATCGGGATTTTCAGGATTTCCTCCGTCACCAACGTTGCCGGCACCGTTACTACCTTGGTTAAACGGAAGAAAATAGGTATCTTCTCCTTTCAATTCGGTAGTCATTGCCACTTCGTAGAGGTCTACGGCAAAATAGACTAAAATACGGTTGTTGAAGTGAAAGATAAACTCCTTGGGGTCTCTGTCTTGCCGAAATTGGCGTTTGGCATTTTCCACCGATTGTCCTGTAAGTTGATTCTTTAATTCCAATGCTGCCACAGGAATTCCATTTAGGGACAAAACAATATCTATCGTGTTGTTATTTTGTGTGGAATAGGCAAACTGACGTGTCTCGGTTAGAATATTTTGGTGGTATTTCTCCACCAATTCCTCATTTAGATTAGAAGCCGGAACAAAGTATGCAAAACGAATTTCTATACCACGGTCTTTTATACCATTCCGCAAAACGTGAATGAGACCATAGTCACTAACATTTTGTTGAAATATGTTGTATAGTTGTTTCTCCGCCTTCTCGCCATAGACATTCTTATATCTCTGCCAAGTTTTTGGCTGGGTTTTCTCAATAAACAACAACAACACAGGCATATCTATCGCCTTGATTTTGTCATAGGTGTGTTGATTTCCTTTTTCGTATCCTCCGTAATTGAGCAGATACGCCTCTATATCATTTTCAAAATTCTTTTCCTTTGTTTGCATAATGACTTACTATTTTCTAATGGCATTCCATCTTTCTTTCATATCCTCTTCATATATCGCCTTGTTGTATGAATACCCGATAGGGTCGCCTGCTGACATTTCTATGGTGAAGAAAACATATTGCGGGTCATAGTCCAAGTAGATTTGCTTGACTTCGTGCGTAATCACGGTGAAATCAATGGGCTCCCTGTCTTTCCAAGGATGGGATTCTGACACCTCCTTTTTCAGAACCTTATGGTTCTTGGAGTAACTGTTGGAGACCTCCTCGGTCTTGTTCTCGAAAATCACCTTGAGACTGCCGCTCATATTGGCGTAACTAATAGTTTTACCTGTATGGTTGACCACCTTCCCTTGGATTTTGTAGGAAACACCTTTACCCGACAACATCAAGGTGTCAGCGGTTACATCAGCGATTTCGAACGGAGCATCTTTGTCCAATCGGGAGTGTCCGTACTCTCTTAACATATATTCTTTAGTGTTTATGAACACGACGGTCTTTTCTTTGATGTTCACTTCCCAAAACTGTCCCCAATCCTCTTCGTTCACAAAGCCCACCTGATAAACATTCTTTGCGTCCGTTGCCTCTGCTATCCAATGAAACTTTTCGTTGGAATGCTGCTCTGCTACCACATTGGAAAAATCCAACCAAGTGGACTCATCGTAGTCCAATCCCAACAGAGAGAACCCCGCCTTAATCACAAATCGGGACAGGACATCATCTGCATCGCCAAACTGACCGACAAAGGTTGGGTCTAACTGAATTTTGGATTCCTGGCATATCTTGATTGCCTCCTGCTCCCGCTTTGACTCGCAGGAACAGATGAGTATCGTGTAGCATAACAGCAGCGGTATTATTGGAATTGTTCTTCTCATAATCGTATGGTGTTATATTTCCTTTTTCCCCGTCACATACTCGAATATGACGGATTTCTTGTATTCCTTCAATGCCTCAATCTTCTGCTGCTTGATGGCTATCAGTTCGTCAATCTCTGTGCATTTGCGGTCAAGGTAGTCGGCAATGGCACGCTGCTCGGTGAGAGGGGGAAGAAACACTGGGATGCACGCCAGTTTATCTTGTCGCAAATTGATTCGGATAAAACCTTTCGCTTCTTGTCTAATAAATTCTCGAATAAGGTGCGAGGAAATATGGTAAAACAAATATTTGGCACAAACAGTAGGATTTGAGATACGGAAACCTTTGCAAAAACTATTCAAAGATAGATTGTCAATCTGCTCTTCTATGATGGCAGGTTTTCCTACACCATCATAGTCCTCCGAACTCATTAAAAATAAGAGGTCATTCTTTAGAACAAGGTTCTGAACTTCCCCTTCTTCAATTCTGACCTTGAATAATTGTTCTGTGTCAATTACGCTATTGTTGAAAATATTGGTAAAAGGAATGAACAACATATAAGGACAATTACTTTCGTCATCCACATTAAAATCATCACCTGATTTTCCCGTTAATCCTCCATACAAATATCCTAAATTCTTCAACCGTTTCACTTCCCACCCTTCAGGTATCTCCCCAATCCATTCCACGCCGCTGTCCTTCATCGGCACATTGGGGTCAAGTCCTTTGGTAACGGCTTCGGTGATAACCGACTGCTTGTAGCGTTTGAGTTCGGCAATCATCTTCTCCTGCAATGCGGCCAGTTCGTCTATCTCGGCACACTTGCGGTCGAGGAAGTCGGCGATGCGCTGCTGGGTGGGGAAAGGAGGAATTGGCAGCAAGGATTCCGCAAAATCTTTGTACTGAATGTTCTTTCCCTCTCGGATACCCACAACCAAAGAGTTCATTTTGCTTATAAATCCATAGGACTTGAACAGATATTTGTAGTATTTGTGAAAGATACTTTGTGTGCTATAGAACACTTGGTAAGCAGGAGAACACACGCCTTCATAATCAGACATTTCAAAGCCACCTTGAAAACTTCTTAAACTAATAACGAAATCTCCAACATGAACGGTCTTAAAGGTTTGTAAATCGGTATCCAACTTAACTTGCACAACACCTTCAAGTAGTGCTTGTGGTATCATTCCACTTTTTTGTGTTGCTGCTAACAATACGGGTGATTCATTCCCTTTGGTATTTCTTTGGGAAAAAAAATGTTTCCCCTTCTCAACGCACCAGTCATTAGGAATCATTCCTATCCAATCCACACTGCTGTCTTTCATTTTCCGTTCCATCATTTTTCTTCGTTATGTGTTTCGTTGTATTCCTCAATCCATTCCTTCAGTTTTGCCTGCAGCAGAGCCTTGTCGGGCAGGTAGAGCTGATAGGCCGTGGCGTAGATGTTGGCATCCTTGGGCAATGTCAGTTCCACAAGGGCATCCTTCTTGCTCTCGCAAAGCAGAATGCCAATGGTCGGATTTTCGTAATCCTGTTTCACGTAACGGTCATAATAATTGACGTACATCTGCATCTGACCGAGGTCATGATGGGTCAGCTTGTCAGTTTTGAGGTCGATCAAAACATAGCATTGCAGCAGACGGTTGTAGAATACGAGGTCAACATAATAATTTTCCTCATCGAAGGTGAATCGTTTCTGCCGTTTTTCGAAAAGGAAACCCTTTCCCAGCTCCAAAAGGAAGTTCTGCAACTTGCCGATAATGGCATTTTCCAATTTTGTTTCCGAGTAGGTCGCATCGGGTTTAAGCCCAAGGAACTCCAGCGATATCGGGTTTTTGATGATGTCGGAAGGTTTCTCTATGGTCTGTCCCTCTTTTGCAAGCCGCATCACCTCGTCCTTGTTCCGGCTCAACGCCAGACGCTCGTAGAGGCTGCTGCCCACCTGTCGGCTAAGTTGGCGGACACTCCATTGCTGCTGTGCACATTCTATCTCATAAAAGTTGCGGGCATCAGGGTTGTCAATACGCATCAATACCAGATAATGGCTCCATGAAAGCGTGAAATTGGGTAAACACTGTTGACCATTTCCGAAAACAGCGTTTTGAGTTTCATTTCCAATTTCGTCCACACTGTCGACGATATTCAATTGGGTCCACACTGTCGACCCAATTTGCGATGAGCTGTAAACACTATAAAAAAAACGGCATTTCTTCAATGTTTCAACAGACCAACCGTCGCCGAAGTGCTTTGTAAGACGATCGGACAAACCTATCAGCACTTGTTTTCCATACTGCGCACGATGTTGTCCTTGCTGCTCGTCCTCAACAATGTATCTGCCAATAGTGTATTTTGTATAAACCTCAGCAATATTTACCGAAGTCGCCACGTGCCTGCGTGCCTGCTCGATAAGGGAGGCAACCCTTTCAAAAAGAGCATCTACATTATCAGCTTCTTGCATTTGAATTATATCTTTTTCAGCCATATTGTCTTCAAATATTATCTTTGTAAAAATGCCACATTTCGCTATCTTGACCTATCCCAAAATCTTGTTCATCAATTCGGTCTCCTTCGCCTCCAACTCTTTGAGGTGGGCAAAGATTTTGTCGCTCGCCTCCAATGGAACATACTTGTAGAACTCCCTTGTGAAAGGAATTTCATACCCAATCTTGGTCTGCTTCTCCACTATCTTCGCCTTGGGTTGGAACGGCAGCACGTTCTTTTTCATATACTCTTTTACGTCTTCCTTCCACGGAATAATTTCGGTGTCCTTTTCTGGTTTCGTATTCTTATCAGATGGAAATTCCACTGTCACCTTGCGGAATTTGAAATCCTCGTTATCTTTCACCTTGCTCTCCACCACCAAATCACCGTCGGTATAAGTGGCATCCTTAAAGGCGTTGTAGGCTTTCATAATCAAGTCGATACAGGTGTCGTCAAACTCATTACGTTTGTTTCCCAACGGCTTGCGGCGTTTCACGCTGCACTTGGTCGCATCTATCAGTTGCACCTTGCCCGCACGCTCGGCACTCTTGTCTTTGGTAATCACCCAAATGTATGTGGCAATGCCCGTGTTGTAGAACATATCGTTGGGTATCTGCACAATGGCTTCGATCCAATCGTTTTCTAACAAATAACCACGAATATTACTTTCACCGCTTCCTGCATCTCCTTTGAACAAAGGGGAACCATTTTGGATAATGGCCATACGACCGGTGTTTTTCAACTTGGCAACGCCATTTAGCACGAACAACTGCTGGCTGTCACCGATAGCGGGAAGTCCTGCACCAAAACGACCATAATCACCTTTCTTGTGTTCTTCTACTACTGCTTTTTGAGCTCTTTTCCACTCTCTGCCAAATGGTGGATTGGAAATAATATAATCAAAAGTAAAACCTTCAAATTGGTCATTGGCAAGTGTATCACCGTGTTTCATATTTTCAGCATCTCCACCCTTAATCAACATATTAGATTTGGCAATGGCAAAGGTCTGGTCGTTTATTTCCTGCCCGAACTCGGTAAGATTGGCATTGGGGTCAATTTCGTGCAATTTTTCGGATAAACAGTCTAACATTTGAGAGGTTCCCATTGCCATATCATAAATGGTGGCAGTTATGCCTTCTTTATATAGGTATGCTTTATTTGATGCAACCAATAATTCTGCCATCAAGTAGATAATATCACGGGCAGTAAAATGCTCTCCGGCACCTTCATTGTAACTTTCAGAAAATTTTCTAACCAATTCTTCAAAAATGTATCCCATATCAACTGCCGAAATCTCATCGGCACCCATATATGCCTTTTTGGAACAAAATTCTTGAATGATATAATATAAGATTCCGTTGTTGCCAAGTTTGGTGATTTCTTCATCAAATTTAAACTTTTCCAAAATGTCAATCACATTGGTAGAAAAGTGATTCAAATAGGAACGAAAGTTGTCGGCAATATTATCGGGGTCAGAAAGAAGACCTTCAAAAGTGAATTTGGAGGTATTGTAGAAATCGTAACCAGATGCTGAACGGAGAAATCCATCTTTTACCTGTATGTTTCTTTTGTCTAATTCCTCGTTCTTTTTTATCACCTTATCTTTGGTGCCTGCAAGAGTATCTGAAAAACGTTTAATCACACACATTGGCAACACCACATTACCATATTCGTGGGGTTTGTAAATTCCTTGTAGCTTGTCGGCAATTGCCCAAATGAGGTTCGCTTTCTCTTGAATATTCACGGTAGTCCGCTTCTGAATCTCTGTTACTGTTTTCATAGTAAATTTTATACTTCATTATTTATTAAAAGTAGCGTGATATTGTTCTATTTTATCCCACAAATGCACCCTGTCTAAACCCATTACATTGTGTTCATGATTAGGATAAACAAAATAATCTACTTGTTTTCTCTTTGCAATAGCGGCATTCAAAAATTGAAGACTATTTTGCCAAACAACAGTTGGGTCAATCGCTCCATGAATAATCAATATATGCCCATCAATATTATCCACCTGATTGAGTAAAGAAGCCTTTTCATATCCTTGTGAATTTTCTTCAGGAGTATCCATATATCGTTCTCCATACATCACTTCATAATATTTCCAATCAATAACAGGACCACCAGCGGTAGCAACTTTAAATACATCAGGATGTTGCAATTTGAGTGTCAAAGTCATAAAACCACCATAACTCCAACCATCAATAGAAAAACGATTCTTGTCAATATAAGGCAATGATTTTAAATATTTTACACCTTCCATTTGGTCTTCTACTTCTACTCCGCCCAAACGACGATGAATAGTACTTTCAAATTCAAAACCACGATTAGCCGTACCACGATTATCCAAAGTGAATACTACATAACCTTTTTGAGCCATATAATGCAAGAAATGTCCACCACTCATCCAAGAATTGGTAACCAATTGCGAATGAGGACCTCCATATACATAAAAGAAAACAGGATATTTTTTTGTTGAATCGAAATTAATCGGTTTTATCAATCTATAATACAAACTATCTCCATTAGCATTTTTCAACATACCAATATTTACTTGTGGTAAATCAAATTCTTTCAAAGCGTCGTTATCTTGAAGTAATCTTGCTAATATTTTTCCATTAGCATCTTTTAAATCTATTCTTGCAGGCAAAGTAATTGAACTATATTTATCTAAAAAATATTTTCCATTAGAAGAATATTTCACAGAATGTGTTCCATCTTCTTTAGAGATAGGATTTATTTTTCCAGATTGAATATCAACCACATACATACGTCTGCCAACTAATTCATCTTTATTTGAAGTAATAAATATTTTTTTGCCAGCGTCATCAAATCCATTAAAATCAACAACGACCCAATTACCTTTTGTCAATTGTTTCAACTCAGTACCTTGAATATTGTACAAATGCAAATGTTTATAACCACTTTTTTGACTTACCCAAATAAATTGGTCGTTATTTCCCGGTAAAAAATAAAGAGGGTCGCTTGGTTCTACATAACGTTCATTGCGTTCTTCAAACAAAGTTTTAACAAAATCACCTGTTGTTGCATTATATTGGTTCAATTTCATGTAATTTTGTTCTCTATTGAGAACTGCAATAAAAATATATTGTTGGTCAGGACTCCAAGTAACACTACACAAAAATTGGTCAAGAGGCTCTCCAGTATTTAAATAAACTATTTTTTTAGTTTGCACATCATAAACACCAACTTTCACCTGATGACTTGTCATACCTGCCATTGGATACTTTTCATTATTCAATGTCGCAATACGTTGAGTAACATCAACTATTGGATAATCGGTAACCATAGATTCGTCCATACGATAAAACGCTAATTTATTTCCATTTGGCGACCAATAAGCACCATTAGCAATACCAAATTCATTGCGATGAGGCACATGTCCATATTTTACTTCATTTTCATTATATGGATTTATTTGTTGAGCATTTTCTCCAAAGACACACACATACAAATTGTTATCTATAGTATAAGCCACTTTATTATGTTGATAATTCCATTCTATATTTTTTGCAGATTTCTCCATTGAATAAAGCATAAGCATTTTTTTGTTCAATACATTATACGAATAAAGTTTTTCCATCGCTTGAAAATAAAATTCATCTTTTGATTTCCAATAAACAATATTTGGAAAACGTTTCAAAGCATCTTCGCCAATAACAGCCATTGCCGTATTTAAATCAGAAAGAGTAATCCAAGCAGTTGTATCTGATTTTGGAGCCAAACAACGATACAACGTTTGATTTTGTTCATAAACAAACATATTTGTTTTGGGAACAAACTGCAATTGTCGCAAATTTTTTGGATACATACTTGCGGAATAAAAAACATCTTCCATTTTAAAAACCTTCTGCGAAAACACAGACAAAACACTAAAAATCAATACAATAAAAACGACATTTTTTTTATTCATAATCACTTCTTTTTATTTATTTGTTTAATTATTATTTGTTCTTTCTTTTTATAAGCATATTTCCATAGCAAAAAACTAAGTAATATTGCCAATGTAATCAATGCACTAATTGTATATCCTGCCCAATGAGGAATTAAAGTTCCCAAACCTTCTTTTTCAGCAATAAATATAAAACAAATTGTTACCATTGTCATAAATAAAGACGGGATAATAGTCACAAGATACCACATTTTACTTTTATTTTTTACAAGATAAACCGTTATTGACCAAAGTGTTACCGTTGCCAATACTTGATTTGCCCAAGCAAAATAACGCCAAATAACATCAAACCCTTTTGTATCAGCAAGGCTATAAATTAAAATGATAGCAGTAACAACAAACATAGGAATTGCCACTAACAACCGTTTTTTTATTGGTTTTTGGTCTAATTTTATAAAATCTGCAATAATCAATCGAGCCGAACGCAAAGCAGTATCTCCAGAAGTAATAGCCGCAGAAATAACACCTAAAATTGTTACAACAGCAATAGCAGGAATAAACCATTGCTTAGCAATAAACCCTACCATAGCAGGACCACTTTTTCCTGCAACATCATTGGGAAATTCGCTAAAAAAGTAAGTTGCTGCCGCTGCCCAAATAAGGGCGACAATACCTTCTGTTATCATTGCACCATAAAAAATTGGTCGTCCTTGTTTTTCATTGGTCATACATCGTGCCATCAAAGGAGATTGTGTTGCATGAAATCCAGAAATTGCCCCACAAGCTATACTGATAAACATCATTGGGAAGATAGGATTTTTTGCAGCATTCGGATGTCGATTTTGTAAACCATGCCACAATTCTGGAATTTCTGGTTGATATATAACAAAAGCAACCAAAATAGCAACTGCCATCGCTATAAGCAAAATACCAAATATAGGATAAATTTTACCTATTAATTTGTCTATAGGCACCAATGTTGCAATAAGATAATAGACTAAAATAATTATTACCCAAATATAAATATTCCATTGAGGAGTAAAATATTCATTGAGCAAAGTTGCAGGGGTATTTACAAAAACCGCTCCTACCAATATCATCAAAAACACAGTAAAGATACGCATAATTTGTTTGGCATTATCCCCTAAATATTTACCATGAATTTCTGGCAAACTTGCTCCATTTTCTCTTAAAGAAATCATTCCTGACATAAAATCGTGAACGGCTCCAGCAAAAATACTTCCAAATACTATCCACAAAAAAGATGATGTACCAAATTGGGCACCCATTATCGCTCCACAAATAGGTCCTACACCAGCAATATTCAGAAATTGTATCAAGTAAATACGCCAAGGTTTCATTGGCACAAAATCCACACCATCTGCCATAGTTATCGCAGGCGTTTTTCGATGAGTATCAATACCAAAAATATTTTCTATTAGTTTTCCATAAACAAAATACCCGAATAGCAATACAACAATTGCAATAAAAAATGTTATCATATAATTATCCTTCTATATAAATACGTTTTACTCGCTGTGAAATATGTGTCAATAATTCATATTCTATCATTCCTGTACTTTTTGCCAAATGAGTCAAGGGCAAACCTTTTCCAAAAATTACCACTTCATCGCCCTCTCTTACGGGCAATCCTGTTACATCTATCATACACATATCCATACAAATACTGCCAACTATTTTCGCCAAATAACCATTTACAAGTACTTGTGTTTTTTCATAACCAGCACTTCGAGGAAAACCATCTGCATATCCTATTGATATTGTTGCTATTACAGTATCTTTTTCCGCTTTAAAACGTCTATTATAACCAACAGTTTCTCCTTTTGCCACTTGACACAATTGCGATATTCTTGTTTTTAATGTTGCTACCTCTTCTATATTGCCATTTTCAACAAATGGATTAATACCATAAAGACCGATTCCAACACGAACCATATCAAATTGATATTGAGGGAAACGACAAAAACCAGCCGTATTTGCAATATGTTTCAACGGAGTATAACCCAATTGATTTGCTATATAATTATGATATTTTGTCAATAAATTGGCTTGTGTATGAGTAAAATCATCTTCTTGTGCATCATCGGCTGCTGCAAAATGAGAAAAAACACTATCTACCAATACCTTAGGGTTTTCTTTCAAAATATTTACCAATTTTTGTAAATCTTCTTCTTTAAAACCCAAACGATGCATACCCGTATCCATTTTAAGATGAACTCGAATACAATTCATCTGTGAATTGCGTTGCAAAGCAGACAATAAAATTTCTAAAATACGAAACGAATATATTTCTGGCTGTAAATCATAACGAATAATTGAATCCATTGCATTTTCTTCTGGATTCATCACCATTATTGGCAATTTGATATTTTTTTCTCTCAAAGCAATGCCTTCATCGGTATATGCTACTGTCAAGTAATCTACACCATGATATTGCAATACATTCGCCACATCAATATCCCCTATCCCATAAGAAAAAGCCTTTACCATTGCCATCATCTTAACATGAGGATTTAACATTGATTTATAATAATTTATATTACTAACCAATTTTTCTAAACTCACTTCCAATATTGTTTCATGAGTTTTAAGTTCTAAATATTGGGATATTCGTTCAAAATTATATTTTCTTGCTCCTTTTACTAAAATGATTTCATTTTCTAAACTATTTACATTAAAATGAGCAAAAAAATCGTCGGTTGTTAGATAAAATTCTTTTTCAATAGAAAAACTATCTGCTTGACGACAAATGGCTTCTCCAATACCGATTATTTTGTTTATATTATTATTTATCAACAAATTAGAAACATCTTTATATAATTGATATTCCGAAGAACGACTTTGCAAAATATCTGATAAAATAATCGTTCGTTTGGAAGATTGTTGTTGATTATTCATCAAATCAATAGCGATTTGCAATGAATTTATATCTGAATTGTATGTATCATTGATAATTAAACAACGATTGATACCTTGCTTTATTTCCAAACGCATAGCAATCGGTGTCAATTTTGCGATACGTTGAGCAATTGTTTTGTTTTCGTAACCCAATAAAAGCAAAGTAGCCCAACAATGTATCGCATTTTCTATAGCAGCCTCATCAATAAAAGGAATGGTTATCGAAATTTCTTTTTCTTGATAGATTGCAACAATTGATGTTGTTTTTGTTTGTTTTTCAATAGTTTTTACATACAAATTTGCATTTTTTTCTCGTCTGCTCCATGTAAAAAAATCTATTTTTTTATTCAGCACTATCTGACAAATTGTATTGTTAATATATTCATGGTCAATACAATATATCAATGTTTGCACAGAATGAAATAGATTCAATTTTTCCTCAACTTTTTGCTTAATATTTACAAACGCTTCATCGTGAGCAGAACCAATATTGGTAAAAATTCCAATTGTCGGTTTAATAATATCCTGCAATATTATCATTTCATTAGGTTGGGATATTCCTGCCTCAAATATTGCAAGTTGGTCATTATCAGTAATTTTCGACACAGACAATGGCACACCTATTTGAGAATTGAAACTATTAGGAGAATAAACGATTTTTTTATCATCACACATCAATTGATAAAGCCATTCTTTAACGATAGTTTTACCATTACTTCCTGTAATTCCAATTATAGGAATATCAAATTGTTGTCTATGGTATTTTGCAAGTTGTTGCAATGCGTTTAAACTATCTTGGACTTGAATAAAAACGCCATCGGGAAAATTAGATTTAATAATCTGATAATCATTATTAACCAAAAAAAAATGTACACCTTTATTATACACTTGCTCAATATAGTTATGCCCATCATTTTTTTTTGTTTTAATTGCAAAAAACAAGGCTTCAGATATTGCCGACACCTTTCTACTATCATACAGCAAATCTTTGATAGTACAATTTGGGATATTATCACCTATTAATTTTCCATTTACGATGTCAGCAATTTGAGTTAGTGTGTACATTTTTTTGTTAATCCAATTTTTGGTTATATTCTTTTCTATTACGATAGATATCGCAAGCCAAATAAATCGCTTCACGCATAGAGGCTTCGGAAGCAATATCTTTTCCTGCAATATCGTAAGCGGTACCATGAGCTGGAGAGGTTCGTATTATAGGCAATCCTGCCGTAAAATTCACACCTTTACCTTGGGATAAAAGTTTAAAAGGTACCATTGCTTGGTCGTGATACATTGCTAAAATTGCATCAAATTTTGCATACTTGCCACTGCCAAACAGACCATCGGCTGGATATGGACCAAAAACAGGAATTTTTTCGTCAAAACACTCCTCTATTGCTGGACATATAATATCTGCTTCTTCTTTTCCAAATCGTCCATTATCACTTGCATGAGGATTCAATGACAATACCGCTATTCTAGGCATGGTACAACCAAAATCTATTTTTAAGCTTTCGTATATTATTTTTATTTTTTCTTTCACCAATTCTTTTGTTATCAATTGTGAAACTTGCGATAATGCACAATGAGTTGTTACCGTTCCTATACGCATATTTCCTGCAACCATCATCATTAGATAATTAGTACTTTTGCAACATTGGGCTATATATTCGGTATGCCCTTCAAATGGAAAATTTGCACTTTTGATATTATCTTTATTGATAGGAGCGGTTACCAACACATCAAGACGACCATTGAGCAAATCTTCTGAAGCCTTTTGCAATGCTAAAAAAGACATTTCTCCAGCAATAGCAGTCGATTTGCCTATATCAACTTTTATTTCTGTTTCTGTGATATTCAATAAATTTGGTTTACTTGTTGACAATTGTGTGGGTTGTCTAACTATATTAAACAAAAAATCTCCACAATTTTTCATCATTTTACGATGATACGACGCTACTTTTGAAGAACCATATAGCAATGGCGTACATATTTCCATCATTCGGTCATCTAACAATACTTTAGTGATAACCTCATAACCTACACCATTGATATCTCCATGGGTCAAACCTACTACTATTGTTTTTTCTAACATAATTTCTTTTTTCTTATATCTGCAAAGATAACATTTTTTTATAACTTTGTTGTTGAATATTAAAAAAAAATATTTTTTTTTTAGAATTGCTAAAAAATAAAAAAAAATATGTTAAATTTGCAGGGTGAAATAGTAAGGTGTTCAGTTAAGCCAAAAGACTGATACATCTGAATATGAAAAAGTAAGTTTTTGGCACATAACGATTAAGAAAGGAGTAGATTCTACAATTTTTGAAAAAAATAAGATGAAAAATGCTTATTTAATCTGATATGTATAAGAATAATGGAACCGCTGTATATATCGGAAAAAAATAGACTAATAGGAGTTCCAAATTAATATTACAAAATTATGAAAGCTTTAATAAAAAACACAGCATTAATAAGTGTAATATTGATATTTGTATCTTGTCAAAAAGACTGTTATTACGAGTACAATATAATTAATAATTTTGATAGAACGATAGCCTATAAAGGCTATGTAATTGTGCCAGATATTACAATTAGAGAAAGAGACACAATTTGTTATATTGAAGTCGGAGATACTTTGACAGTATATGCATCACATATCTTAAGAACAAAAGGAAAAAATGAACCAATAGAAGATGTTCTATATTATACTCATCGACCATTAGGAGCGATAATTTTTGATGATACGTTGGAGTTACGATATAACTATGGAGGTAATGAAGTCAAAAATTATTATAGAGACCATAGTGGTCCTGTTGAGTATCGTGGTCGTCCTAATGCGAGGAATATGTCCAGTCTAATAGCATATTATAAAGTAGATGATATAGATTATTTTATTGCTCAAAAAAAAGCAATGAAAACAAAATAAAAGTCTGTATTTATTTATTGCGGGAGCGAGTTTATTCGTCTTGCTCCCGTTTTTGTTAAATATATTTTACAAGAATAAAAAATAATTAGCATTATGAAAAACAAAGAAATATTAATAGTGATATTGTTGGCGTTATTTTTTATAGAGAGCAAAGCCCAAATCAATCATGGTATAAAAATATATGGCGTATCAGAATGTAATATTCATTTGCCTCAATCGATAATATAGAAAAATATCATAATGTATCCATTCCTATCATATTTGGATATGATTTTTTCAAAAAGGAAAAACATAGCATAGGCATCAATATAGGAATGCAAGTTGATTTTTTGTGTCGTACAGAATTTTTGTTTATTGAAAATCATTTTATTTACACAAAAAAAAATCCCTAAAAATTAGGGATTTAGATAAGATATTCAGTATTTGACCAATTTTACAACGACATTTTTAATCCTGCATAAACACTTCTTGGTAAAGAAGGACCATAAATATATCCAGCGTCCCGCAACTCTCCTTTATCAAAATCTTTTTGATAACTATTGAAAATATTTTTTATACCAAGACTAAATTCCAAAAGCATATTGCCTTTTACAAGCAATCCATACGATATTTTAGCATTTAAATCGAAAAATGGATTTGTCAATTTTTCACAATCATTATCAACATAACCTGCAAAATGTTGAACTAACATTTTTCCTGTATATGTTCCAGACAAAGCAATATCTAAACGTTTTATTGGCGAATAAGTAAACATTAAGAAACCATAAGTATCTGGAGTTCTAAACATTTTAGTTTGTGCTGGCAAGGTTTCACTCCATTGTTCTGGTTTTAGATAACGACTTTGTTGATATGTAAATCCCAATTGTAATTCCATTTTTTTGTATGGAATCAATTTAAATTCTACATTTGCACCTGCTACCCAAGCACCTGAACCATTTTTTCTTGTCAATATTAAATTATTTTTATCATCACGACCATCTTCAACAAGCATAAAAACATCATTCAATGAGGTATAAAAACCCTCTATTAAGACATCTATTGCTCTAATATTCCATTGTTTATTGAAATTAACAGATAAATTCACCGAATGCGAACGCTCTGGTTTCAATTCTGGACTTATTCGAATAATAGAAACATTGCCACCTACTGCTGTAATATGCAAATCTTCATCAAATGCTTGTGGTGCTCTAAATCCTTTGGCATAACCAGTCCTTAAAGTCAACCATTTTAATGGTGCATAACGAATATTGGCACGTGGACTAAAAATTGGCAATTTTATCATATTATGTTTGTCTAAGCGTGCTCCAATAAGTAATGATAATTTTTTATTTTTCCATTCATTTTGCAAAAACGCACTATAAGTATTTACTTTTTGATTGATAATTCGATTATAACCCAAGGCTTCATCATAGAGTGAATTATAATTGTATTCTATTCCAGAGGTAAGCGTTGCAGGCATAAAAAGAAATTTATCCATATAATAAACATATTGTACTCCTCCAACAACAGAAAAATCTTTTGTATTTCCATAAGCATTCATATCTTTTCCTGCTCCATAATAACTATCTCTTTTTATTGCTTGCAATGATGAATAAATTTGCAACCAATGTTTGGAATTATGAGAGAAAAAATCGTACTTTATTCCTGCACAATGTATGTTATGTTCTGTTTGTTCTGCAATATCAGCCTCATGAGGTGGTAATGAAAGAAGATTTCCTCCTCTACGAAATTCTTCAAGGGCATGATATTCTATTGATAATTTTGAATGAAGACCTAATTTGTAGAAACCTCGAAGACCTATATTTTTAGCATTTAATTTTCCAATTTCTGTAAATCCATCGTTATCAAAATCGAAAGGGCTACGCTGACGGGCAGAAGCAAAAATGGTAAATCCCACATTGTTGTTATCTGAAACTATTGAAGCATTGAAAGTTGTATTTACATCTGCTGACGACATTCCTATCATTGTTAAATTTGTCCCAACAGAAATTGCATTAATTTTTGGTTCTTTAGTCAAAATATTGATTGTTCCTGCAACGGCATTAGAGCCAAAAATAGCAGACCCTCCACCACGAACAACTTCTACTTTTTCTATCATATTAACAGGAATTTGCTCTAATCCATATACTTGCGACAAAGCACTATTTACTGCTCTACCATCAATAAGAATTTGAGAATAAGCACCTTCCAAACCATTAATACGAACTTGTTGAAATCCACAATTTTGACAATTACTTTCTAAACGCAAACCCGGTTGAAAGTTTAAACCTTCCGCAAGACATACAGAATTTGTACTGTTAAAAATTTTAGACGACAACACTCCAACTACAATAGGGGCTTCTTTACGATATGTTTCATTTTTGTTTGCTGATATTACAACATCGTTCATCAAAATAATATCTTCTTCGATTTCAAAATTCAATTCACTTGTTTTGCCTTGTTTTATATTAATTTGTTTTTCTTGTGAAACATAACCAACTGATTGAGCAACGATAGTATAATCTCCTTCTGGTAAATTTTTCAATGTATAATGCCCACTCAAATCCGTAACTGTTCCCATTGTAGTTCCTTTTACTACAATGGTTACATAAGCAAGATGTTCATTTGTATTTTTATCAATAACATGACCAAACAAATGAGAATCACTACTTTGTTTTTTAGTCTTTTGCGAATAGATATTTCCTAAAAAGAACAATATCAATATTATCCCAAATATTTTTTTCTGCTTCATATTTATCTATTTTTTTATTTTTTTGCAAAGGTATTGCTATCGTTGAAAAAAAATACTCCCTATTATTAGTGATTTTTTCATCTATACATAATATTTTTTTATGAATAATAAAACAATTTTTTTCGCAAAACATCGTTATAATATTATGAAACAACATTTTTTATTATTTTTTATAAGTTATTTTTTCCTTATACATTTAGGATTTACACAAAATCTTGACCAATCAAGAGTTGAACAAGCCGTAATTGCACATTTGAATTTATATCCAAAAGCAACATTACAAGATATTTACAAAAGTATGTTTCAGGCGGAATTTGGTGCTGAACATATTATTTCCGACACTGTGGCGGTAACAAAGTATTTAACATTTGAACTAAACAACAACGATTGCCAATCCGCTATTTATTACGAACCTACCGGGATTGATAGTGCATTTTATAGAGTGCATTTATCTGTTATCAAAGATGGTTTTATTTCTATGAACGATTATCTAAATGCTTTTTTGAAAGGTGCAACAGAAATTTCTTTCAATCACATAGCACAATGGAAAGAAAAATGGACATTTATTGATAGTATCATTGAAACAATGAATCTCAATTTAACTAATTATGAACAAGATAGAAAAAATATTGCTCAATTATTACAATCAGGGAAATACGCTATACATCATAGTACTATCTTTGCCAAAACATACCAACCGCACTATCGTATAATCCGACGAGATATTTTTGAAAAAGAAATACTTCCTTTTTTACCTCAACAATAATCAACCAAGAATAAACACGGTTGGTTTTTTATGAATGTCTATGTTTTTATACTTCTTCCACTGGGAAACAGATAGTGTTTTGATAGTTTGTGTTTCTAACGAAATATTTGTGGCTATACATAAAAGCGTGTCTGGTCGACAAGTATTCAACAATAAATCAAACAGTTGCACATTCCGATATGGGGCTTCTATAAATATTTGTGTTTGATGATATTTAATACTTATATTTTCCATAGCAACAATTTTTTCTTTAAGTTTATCTTTTTCTCGTGGCAAATATCCGTGAAATACAAAATTTTGCCCATTCATACCTGAAGCCATGAGTGCTAACATCAACGAAGATGGCCCCACAAGTGGACATACTTCTATATTTTTTTCGTGAGCCAATGCTACCATAGCATGTCCGGGGTCGGCGACACAAGGCAATCCCGCCTCAGAAAGCAATCCAACATCATTTCCTTTCAATAGATACTGAATTACAGCATTATAATCAAAATTCTCAATAGTATGCTCATTCAATTCAACAAATATGGCTTCATCAATAGGAAATTGAGGGTCTATTTTGCGTAAAAAACGGCGTGCTGTACGAAGTTGTTCTACTACAAAAATACGCAATCCTCTGATTATTTCCGTATTATATATAGGAATAACCTCCATAGGAGCATTCTCTCCTAAAGGAGTTGGAAGAAGAAACAACTTGCCTACAGCTGACATATTTATTATTTTTTTAACCAATCGTAACCTTCTTGTTCTAATTTCAAAGCAAGAGTTTTATCTCCTGTCATTGCAATTTTTCCTTCATAAAGAATATGAACAAAATCGGGAACAATATAATCTAATAAACGTTGATAATGCGTTATTACAATTGTTGCATTCTCTGAAGACTTCAACTGATTGACACCTCCGGCTACTACTTTCAAAGCATCTATATCCAAACCTGAATCGGTCTCATCTAAGATTGACAATTCTGGGTCTAACATTGCCATTTGGAAAATTTCATTACGTTTTTTTTCTCCTCCTGAAAAGCCTTCATTAACAGAACGATTTGATAATTTTGCCGTTAAATCAACCACTTTCTTTTTTTCTTCCATTCTGGCTAAAAATTCTGGAGCAGACAATGGGGGCAAACCTTTATATGTACGAATTTCATTGAGGGCTGTTTTCATAAAGTTTGTCATACTCACTCCCTTTATTTCAACTGGATATTGAAATCCTAAAAAAATACCTTCTCTTGCTCGGTCTTCTATTGACATTGCAAACAAATCTTTGCCTTTGTACAATATTTCTCCTTGGGTTACTTTATAGATTTCTTTACCTGCTATTACTGATGCCAAAGTACTTTTTCCATTACCATTCGGACCCATTAAGGCGTGTACTTCTCCTTTATTTATACACAAATTGACACCTTTAAGAATTTCTTTACCTTCTATACTTACATGTAAATCTCTGATTTCCAGCAATGATTCCATTCTTTTACAATTTATTTCTTTCTTGACTTATGCCTGCAAAGATAACATTTTTTAGTTTATCAAATCTTTAATCTTCGTTTATAGCATCTCCAAATTGTAAAAAATGTTATCTTTGCAAAAAAAATTAAATGGTCAATCATCAATCAAAAAAATATCCGAAAAAAATTCCAACCAATGCTTTGGGGATTAAATTGCCAACGCTTACAAAATTGGAGCAACCAACAATTACTCCTTCTCAAACTTTTTTAGTATTGGTTAATACTACAATTAAAGGCATTGATTTTTTTAATTTTTTACATATTCAAACTTGTTATCTTTTTGCTTACCATACACTTAAGCATGAAAATAAGACAATCTTTGATACATTTACTATACGTGAATGCAAAGACAAATATTCTAAATCTACATTTTTCTGTTTTAACAATCACAATTCAAGCAATCAAACTCTGATTGGTTATGACAATTGCCTTTTGAAAATTAACCGCAAAGCAACTACTAAAAAACACAAAGGAAACATATTGCCCAATCAATTATCGCTCAATTTTGACACTGATTTTGAAGAACAAATTATTGATAACGATTACGAAGAAGTTCAATGGAATAACTTTTTACAAAAAATGCAATCAAAATCAACTTTATTACAAGAATTTGATTTCGTTTTTCATTTTTCGTACAATAATTATATTTGCCTAAAACCTTTTTTTCTGTTTTTTTTAACAGAAAAAAATCTAAAATACCAATTACTACCTATTGAACATTTAGAGAAAAACGCTACTTCAGAATTTTATTCCAATTTTGCATATTTAGAAGACAATGTTCAAAATTATAAAAATCCTAATTTAAAAGTCTTGGAAAAAATTAAAACACAAATTGAACAATCTCAAAAAAATAAAAATATATTGTAACATTTCCGTTCTGCTGGATTTGTAATCCAAATGAACAAGGTTTCAGGTGTCTTCGACAGGCTCAGACACCGAAAGAAAATCCCCGCAATTTGCGGGGATTGTGCAAATAAAAATCAAAATTTTATGAAAAAAATATAATTACTCTTTGACAAACTTGGTAGTATAATTGCCTATTTTTACAAAATACATTCCTTTTGACAAGTTGGAAACATTGATTTGTAACAAGTTTGTTTCTTTATTTTCTACATTGATAAGCAAACGTCCAGCAATATCAAATATTTGAACATCTTCTGTAGCATTTTCTATTGTAAGCATTGTTTTGGCTGGGTTGGGATACAAGTGAACAGCATTATTTACATCGCTAACGTCTTCTATTCCTGTGGTTTCTTTAGTAAAATACGCTATTAAGATTGTATCACTTAACACTTGAATAGTTCGGGGATTTTGCGTATTTTCATCACTCCATTGTGTAAAATGATAACCATCATTAGCAGTTGCGGAAATTGTCCATGTATAATAGATGCAAGTTGGTGTGGTTGTACTTGCCACATTTCCCATTGTTGTATCTTGTGAATATACTGTATATTTATATGAAAATTGTTCTATCTTATTTGAAAAACCAGAAAGCCCAGGTTGGCTACTATACCAAGAAGAACTACCACATGGAATATATATTGGTATGGAAGTTAAAACTTTTTCAAATGTAGAACTACTTTCTACAGAAGTATTAGACCCAAGAAATGTTACGGAAGTTAAGCCGCTACATTTATAAAACGCATAATTCCATATACTTGTTACGGAATAAGTTCTATTATTATACAATACCGTAGCAGGGATTGTTATATTTCCTGAATAAGAGTTAGAGTTACCTTTATTCGTAACTGCTACCGTAGTATCACTTGTAATATCGTAATACAAACCACCACTTTCAAAATTATAAGCCCAAACATTGTGAGCAAACAACAACAAAATAGTTGCTAAAGTTAATTTTTTAATCTGCTTTTTTACCATATATTTTTTTTATTTTATAAATATTTATTAAAATTTTTCAAAAAAAAATGCAAATAACCCGCACAGCGGTCATCTGCATTTTTAACTCTATTAACAGTCTATAAAAATAAACTGCTCATTTCAATTTGCAAAGATACATTTTTTTTTAATATAAATTTATTTTTTTTTAGAAAATTTTTTTAGTCACTATTTTTTCGGTGTCTGAGCCTGCCGAAGACACCGAAAATTATACAAATTGGCAATACGGAAAAGTTATTATTAATATGCAGGATTATAAATCCTGCAACTTTCATTTCATTGATAATCAAAATAAATATCTATTCTCTACTTTCAGATTGCCAGATAGGAAAATCTTCCCAATTTGATGGAAAGCCCATTTCTTTTATAGATAATAATTTATGATTTTCGCACAGAATGGATTTCAAATTCTTTTTAAAAGAATTGCCAGGACTAATAATATCAACAATGTACTTTATCGCAGAAAGCAAAGCAAAGATTTTATTTGGTTTTATTTTTTCTATATCATCACGCGAAATAAAATTTCTCTCTGTATTGTATGGAAGTTTAAGATTTACCACAAAACGCCTGTTCCAAATACGACTATGATGAGCACAGCAGTTTCGTAAATTAGAAAAAGCATGTAACCAATTTGAAAAAATATCTTCTTTATTAATGCCAAATGCTTTTGCAATTTGTTTCTTTTCAAAACTTTTGTTAAGAGATTTATACATTCTACTTAATGTTCCAAAAGAAACCACCTCTAACGACATCCATGATGGAGGCATCTCTGGAGTGTCATATTTGTTTTTGTAATGCTTGATGAAATCCTCGTTACTACGTTCCACATCATCTTTAATATCTCCTATAAGTTTTAAATAATTCTCTCTGTTTATCTTGGTGTACCATTTTTCATCTATATACCAAAAAGCATCATTTAGTTGTACGGAATACACTAATGATAATTGTGTGCGAACAGCTATTTCAATCTTTTCTAATTCGTTGAAAACTAAATTTCTCAAACGACGGTCAAAAATATATAAATCGATAATGTCACCAAAATCAATATCATCTCGGAAAAATTTGTGGTCAGCAGAAGGGTCTGTATTATTTTGAAATGGGAATGTAAACGCCCGCAAACGATAGTAACTAATATTCTGTAAATAACAATGAGCTTGCTTTTTTTCGCTAAATTTTAATCCTCTTTGTTCAAGTCGTTCGATTTGTTCTTCTATAGTAAGTGGTCTTTTTGTATATTCCATAAATCTCTATTCTCTATAAAACTCGAAGACTTCCCTAGTGCGCTGAACTAACGAGAAGCGAGGGAAGTCATATTGCTTACAAAGGTACAATTTTTTTTAATACAAATTTATTTTTTTAGAAATTTTTTTTAAAGTCACTATTTTTTCGGTGTCTTCGACAGGCTCAGACACCGAAAAAAAACACATGAATTTCGGAGGTTTCGACAGGCTCAACCTCCGAAGATAAAAAAAATAAAAAAGCAACAACGTTTCCGATGTTGTTGCTTTTATTCAAACTGTATTTATATTACAATATTGACAATTTTTTTCGGTACAATAATTATTTTTTTCGGAGTTTTTCCCTCTATCCATTTTTGTGCTTCAGGCGTAGCCAAAACCGTTTTTTCTATATCTGCATTATTCATATCTATCGGCAATTCTAACATAAAACGAGTTTTTCCATTAAAAGATATAGGGTAATTGAATGTATTTTCTATCAAATATTTTTCTTCAACTTCTGGAAAAATTGCATAATTAATAGTGGAATTGTTTCCCATTAAATGCCATAATTCTTCGCAAATATGTGGAGCGAAAGGAGCTAAAATAATAGTCAAAGGCTCTAAAATTTCTCGTTTATTACATTTTAAATCAGCAAGTTCATTTACACAAATCATAAAAGCACTTACAGAAGTATTGTAAGATAATTTTTCAATATCTTCTTGAACTTTTTTAATTGTTTTGTGCAAAACTTTTAATTCTTGAGCGGTTGCTTTTTCTTGACTAATCACAAATTCAAATTGAGCATTATGAAACAATCTCCAAAATTTGTGCATAAAACGAAATACCCCTTCTATTCCTTTTGTATCCCATGGTTTTGATTGTTCTAATGGACCCAAAAACATTTCATACATTCTCAAAGTATCGGCTCCATATTTTTCTACCAAATCATCAGGATTTTGAACATTGTACATTGATTTTGACATCTTTTCGATTTCATAACCACAAATATACTTTCCATCTTCCAAAATAAATTCAGCATTTGCAAAATGAGGTTGCCAATTTTTAAATGCCTCTATGTCCAATACATCATTGTTTACAATATTTATATCCACATGAATAGGGTCAGTTTCATAATTGTTTTTAAGATGTAATGAAACAAAAGTATTCGTACCTTTTATTCTATAGACAAAATTAGAACGCCCTTGAATCATTCCTTGATTGACCAATTTTTGGAAAGGTTCATCTTTGACAACTAAACCTAAATCAAACAAAAATTTATTCCACATTCTTGAATAAAGCAAATGTCCTGTTGCATGCTCCGAACCTCCAATATATAAATCAACATTCTTCCAATAATTATTTGCTTCTTTATCAATATATTGTGTATCACAATTTGGAGACATATATCTCAAATAATACGCATTAGAACCAGCAAAACCGGGCATTGTATTAAAATCTAATTGAAAGCCATTGTATGTCCAATTTTTAGCCCGAGCCAATGGAGGTTCTCCGCTTTCTGTTGGCAAATATTTATCAATTTCAGGCAAAAGTAATGGCAAATCTTTTTCATCGACAGCACAAGCCATACCCTCACGAAAATAAATTGGAAATGGTTCTCCCCAATATCGTTGACGACTAAAAATAGCATCACGTAATCTATAATTTATTTTTCGCTTTCCTATTTGTAATTCTTCTACCTTGCATATTACTTTTTCTATTGCTTCTTTTACTTGCAATCCATCAATAAAATCCGAATTGATACAATAACCTTCCTTGGAATCTTTACTTTCTTTCCAATTTGCAGTTTCCTCTGGTTGTTCTCCATTAGGAACAACAACCTGTACTATTGGCAAATTAAAATGACGAGCAAAAGCAAAATCTCTACTATCGTGTGCAGGAACAGCCATAACAGCCCCTGTTCCATATCCTGCTAATACATAATCGGACACCCATATCGGAATTTGCTTCCCATTAAACGGATTTATTGCATAAGCACCTGTAAATACACCACTTACAGATTTTACTTCTGCTTGACGTTCTCTTTCTGAACGATTTTTTGCCCATTGAACATATTCTTCTACAGCCGATTTTTGTGCTGATGTTGTAATTTGTTCTATCAATTCATGTTCTGGACATAAAACCATAAAACTAACACCAAAAATAGTATCTGGACGAGTTGTAAATATTTCTAAAGAAGTTTGAGAATTTAGCAATGAAAAATGTATTGAAGCCCCTTGCGAACGTCCTATCCAATTTCGTTGAATTTCTTTCAAAGAATCCGACCATTCTATGGTATCCAATCCGTCTAACAAACGTTGGGCATAGGCTGTAATACGCAACGACCATTGTTGCATCAATTTTCTTTCTACTGGATAACCTCCTCTTACAGAAACACCATTAATAACTTCATCGTTAGCCAATACCGTTCCCAACTTAGGACACCAATTTACCATTGCATAAGATAAATATGCCAATCGATAATTCATGAGTATATCATGTTGTTCCTTTTCTGATTTAGATTGCCACTCTTGAGCTGAAAAAGTCATCGGTGTAGTACATGCAACATTCAGACCCTCTGTTCCTTGATTTGCAAACGTTGCAATCAATTCTCTAATTGGACGTGCTTTATTGGAAGTATAACAATAATAAGAATTAAACAACTGAATAAAAGCCCATTGTGTCCACTTATAATAAGAAGAATCACAAGTACGAACTTCTCTATCCCAATCAAAAGACAACCCCAATTTGTCTAATTGTTCACGATAACGTTTTATATTGGTTTCTGTCGTTACAGCAGGGTGCATTCCCGTTTGAATAGCATATTGTTCTGCTGGCAATCCGTAGGCATCAAAACCCATAGGGTGCAATACATTAAAGCCTTTCAATCGTTTATATCGTGCATAAATATCTCCGGCTATATATCCTAAAGGGTGTCCAACATGAAGTCCCGCACCAGAAGGATATGGGAACATACTTAATACATAAAATTTTTCTTTATTCGATTGATTTGGAGCACAATATACTTTTTCTTTTTCCCATTGTAACTGCCATTTTTTCTCTATTTCTCTAAAATTATATTCCATATTCTCAATTATTCTTGTTCGAGTTCTATAATCACATTTTTATATTCATCTAACAATTGCAATGTTTGTTTTTTTATTTGCCATTGTTTTACTTTATGTAAAGTCTGCATAAACAATTGTTCTATTTCTTGTGCCTCATGACAATACATTTTTGTAGAAAGCATACGGTCAAACACAATAGATTCTTTATCAATAGTATAAGCACCATTAATACGATTGCACGCAGAATAACCTATCAAAGTTCCATCTGAAAATTGCAAATAAGGCATACTTTCTTTGGCAATTTTTACCTTTTCTCCATTTATTGTTTTCACTATCCATTTTGTATCGAACAATGACGTTTTGGAGTTAGTTTCAACTGATTTTACTGATGAACAACAACAAGTCAGCATCAGCACAAAAAACAATAAACTATTTGTTTTCATACATTTATATTATTTACTTGTTCTATTTGATACATTTTCAATAAAGATACATTTGCAGAAATAGCATTTATAAAAGTTTGATAATCTGCTTTGTTTTCTTTACAACAGAGCACCTCACAAACTATTTCTATAGCCTCAGTATGAAGTGTTGTTTTTTTAGATATAAAACTTTTGAGCGATAATGTTGGAAATTTTGCTAATTCTTGTAGCATTTCCATTTTAAATTTCGATTCATTGGTTTGGTCAACAAAAAAATGAACCATTCCACCTGCTAAAATATTTTTTTTGCGTATTGCCAATTTATTAATTAAAATAGCAATCCAACGAATACAAATATTGCTTACAACAACTATTCCCGCTGCAATAAACGCAATAACATATAAATCCAATCCAATCAGCGAACCGACAGCAGCAGAACACCAAATTGTTGCAGCAGAATTTAACCCATGAACATTCATTCCGTCTCGCATAATAACACCCGCTCCCAAAAATCCAACTCCAGCGGCAATCTGTCCCAATACACGAGAAGGGTCGCCGACACTACCTTCTGGAAGTATCATCATTGATGCCATTACATATACTGCCGCTCCCAACGATACTAATGTATTGGTAAGCAAACCTGCATTACGTAATCGCCATTCTCTTTCGGTGCCGATAATAAAACCAACAACAACAGCCAACAACATTTTTATAAAGAAATCCATTATTTCCATTAGTATCCTTTCTTTGAAGGCTTATAAAACAAATATTGAACTATCAACATACATAGTACTGAAAAAAATGTATTTCCCAAAACTACCATCAACAAGCGTCCCAAATGTCGTAATGTCAACATATCAACAAAATAATATGTAAATTGATGTATTAATGTTAAATATACAATATATTTCAGATACCACCTTAATTTCATATCATAAACTATCGGTTGCAAATTTTCATCTCGCTCACCATAATAAGGAATAAATTTTATTACAGCATTTCTTACAAATGACATTACTAATAATGCAAATGCGTGCATACCCAAAAATCCTGTAAAACAATCTATAACAAATCCCATTGTAAATCCAAGCAATACAAGAATCCATTTTGGTGTATTGAATGGTAAAGAAAGAATAAACAACAAATATATCACTGGAGCAACAAATCCCATAAAGGTCACATTATCAAATAATAATATTTGAACTAAAACATAAAAGACAAAAGACAAACAATGCTTTATGTATATATTATTCATTATCAGCCCCTTTCTGTAATATTTTCAATTCTTCGGAATAATTATTTTTCACAACATAAACATAATTCAACTTGTTGAAATCGTTCAACAATCGCACTTGTACAATATGATAACCACTTATTGCTTGTTCAGATGAATTTTCTTCAATAATTCCTATAGGATAATTGGCAGGAAATATCATAGAATATTGAGTAACAAGAGTATCCCCTTTTTTTATATCTTCTACACTTGTTAAATCGCTCAATTGTGCATATTTATAATTTTTTCCGTTCCATTCCAAAACTCCCGTTTCTCCGGTACGTTTTATCTTTGCCGCTATAGTAAATTCTGTGTTAAGAACTGATTTTACAATAGCAAAATTTGGAGAAACATCTGTTATAATCCCTACTATACCTTGTGGAGATATCACTCCCATATCGGTTGACAATCCAACACGCTCTCCCTTATTGATTATCAATACATTATCTTCTTTATTTACACTATTGTTCAATACATTTGCCGAACAATAAGAAAATAATAACGAATCTTCTTTTAATTGATAAGCATTTTTTTGCTTCAAATCAACATTGAATACCATTTTTAGCAACTCGCTATTTTCATTGATTAAAATTTGATTATCTTCTTGTAAACGAAGATATTGCTCTATTGAAGATTTTACATTAAGCATTGGTGCCGATATTTCTTTAGTAAAAGCATTCAATGCCCATTGTTTATAAGAACTACTTTTATAAATAAAATAGATGCAAACTCCTCCTAAAAACAGAAAGAGAAAGACATGAGCTGTCCTCATCAAAAAATATAGCAAATTCCGCATAATGTTTGCAAAAGTACAATTTTTTCTATTATCTAACAACAATTTAACATAAAAATTCTTCTTCTATCAAAAAAATGAGATAACAATCTGATATTCACACAATAAAAAAAACAACACATTTAACAAAAAATCAATTATACAATTGATAATCATTTATTTATATAGAAATCGCATAACGACATCATCATTGGTCAATATTCTTAATACTTTTACAAAATTTTATCTTTTATAAAACTATTGTCACATTTTTTTTACAATATTTTAATTATTCTTGTTAATAATTGATTTTTTTTTATTATCTTTGCATAATATAAATGATTAAGTAAAGATTAAGTAAAAATAGACCGATATGAAAAATACACTTGCACTCGTAGGCAGACCAAATACAGGGAAATCAACATTATTCAATCGGCTTACCCAAAGTAGAGCCGCTATTGTTGATGCAACTGCTGGTGTTACTCGTGACAGAAATTACGGAAAATCATATTGGAATGGTATAGAGTTTTCTGTCATTGACACCGGAGGATATGTACTCAATTCTGACGATATTTACGAAGCAGAAATTTGCAAGCAAGTAAATTTGGCTATTGACGAAGCCGATGTTATTTTATTTCTTGTTGACGGACGTGAAGGCTTGACCAATCTTGACGAAGAAATTGCAACAATGCTTCGTCCTTGCACAAAACCTACTTTTCTCGTTGTTAACAAAATAGATTCTCCTTCTAATTATGCAGACCAATTAGAATTTTATAGTCTTGGGGTTGAAAAACTTTACCCTATTTCTGCTGTTTCCGGAAGTGGAACAGGAGATTTACTCGATGATATAGTAAAACATTTTTCTGCTGAAAGCAACCCTATAGAAGAAAATTTACCAAAAATTACCGTTATCGGTCGTCCAAATGTTGGAAAATCTTCTATCGTAAATGCTTTTTTAGGAATAGACAGAAATATTGTTACCCCTTTGGCAGGAACAACTCGCGATTCTATTTATTCCAGATACAAAGGGTTTGGCTTCGATTTCTATTTAGTAGATACCGCTGGTTTGAGAAAAAAGAAAAATGTTGAAGAAGATTTGGAATTTTATTCTGTAATGCGAACTATACGAGCAATAGAACATAGTGACGTTTGTATCGCTATGATTGATGCTACAAATGGTTTTGAAGCACAAGATTTAAACATTATTAGTTTGGCACAACGTAACAAAAAAGGACTTGTACTCGTTGTCAACAAATGGGATTTGGTTGAAAAAGATGCAAACACTCACTTGGAATTTGAAAAAAATATCCGAAATAAATTAGCTCCTAACAACAATGTTCCTATTATTTTTACTTCCGTAATAAAAAAACAACGGATTTTTAAAGTTTTAGAAACTGCTATTACCGTTTATGAAAATTGTAATAGAAAAATTCCAACTTCTCAACTCAATAATGTAATGTTGGATATCATTTCTTTCAATCCGCCTCCAATACAAAAAGACAAAGTGGTAAGAATCAAATATGTAACACAATTACCAACACCTACACCAAGTTTTGCATTTTTTTGCAACTTGCCTCAATATGTAAGAGAATCTTATCAACGATTTTTAGAAAACAAAATTCGTGAATCATGGGATTTTTCTGGTGCTCCTATAGAAATATTTTTCCGTAAAAAATAGCAATGAAAAAAATTGTTTTTATCGTTAATCCTCATTCTGGTGTTGGCAAATATAAAAATATTGCCCCACTGATAGAGACTTATTTAGATAAAACAAAATTTTCATATACAATATGTTATACTAAATACAAAAAACATGCTATTGAATTGACCCAACATGCCATTACCAATTGCGTTGATATTGTTGTTGCCGTTGGCGGAGATGGTACTATCAATGAAGTTGCCTCCACATTGATTCATACAGATATTGCATTAGCAATGATTCCTGTGGGAAGTGGAAATGGATTAGCACGACACTTGCATATCCCTATCAATGCAACAAAAGCCATTGAAGTACTCAATCAGGAGTATTCTCAATATATTGATACATTGATAGTTAACAAAAAATTTTGCGTAAGTATTACCGGCATAGGATTTGATGCTTTAGTAGCAAAAAAATTTGATAAATCTATGCAAAAAAGAGGTTTTTTTGCTTATTTTCGTTTTATTATCAACTCTTATTTTTTCTACAAACAACATTCTTACGTAATAGAAACACCAGAAAAAACAATACATTGCAAAGCCCTTTTGATTGACATTGCCAATTCTTCACAATGGGGATTCAATGTAAAAATTTCACCCAAAGCATCTTTACAAGACGGGAAAGCAGATATTTGTATCGTAAAAAAACCACGTTTGGGAACACTTTTTGCTCATATTTTTATGCTTCTCATTGGTCGGTTACACAAAGATACTATTATCGCATCTATTTCCCAAACCTCGCAATGTTCCTTATATGAACAAAATTTCAATTGGCAATATTGCCACATAGACGGAGAACCTATCGAACGACAACAAAGAATTGATATGCAAGTCGTTCCAAATAGTTTAAAAGTAATCATTCCAACAAAGTTTTAAAATATTTTTTTATGAAACTCAAATTAACAAAACCATTAGTATTTTTCGATTTAGAAACAACAGGTCTAAACATTGGCACTGCAAAAATTATCGAAATTTGTTTGTTCAAAGTTCATCCTGATGGAAAAGAAGAAATGTTTACCACTTTGGTCAATCCTGAAATTCATATTCCCGAAGAAACATCTGAGATACACGGTATCTACGATAAAGATGTTGTAGATAAACCTACTTTTAAAGAATTAGCACCTAAAATTGCCAATTTTCTCAAAGGTTGCGACCTTTCTGGTTACAATGTACTCAAATTCGATTTACCTTTACTTGTAGAAGAATATCTTCGTATCGATAGCGAATTAGATTTACGCAACGTAAAAGTTGTTGATGTTCAAAATATTTTTCACAAAATGGAACCTCGAAATCTTAAAGCGGCATATAAATTTTATTGTGGAAAAGATATTGAAAATGCTCATACTGCAGAAGCAGATACTATTGCTACTTTTCGTGTTTTGGAAGCACAAATAGAAAAATACGAAAATGTACCTGCTCCCGATGATGAAGACAATAATTCTAATACTTTCCCTATCAAAAACGATATTAACGCTTTGGCAACATTTTCTACCAACAATCGCAATGTTGATTTTGCTGGACATATCGTTTTCAATGATGAAAATCAAGAAGTTTTTAATTTTGGTAAACATAAAGGCATTCCCGTTGAGACTATTTTTGTTAAAGAACCTGCATACTTTGATTGGATTCTCAAAGCAGATTTTCCTCTTTATACCAAACAAATCATTACTAAAATACGTATGAGAATGCTTAGCAACAAACTATCTGGAAAATAATCATTTATTATGGATAATCAAATTTTCGAGGACAATTTCGACGAAATAGAAAACACAGACACTACCGACAAAGAAGAAGGTGGTGATGAAATGTACGAACATTTTCACGTTATTGTTGACAAAGGACAAGGTCTTTTACGTATAGATAAATATCTTGCTGGATTAATGCCAAATACTTCTCGTAGTAAAATTAAACAGGCATCAATGGCGGGAAATATAGTCGTAAATGGCAAACCAGAACGTCAAAATTATAAAGTAAAACCTTTTGATGAAATTTCTGTCGTTCTTTCTTATCCACCACGAGAAATTGAGATTTTACCTGAAAATATTCCACTCAATATCGTTTACGAAGACAACGATGTACTCATCATCAACAAAGAACCCGGTATGGTAGTTCACCCTGCTTACGGAAATTATTCTGGTACGCTTGTCAACGCTATTTGCTATCATTTCAATGGTGACGTTCCAAACAACAGCGTTGGTCCTTATCTTGTTCACCGTATCGACAAAAATACTTCTGGTATTCTTGCTGTTGCAAAAACTGAATATGCTCAAGCAAAACTTGCTGCCCAATTTTTCAATCATACTGTAAATCGTCGTTACAACGCTTTAGTTTGGGGCGATTTCGCTGAAGATGAAGGCACTATAATTGCCAATGTAGGACGTAGTAACAAAGATAGAAAAATCATGGACGTTTTTCCTGATGGTAGTCAAGGCAAACATGCTGTAACTCACTGGAAAGTTTTGGAACGATTTGGATACGTTACCCTTATTGAATGTCAATTGGAAACAGGAAGAACTCACCAAATTAGAGTTCACATGAAACACATTGGACATCCTCTTTTCAATGATGCTACCTATGGTGGAGATAGAATTTTAAAAGGAACTTCTTTTTCTAAATACAAACAATTTATTCAAAATTGCTTTCAAATTTTACCTCGACACGCTTTGCACGCAAAATGTCTTGGTTTTGAACACCCTTCTCTTGGAAAACAAATGTTTTTCAACTCCGAATTACCTCAAGATATGACCGATGTTATCAACAAATGGCGAAATTATGCCATTCATAAAACATACGAAGAACCTGAGGAAATTATTTACGATATCACCAATAGAGAAAGAAAAAATCTCGAATAACAATATTTTAACTTGTAAAAAAAATATTTTAATATTCGATAATTCATATATAGAAAATTTATACCTTTGCAAATTAATTAAGTATTCAATACAAATAATATATAAATTATGTACACAAAATTTCAAAATTATTTACAACAAGAATTAAATCAAATAGAGGCAGATGGTTTATATAAAAATGAACGTATCATAGAAAGCCCTCAAGGTGCAGAAATTTTGGTAAAAGGCAAAAAATGTCTTAATTTTTGTGCTAACAACTATTTAGGTTTGGCAGACAATCCTCAATTGATTGCTGCTGCAAAAAAAGGTATGGACGAAAGAGGTTTTGGAATGGCTTCTGTTCGTTTTATCTGTGGTTGTCAAGATTTACACAAACAATTAGAAAAGAAAATTTCAGAATTCTTTGGTACAGAAGATACTATACTTTATGCGGCTTGTTTCGATGCTAATGGTGGTGTTTTTGAACCTCTTTTAGGTGCAGAAGATGCTATCATTTCCGATTCATTGAACCATGCTTCTATTATTGATGGCGTTCGTTTATGCAAAGCTCAACGGTTCCGTTATGCAAATGCTGATATGGCTGATTTAGAAAAACAATTACAAGACGCTCAAAATTGTCGTTTCCGTCTTATTGTTACCGACGGTGTTTTCTCTATGGACGGAAATGTTTGTCCTTTAGATAAAATTTACGAATTAGCACAAAAATACGACGCTATGGTTATGGTTGACGAAAGTCATAGTGCTGGTGTTGTTGGTGAAACTGGTCGTGGGGTTACCGAACGTTTCAATCTTAGAGGTGAAATAGAAATTCTTACTGGAACATTAGGAAAAGCATTTGGTGGCGGTATGGGTGGTTTTACCACTGGTAAAAAAGAAATCATTGATATGCTTCGTCAACGTTCTCGTCCTTATTTATTCTCAAATTCTATGGCTCCCGGATTAGTTGCTGCTGGTATCCGTATGTTTGAATTAATGACTGAAACCAACGAACTTCAAGATAAATTACACGCAAATACTAATTATTTTATTACAGAAATGCTTGCTAAAGGTTTCGATTGCAAACCTTCTGAATCTGCTATTTGTGCTGTTATGCTTTACGATGCTCCTCTTTCTCAAAAATTTGCTGCTCGTATGCAAGATGAAGGTATTTTTGTTACCGGATTCTATTATCCTGTTGTTCCAAAAGGGCAAGCTCGTATCCGTGTTCAAATTTCTGCTGCTCACGAAAAAGAACACCTTGACAAATGTATTAATGCTTTTGTTAAAATTGGAAAAGAATTAGGTGTTATAAAATAAAATTTTATCTTAAAAGATTTTTTAATAATGAAAAACATATTAATTATTGGTTCTGGCGGACAAATTGGTTCGGAATTAGTAAGAAAATTACGTTCCATTTATGGTAACAACAATGTTGTTGCCAGTGATTTAAGACAATTAAGCGGGGATATTGTTGAAAATGGTCCTTTCGTAAGAATTGACTCTACCAACATGATGCAAATTATTGAAGTTGTCAAAAAATATAACATTGACACTATCTACAATTTAGCAGCGATTCTTTCGGCTACTGCTGAACAAAATCCTATGCTTGGTTGGAATGTTGGTATTGGTAGTTTGGTCAATTGTTTAGAAGTGGCTCGGGTTTTCAATTGTGCGGTTTTTACTCCATCTTCTATTGGGGCTTTTGGTCCTAATACTCCTGCGGACAATACTCCTCAAGATACTATACAACGCCCTGCTACCATTTATGGCGTTACAAAAGTTACTGGTGAATTGTTGAGTGATTATTATTTCACTCGTTTTGGTGTGGACACTCGTTCGGTTCGATTTCCCGGATTAATTTCTAACCTAACATTACCCGGCGGTGGTACTACTGATTATGCTGTTGAAATTTATTACGCTGCCGTTAAAGGTGAAAAATATGTTTGCCCTCTAAAAAAAGGTACATTTATGGATATGATGTATATGCCTGATGCTCTTGATGCTATGGTGGACATTATGGAGGCTGACCCTTCTAAATTAATACATCGTAATTCTTTCAACGTTACCGCTATGAGTTTCGACCCTGAAATTATCTTCAATGCTATTAAAAAATATATTCCAACTTTTGAAATGGTTTACCAACCTGAACCTATCAAACAAGCTATCGCTGATAGTTGGCCTAACAGTATGGACGATTCTTGTGCTCGAAATGAATGGGGATGGAACCCAAAATTTGATATTGATAAAATGACAGTCGATATGCTTGATACTCTACGTATTAAGAAAGAAAAAGGACTGTTATAATTCTCTTTATTTTTCTATTAAGAGATAATTTTCAAATTTTTTTTGAAAATTATCTCTTTTTTTTGATACTTTGGCACGATATTTGATACTATTTTTTTTAGATACATTTTTTGTTTTCTAATTTAAATTTGTTTGTTTTTAGTTTTTCATATAAAATAGTTTGTAGTTAGTATCCTTCATCTGCCAAGATGAAGGATTATTTTTTACAAAAAAAATAGAGATACAATAATTTATTACTATATCTCTATTTTTTATTAACGATGAAATATGTCTATTATCATTTCAAATATTTCTCCAAAATTTTCTTCTTTCTTTCGGCACAGCCTGCCATTACGGCTTTTGCTTTTGAAATCTCGGCTTCGTAGGTTTCGATTTCTGAAACGATGCGCTGTTGTTCGGCAATGGGGGGAACGGGGATTTGAAGATTAAGTAATTTTTTTTGTGTCAATTGATTTATTGACATTGTTGCTGTCAAGTTGGACAACTGATTGTAGTAATGTTCAGTTTGCATCCACAGATATATCCACTTGCCTATTTCACTACGGCAAATTGCCATAAATGTACCAAATGCCATAGGTTCTGAAAGATTGTTTATAAATGCTGACTTGCCCAATAATCTTTTAGAACCATTTCTTACACATACCAAAACATCTCCATTTTGTACAAAACAACGATTCGGAATATCACAATTAACCCTAATTACATCATTGAAATCTAAAACAGCATCTTGTATGTTTGAAGAACGCAACACAATTGTACCGAGATTTGATACATCTTCAGGTTTATATGTTAATCCAATATATGATTCACATACATCACCCAACTTCTTCATTTCCCCTTTCACATTCACCATTGTTTCCGCAATCTTCTTCTTGTACTCCTCCACCGTCATTCGGCTTTGGTTGTATTCTTCATCAACCTTTTCACATTCGGAAACGATTTGATGTTGAATGTCCTCATCAACATCTGGAATTTGTATGAGTTTCAAATCGTCGGGATACACGTGCGGCTGTGCAGAACCTTTCTGCAAATAAAAAATCTGATTTTGAATGGATAGAAGGAAATTGTACAAAAACAGTGTGTGCAAGTCGTTCTTTCCTCTCACAGTTGTACAATCCGATGCAAAAATTGGTTCACGCCAAAAATTGACGAATCCCGCATTTGCACCGCTTGCACTGATTGTGATTGTATTTGCAGGTCTGTTTGCCTCGTTGTGTAGATAAGCATAATCTGTACCACCTGCAACTACTTTGATGTTTCCTTCCTTAGTTTGTGCAGATGTGATTGATTTCCCTTTCAAAACTTCCGCAATATCCCCCAACTTCACAAGCAGGAACTTACTCTCAATCTCAATCTTTTGGGATGCTGAAGTTTTAATTTGCTTATCGAATGATACACGAGTAAAATCAAGCATATCAACCAATTTATATATTGAGACAAAAGGCATAAGTTGTTCGGGAATGTTCGACGCACCATTTTGAAAATTTTGTCTAATAACAGAATTGATTTTTTCTGAATCTAACAAATTATGTGGATTGAATAATGGTGTTTGTATGCTGTTTATGCCCTTATTGCGTGCGATTTCATTTTCATTGTCATCGTCATCGCCGATATTGGAACCAAGATATTTTATACCTTCATTACCTTTTGCTCCGCTCCATTCATAGCCTAAAAATCGTTTGTTAGCTTTGCTGTCAGCAGGCGATTTCACTACCACAACTGGTTGGGGATTGCTTTTAGCCAACATAAAATAATAGAGTTTGTCTTTTTCTCTCTCACAAATAGCGGAATGAACATATTTATTCAATTCGTTTTGACAATCTTCTTCTTTGTACTTTGCTGTAATTTTCTTATTTTTTTTAATTGATTTAGCATTTGTGTCATTTTCGAAGATTTGACAATATTCCTTAAAAATATCGTAATCCATCAATGATTTTGTATTAATTGTACTATCAAACAAAGTTTTATATGTATTTACTGGCACATTAATATGTTGACAATACGCTTCCAATAGTGAGTAATCTTCAAAAACTTCATTTTTAGTTTCATCACCATTAAACCACGAATCTACCCTATTCTTGTAATGTTCAGCAAGACTTGGGTTTACAGCTTTTCGACGTAAAAACAAGGTAACCGTGTTTGTCCCCGTTTTTCCGAAAGTACCAGTACCAAACTCTGCAATAGCCACAATGTCAAAATGCTGCAGTATTATTTCTCGACATTTTATGTAAATATTTCCGTTACTCAACACCGACGAAGGCAGAATGATTGCAGCCACACCACCAATTTTCAATAGTTGTGCGGCTCGTTCTACAAAAAATGTCTCAATAGAATTATTTTTGGCAATATCGCTTACCACACCAATAAGTTCAAATTTAGAGCGTTCTTCTTCTGTCAGAGTTTCCAAAAATCCCTTCACACTATAAGGCGGATTGGCAACCAATACCGAGAATGTATTGTTTTTCACTTCTTTAATATTGGAAAGGGCATCTGCATAAATAATCTTAATGTCATCTTGTCCATACATGAAAGAAGCCACTTTCGACACTTTCGACAAGCGGTATTCTTTTTCAATGCCCACAATTGCTCCATAATAATCAGAAAGATTACCATTTTTGGCTATAACGAATGATTTGATTTGTTCTGCATATTCATTGAGAAAATGACCTGCACCACAGGCATAATCAATCACTTGTGGTATTTCAGTTTCGTCAATAATTTGTTGTAGTGGCAACGATGAAATCAAAAATTTCACAATTGGTGTGGGTGTAAAAAATTGTCCTTCGCTTTGCTTTACGCCTTGGTCGAGGAATCCTTCGAACAAATCACCCAAAAATTGATTTTGTGTTTCTGTTTTCAATTTAATGTCTTGCAACATTTTTACAATTTTGAGCAAAACAGCTGAATTTTGATAAAACAAATGCTCGTTGTGAACATCAATAAAGGCAAAATCGTTATTGGTAAAAAATTTCAGTTGGCGGAAGTATTCCAAAATAGTTTTCTTGGTAGCATCCGGGTCGTTTTTGAACAAACGAAAAGCATATTCAACTTCCTCATTATCTATATACGTTACATCTTCACCAAGAAACTTCTCCATTCCAATCTTGTATAGTTTCTGCAAACGGTCTTGTAAATGAAAATAATCATCGTATGCTGTGCCTTTCCAATAAAAATCGAGAGATTCAGGATTGTTTGTTTCGTCAACAACTTTTGCAAGGAACAAATTGACTAATTTATCAAACGCATTTTCATGTCCACTTACATTGTGCTGTCGAAGTATAGTTGCAAACTCATTATATTTTTTTTGCATACTTTCGCTGTCAATCTCTACTAAATCAGAAATAGAATACTTGTTTTTCCCTATTTCGTAAGCCGCGATGTCAGGCTCAAAAAGCCCACGTGTGGACGAATCTTGCTGGTACGTTTCTTTCCATGTAGCAAAGAGTTCCTTGTTATTTTTGGAATCCCTATAAGTTTTTGGTTCTTTTATGTTTACAAGTAAATCATCATTATCTTGTACATTGATAAGATGGTATTCGTTTTTAATTTTATCATCAACGAAATCACTCGTGTAAAGACAAAGAAATTTAGTGGCACGTTCTTGCTGAAAATAACTGAATAATTGCGCACCATCATCTAATGTATCTTTCCAAGCATCATTAAACTCTCCATCAGCAGTTTTACATTCTATAATCAAAAGCGATTCTTTCTCTTCGGTTTCCTTATCATCAATCTTTTTGAATGTTCGAACCCAAATATCAGCACGCCCACTTTTTGCATTATGCCCTAATTTCCAACGAGGTTCTAATTCTATATGGTTAGGTTGATAACCTTTTTCAAGCAAGCGATTTACACACTCTAATACCACGAAGTTTTCTTGGGTTGACAAATTACAAGTTTGACATTCGTTTACCACAAAACCTTTAGTTTTAGGATATTCTATTTCCCCTTTTTTGATATCTATCCTTATATCACAATTTACTTTTTCGTAGTGCTTGCTATATCTATTCCCCTGTTTTGTAAATCCAAGATATTCCAACACCTTGACGAAATTCTCTTTTGTTATCATCGTTCGCCATTTTACGAACTCTCCGCCTCTCAACAATAAGCAAAAAAAAGGCGTAAACCGCTTCGTTTGATTGCTTATTTCGACTGTGGCGTCTGGAATTTGCCTTGTAAGTAAATAAGCACGAAACGGCTCACGCCGAAGCGTGAACCCATCGCTTACTTATTCTCACTTACATTATAGTTTTCCAGACTTTCAGCCGGAGAATAAGAGCGTAAAGCTCAGTATATTAATAAATTATTTTATCTATATCATTTATGCTTTTTAAGGTTATCAGTAATTTGAAAAGAAAAACTATTATAAATAAGTTTTCAAACGTTTAGAACCATTTTTTCTTAACTTTTTCAAGGCTTTTTCTTTCAATTGTCTTGCCCCTTCACGAGTTATACAAAAATGTTCGCTAATTTCGTCCAATGTATATTCATGACTTTTACCAATACCAAAAAACATACATATCAATTCTCTTTCTCTTTCGTCTAATATTTCCAAAGTACGAGCGATTTCTCCGTCCAACGATTCTTTCAAAAGTAAACTATCTGTACGTGTAGCGTCTTCACTTATAAAAGTATCTATAAAAACGGTATCATCTTCATTGTTGATTGGAGCGTCCATAGAGATATGTCTTGTTGAAATTTTTACAATTTCAGCAATTTTATCTGGAGCCAAATCTATTACTTCTGCAATTTCTTCAATTGTTGGAGGACGATTGTAAATTTGTTCTAAACGAGATATTTCTTTTTTGATTCTATTGACTGCACCCAATTGATTGACAGGTAAACGAACTATTCTTGATTGGTCTGCAATTGCATGCGAAATAGATTGACGAATCCACCAAACGGCATAAGATATAAATTTAAATCCTCTTGTTTCATCAAATCTTTGTGCTGCTTTCATCAAACCGAGATTACCTTCATTTATCAAATCTTGCAATCCTAATCCTTGATTTTGATATTGTTTTGCCACAGAAACAACAAATCGCAAATTGGCTTTTACCAATTTATCCAATGCTTCTTTGTTGCCTCTTTTAATTTCTTGGGCTAATTTCACCTCTTCTTCTGGACTTATCATCTGCTCTTTTGAAATGTCTTGTAAATACTTTTCAAAAGAGGTGTTATCCCTATTGGTGATAGAATGTGATATTTTTAATTGTCTCATAAACTACAACTTAGTTAAACTTACATTTATATTTAATAACATCTATAGCGTTTGTATTATTATTAATACGAATTCCCTTTGCACTTTCAGGTCTTGATACTAAAAAAACTTTTAATCAAAATTACATTCTGACATTATAATAACACATATAACTTACGCCATTTCCGGGGTAAAAGCCTTCTATTAACGTATTGCCTTCTTTGTCTGCGAGTATTGTCTCAATATCTTGTTCCGACTTGACCGATATTTTATCTATAGCAGTAATTACAAATCCTAATTGTACACCTGCCGATTTCAATAAACCATCGTGGAGTTGGACAACTCGAACACCATTGATTCGATACCGCAACCTTGTTGCTTGGTCAATTGGCTCAACTTTTACTCCTAATATAGATAACGCAACTTGTGTATTATTTCGTATAATTTCTGTTGTTCCTTTTTTATTTTTTAATATTACATTGATTTTCAATTGTTTGTTTTCTCTCAATATAGAACAAACCACTTCATCTCCCGGTATATGTTGTTCTAATATCTCTTTTAATTCGGAATAAGAATTCACTTCTTTCCCATTTATTTTTTGCAAAATATCTCCATCTTGTATGCCAGCATCTGCTGCGGCTTTACCATTTTCTACATTTAATATTTGAATACCTTTTAGGCTTTGCATATTTTGTTCTATTGCTGTTTTGGCATTTATTTCCATAAATGAGGCTCCAAAAGAAACATGTTGTACTCGTCCATATTTTTGCAAATCATTGACTACTTTTTTCACAATATTTACAGGAATTGCAAACGAATATCCGGTATAAGAACCTGTATTTGATGCTATTGCAGCATTTATACCTATCAATTCACCTTTGGTATTCACCAAGGCTCCCCCACTATTGCCACTATTTACTGCAGCATCGGTTTGTATATACGATGATACTTGATTATTATCGCTTAACATATTTAAATTGCGGGCTTTAGCACTAACAATTCCTGCTGTTACTGTTGAGGTCAAATTAAATGGATTGCCAACTGCTAACACCCATTCGCCTATACGCACTTCATCGGAATTGCCATAAGCAACAAAATGTAAATGATTTTCATTTATTTTCAACAATGCCAAATCATTTTGAGCATCTCTTCCTACTAATTGGGCTTCAAAAACACGTTTATCGTTTAACGTGATAGTTATTTTTCTGGCTCCTTCCACCACATGATTATTGGTTACTATATAACCATCACTACTTATTATCACCCCTGAACCATAGGCTTGATAAACTTGTGATTGCTGTTGCGGATTGAAAAAATTGAAAAATGGGTCTTTAAAAAACAAATCCCATGTGCTATGTTTTTGTTCCATTTCTGCACTTATATGCACTACTGCATTTATGGTTCGTTCTGCAGCATAAGTAAAATCTACATATCCTCCTGCTACATTATTTTGCTTTGATTGTGATTGGGCACAACCATATTGTACAAAAGTCAATAACAAAAGCCCTATCACACATAAACTTCTGATTTTTAACACTTTTACTGTCTTCATTTTTATTATTTTATTTAAAATACGTATTTCTTAGCAAAATGTTTCATTAATATTTATCTAATTTATAAAATAATCTATCTGATAATCAGGTAATTAAAAATATTATGAATTTTTTTAAAAAAAAATACACTTTTATATCTTTTATTTAAAAAAAAATATTACCTTTGCAAACACAAATAAATTAAGTAATAACTAAATATTCTATTAAGATGAAAAAATTTATCCTTTTATTATCAATCGTTGCTTGCTTCGGCATCGCTAAATCTCAAACAGTAAGTGAGGCTATATTTCTCACACCAAATGGTTTGATGGACACTTTGGGTTTAATCCTAGAATCTTTCCCAGCACAAGGGGGATATAAAATTTCTCAATTAGGGTTAACAGGCTTCTCTTCCGCAATTGTTATCCAAAACAACACCGAAAACGATATGTCAGCAGGTGATTCTATTAAAGTTGAAATGAAATACAACGGTCAACAAATGGTAACTTGGACATTAACTTTATCAGAAAAACTAGAAAAAGACTCTCTCACTGCTTTCAAATTAAATGAATATATTCTAATTGGTGGTATTTCAAAAGAAGGATATAATAGCATTTGTTACAATGTTGTACAATACAACGAAACTCCTGTTACTACCGATGAAGGTGATTGCACTGGTATACATTACACACTTAAAGAAGCCCCTACATCTATATCAGAAAACACATTAGAAAGTGTAAAAGTATATCCAAACCCTGTTCGCAATATGTTAAATATAGATAATCTATCAACAGAAGCAAACATCAGTATTTACAATATGGCAGGACAATTGGTAATATCTGAACAAGCAGTTAGTGGAACAAATTCTATCGATTTATCATCATTATCTGCAGGTTTATACATTGTTAGAATGCAAGATGGTAACAATGTTCGCACAGAAAAAGTACAAGTAATTAAATAATAACATAACTTTATTTAAATACGTGTATTTTTTACACAAAAAATGTAAATTTTTGGTTTAAAATAATGTTTTTTTTACAGGGGGCATTAGCCCCCTTTTTTTCTTATAAATATTATAAAAAATACATAGAAAAAACAAAAAAAAATGCTACCTTTGCATTTTAAAACAAACAATAAAAATGCATGAGATATTAATATTAGTAGCATTTCTACTATTCATTGCTGTGATATTGGCATTAGACCTTGGCGTTTTCAACAAAAAAAGTCATATTGTATCCCTTAAAGAATCCCTCATTTTTACATGTTGTTGGGTCGGATTAGCACTTATTTTCTTTATTTTATTGCGTTTTTTTGGAGATATGCTCCACGGAATAAACGATATGACAACATTAGAAGCGGTCAATATCAAACATGGGCATAATATAGCCTTTAAAGATGGAGTTGATTTTGCTACAAACTTACAACTCTATAGAAATCAATTATCTATGGAATTTTTAACTGGCTACATTATCGAATATGCAATGTCTATTGACAATATTTTTGTTATACTACTCATTTTCAGTAGTTTCGGAGTTCAACAAAAATATTATCATCGCGTATTGTTCTGGGGAATCTTGGGAGCGATAATCATGCGTTTCTTATTCATCTTCGCCATTTCCGAATTGATACATCAATTTGAATGGATATTGGTTGTATTTGGTATTGTATTGATTTACACTGCAATAAAAATGTTTATCAATAGAAACAAAGACGAAAAAGTTGACCCACAAAATCATAAAGTAGTAAAATTTGTTAGCAAACATTTTGCAGTAACACCAGATTTTAGAGAACAAAAATTCTTTATCAAAGAAAATGGCAAAAAATACATCACACCATTATTTTTGGTACTATTAGTAATAGAATTTTCAGATGTAATATTTGCAGTTGATTCTGTTCCTGCTATATTTTCTGTTACCAAAGACCAATATATTGTATTTTTCTCCAACATATTTGCAATTATAGGCTTAAGGTCGTTGTTTTTCTTATTGAGTAGTATTGTTAATTTGTTCCACTATCTAAAACACGGACTAAGTATTTTGTTAGCCTTTGTAGGAGTAAAAATGCTTTTAGAAGTGTTTGAACTTGCCCATATTTCAACAGGATTTTCTTTATTATTTATACTTTCAACATTAATCGTTTGTATTTTATTATCAGTAATTTTCCCACAAAAAGCAAAAATAAAAAATTCATAAGCAATTACAATAAATCAAATATTAATATTTAAATAAATTATTTACAATGAAAAAATTAATTTTATTATTAAGCGGAATTTTCCTACTGAACACCGCAACATTGAAAGCAGATGAGGGTATGTGGTTATTATCCTTATTAGGCAAAAATTATGAGGAGATGCAAAAAGCAGGTTTTAAACTTACCCCTGAAGACATTTACAATGTGAACAAAGGTTGTTTAAAAGATGCTATTGTTGGTCTTGGCAACGAAGGCAGACCATTTTCTCATTTCTGTACAGGAGAAATCATTTCCGACCAAGGATTGTTTTCTACTAATCACCACTGCGGATACGGAATGATACAATCTCATTCTACTGTAGAACACGATTATCTACAAGATGGTTTTTGGGCATATAGCAAAGACCAAGAATTACCCAACGAAGGCATTACAGTTTCTATCTTAGTTAGAATGGAAGACGTAACAAGCAAAGTTTTACAAGGAATTACCGATGAAATGCCAGAAGCAGAACGCAACAAAGCAATATCTCAAGCATCTGCTAAAATTATTAAAGAAGCGACAAAAGATAATGCTTACAACGCTCAAGTTGCTGATATGTTCAACAAAAATCAATACTTTTTATTGGTTTACATCATTTACAAAGATGTTCGTTTAGTTGGAGCACCACCTTCCTCAATGGGAAAATTCGGTGGAGATACCGATAATTGGATGTGGCCTCGTCATACTTGCGATTTTTCTTTATTCCGTATCTATACCGCTCCCGATGGTTCTCCAGCCAAATACGCTAAAGAAAATGTTCCTTTGAAACCTAAACATTTCTTACCTATTAGTATTAAAGGCATTGAAGATGGAGACTTCGCTATGATTATGGGGTTCCCCGGCACAACCGACCGTTTTCTTACTTCTTACGGACTTGATGAAACTATGAATATTACCAATAAACTTCGTTACGAAATTAGAAGCGTAAAAATCAAAGACCTTCGCGAAGAAATGGCTTCAAATCAAAAAATTAATATCCAATATGCTTCTAAATATGCCAGTTGTTCTAATTATTGGAAATATTCTAACGAACAAAACAAAGCCCTTAAAAACCTTAATACTATGGCTATCAAACAAAATATTGAAGCCAATTATTTACAATGGGCAAACAAACAAAACAATAAAGAATACAAACAAGCACTTGATTATATCAAAGAAGGTTACAACAACAGAAAAGAAATTGTTGCCGCTCGTACTTATGTATTAGAAGGTGTGCTTACCGGTGGAGACCTTCCTGTATTCTTACTTCAATTTTTTGGCGTTAGCAATAAACTCAACGAAAACAATCCAGAAGATGTGAAAAACATATTAGCAAATATGAAAGCCGCTGGCGATGAATTCTACAAAGATTATAACCCAGCAACTGAACAAAAAGTGTTAACAAGTTTATTAGAATATACTTACAAAAATATGGATAGAAATCATTATCCTGACTTTTTTGTGAATATTATAGAAAAAAAATACAAAGGAAATATTGCCCGTTATGTTAACGACATTTTTGCAAAATCTATCTTTGCTACTCAAGAACGTTTTAATGCTTTCCTTGAAAAACCTAATGCTAAAGCATTAGCATCTGATATGATGATGACTTTTGCATCAAGTACTTATCAAAAATACATTGAATTGAATGAAAAAATGAAAAATGCCGCTCCAAATCTAAACAGAGGCAAACGTTTATTCGTTAATGGTCTTCTTCAAATCAATGGAGATAAACCTATAGCTCCTGACGCAAATTCTACTATTCGTTTAACTTACGGAAATGTCGGCAGTTACATTCCAAGAGATGCCGTTGCTTACGATTACTACACCACATTGAAAGGTGTTATGGAAAAAGAAGACCCTAACAATAGAGAATTCATTGTTCCTCAAAAACTTAAAGACCTTTATAATGCTAAAAATTATGGTCAATATGCAAATAAAGACGGCGAATTGGTAACTTGTTTTATCTCCAACAACGATATTACAGGAGGTAATTCAGGTTCTCCTGTTATCAATGCAGAAGGTCATCTTATCGGTTTAGCATTCGACGGCAATAGCGAAGCAATGTCTGGTGATATTGATTTTGAAGAAAACTTACAACGTTGTATCAATTTAGATGTACGTTATATGCTTTTCGTAATTGATAAATATGCTAATGCTCAAAACTTAATTCAAGAATTGGATATTAGAAAATAAAGTTTCTTTTTGTTACTAAAAAACCGCCTTTAGGGCGGTTTTTTTATTTTTTTTTACAAAAAGATGATTTTTAAACTCTCTTCTCCCAATATTTCTATGGCTTGCTCTGCTAATTGTGGCGATGCAAAATAAACTATAGACGAAGGAATATCTATTTGTTGTACTTCAAATTTTCCATTTTTCAATACTATTGTATATTTTTCTTGATTAGTATTTTCCCAATCGGGATACCAAGATTGATTTAGGTAATATGCAACATTCAACATATCGTTTATTGCTAACCATTTTTCTATATGTTTTTGTGAAGTACAATTGTTTCTATCGTTGTACAATGTAGTAATATTGGATTTTACCTTTCCAAACATATCTACAAAATAAGCTTCTTTGCGGAAATACAATGCCCGCATAATATCATCTTTATTCATTTTTTGAAAAAAAAAGGACAGAAATAAACATCCTGCCCGTCTAACTTAATTATGAAAACAAATAATTCAAACTACGCCATTTTGTTAATCATAACCATCAAACCAGATTTTAGATTTGATGCTTTGTTTTTATGAATGATACCTTTTTTCGCTACTTTATCTATTAAAGAAACTACTTTTGGTAAATTCGCTTTTGCTTCGTTTACATCAATAGTATTTCTCATTTTTTTTATAGCGTTTCGCATTGTTTTTGCCCAGTATCTATTCTCTAAGCGTCTTCGCTCGTTTTGTCTTATTCTTTTGAATTGTGACTTATGATTTGCCATTATCCTTATATTTATATTATCCTTATGTTTACTATTTAATTTTAATTTTGCAAAGGTACAATTTTTTTTAATACAAAACGCCGATTGTTGAAAAAAAATATCAACTATATTATATTATTGATTATCAAATATAAATAATTTTCTCTATTTTTAATGTTTTATATACTATTTCAAATTGTTCTACTCTTTCTATTGCATCAATTAAACCATTAGATTTTTTTTAATATATACGTTAAAAATTTTTTTTCAAACTTTTTCACAAATTGACGTTTATTTATATAAAAAGTTGTACTTTTGCGGACGAAATCATTTTAATATAAAAATTGATATAAACTTCAATAATTAAATTTAACAACTTTTTTCAATATGGAAGATTTACTCAATCCGCAATCGGAACAAGCACAAGAAAATGTGCAAGACACTAACAATGAAGTTACTAACATCGATAATACCTCATCGATAGAAGAAGCAAACATTAGTAATGAGGTTACAAGTAACAACGAAAACCTTGATGAACCAACAAACGAAACAGTAACAAACGATACTATTGCTGTTTCTGAAGAAGAAAAAATTGTCACCGACAATGAAAAACAAGAGGCTATAGAATCATCTTCAACAAATACAGAAGAGGCATTCTCCGAAGAAGCAATTCCAGAAACAATATTCGACAATCTTTCCAAAGAGGAAGTTACACAAACTTTGGAAGACTTGGTGAAAAATGCAAATGTTGTTGAAATCAAAAAGCAAGTATCATTGCTTAGAAGTCGTTTTTTACAATTGCTCAAAGAAGATAAAGAACAAGCCTTGCAAGCATTTTTAGCCAACGATGGCAATCGTGAAGATTTTAAATACGAACCCGATGAAGTAGCAAAACGTTTTGACAAAGCCTTTGGCTTGTACAAAGAAGCCAAAATTCGTTACAACGAAGAACTCGAAAAAGAAAAAGAAAAGAATTTAGCAAAAAAACAAGCACTTTTGGAGGAATTGCGTTCTTTGATAGATTCCGAAGAAATGCTAAAACAAATATACGATAGATTTAAAGAAATTCAAGAAACTTGGAAAGAAATTGGTCCTGTGCCACAAGCAAATGTAAGCGATTTATGGCAAAATTACCATTTCTACGTAGAACAATTCTTCAATAAAATAAAGATAAACAGAGAACTCAAAAGTTTAGATATGAAGAAGAATCTCGAAAAGAAAGTGGAATTGTGCGAAAAAGCAGAAGCCCTTATCTTAGAATCTTCTATTGTAAAATCGTTCAAACTTTTGCAAGAATATCACCAAGAATGGAAAGAAATTGGTGCTGTTGAAGACGATAAACGAGAAGAATTGTGGAACAGATTCAAAGATGCATCTGACAAAATCAACCAAAAACGTAGAGATTATTACGACGAAATGGAAAAACAACAAGAAAGCAATTACCAACAAAAATTGGCTCTTTGCGAACAATTAGATTCCATTTTGGCTTCTAATTATCTCTCTGGCATAAAAGCGGCTACCGATGCAGAAGAAAAAGTTAATAATTTGTTTAAAACTTGGCGGACTTTAGGTCCTGCTCCAAAAGCAGTTCACGATGAAATTTGGACTCGTTTCCGCAACGGTTTAAATACTTTCTTCGATACAAAAAAAGAATTCTTAAAAAAGAGCAAAGAAGAACAAGTTAACAATTACAATATGAAAGTAAATCTTTGTTTGCAAGCAGAAGCAATAGCCATAAGAAACGATTGGCGTAAAGCAACCAGAGAATTGCTTCAACTTCAAGAAGAATGGAAAAAAATTGGTCCCGTTTCTCGTAAACAATCAGAAGCATTGTGGACCCGCTTCAGAAAAGCGTGTGACGATTTCTTTGCAGCAAAAGCAGATTTCTACAAAGATATTACCCAAAATGTCGCTGAAAATCTTGCTAAAAAAGAAGCACTTATTCAAAAAGTGAAAGATTATCAATTTGTAGAAAATCATGATGCCAATTTTGAAGCATTGAAAGGTTTCCAAAGAGAATGGACTTCTATTGGTTACACTCCTCAAAATGATAGAAACCGTGTTTGGGAAGAATTTAGAGCCGCTGTAAACCAACGATTTGAAGAACTTCGCACATTGTTAAGCACCGAAAATAAAGAAAAATTTATTTCTCATATCGCTGAACTAAAAGAAAATGAAGATGGTGAATCTCTTCTAAAAAAAGAACGTCGGGCTTTACAAACTAAAATCGCCAAAATGATGGAAGATGTCGCTTTGTGGGAAAATAATCTCGGATTCTTTGCTAAATCAAAAAATTCGGAAGTCTTAAAAGTTCAATTTGAAGAAAAAATCGCAAATACTAAAAAAGAAATTGCAGCATTAAAAGAAAAATTGAACTTATTGAACAACGAAATCAAACACTAATAATTAAATAAAAATTTGGGTGAGCAAGTCTGAAATCAGGCTTGCTCTTTTTTTTATTGTGCATCTTCTTCCAATGCTTCAATAAGAAAACTTACCGGTCGAAAACCATCATTACACGATATCATCGCCGATTTTTCATTTTTCATCCAACCATCATAAATATTTTTACCTTCATGTGCCAATGTCATCACAAATGGAGATATCGTTTCCCAAGCACTCAAACAAAAACCTTCTGGACGATTCCAACCATTTGCAATAAACACCTTTCCCACTTCCATATCACAAGGATGAGAAATAGGATTTTCATACTTCGCTATTAAATCATCATAGCGACTTTGTCTCATTACTGTAATTTTACATTTTTTCATATATACAATATTAGATGTACAAAAGTAATACTTTTTTTTGATAAAAAAAACATTATCTTTTCAACTATACATTTTTATACACGCATTGCAAATAAAAAAAAGAGAGAAAAAAAATGAATAATTTCCCAAAAAATGCAAATATTTCATTTTTTTTTCCGAACTTTGCAAAATGTATTTATCATAATAGTACTAATGGACAAAAAAGAATTGAGACAAATAATTCGTAGCCGAAAAAAGGCATTTTCTCAAAAAGAATTGGCAGAAAAATCTGTTCTTATTCTTAAAAAATTGGAAGGACATTTACTTTTTCAAAATGCTCAAAATGTTATGCTTTATGCTTCTCTTCCAGACGAAGTTCAAACTATGGATTTTATCAAAAAATGGCAATCTCGAAAAAAAATTATCCTTCCTACTGTTGTCGGAGATGATATTGTACCTGTAGAATTAACCACCGAAAGCAATATGAAAATCGGAGATTTCAATATATTAGAACCTGAAAATCAACCATATAATGAAGATATTGATATTATTGTTATCCCCGGAATGGCTTTCGACAAGGCTGGACATAGATTAGGTAGAGGAAAAGGGTTTTACGACAGATTTCTCGCCAAACATCCAACAACAAAAACCATAGGTTTGTGTTTTGATTTTCAAATTATGGAAAATATTCCTATTGAAGCACACGACAAACCCGTTGATGAAGTTTTATTTTAAATGTTTCAATAAAGCATTACAATATAATGAATATCCTTTGCAATAGCAATATTTACAAACGAAAAATATGGACTATATTTTTCAGACTATTAGTTTTACTTTTTGTTTATACTTTACTTCGGATAATATTTTGTATTGCTAACACATCACATTTTCCTGATATTCAATTCATTTACTTTCTTGGAGGAATGCGATTCGATATTGCAGCAATTGCGATACTCAATGCTCCGTTCATTCTTGCCTTGGCTTTACCTTTGAATATTACAAACAAAAAAGGCTATTCAATTATTTGCAATTTCTATTTTGTTATTGTCAATAGTATCGGTATTTTACTACAATGTGTTGATATTGCGTATTTTCCATACGTATTTAAACGGCTTTCTGCTGATATTTTCACTTACATTAGCTCTGCAAATTTTGATATTTCCGCATTATTACCATTATTTATCAAACAATTTTGGTATTTATTAATATTGTTTATTGCTTGTATATTTTTATTGATATGGACAAATATCTGTTGTAGAAAATTCCTTATTCATTCCAAACAAAACAATATTGAAAATAAAACACAAAACATTACAAAACAAATACTTATATTTTTGACAATAATATTACTATCAATTACAGCGATACGAGGAGGCTGGCAATTACGTCCTATTCAAATCGTTAACGCTTGTTCTTACGCTACACCTCAATATTTGCCATTAGTTTTAAACACTCCATTTAGTATCATTAGTACGTTGGGAAATAAAACAACAGAAAAATATATGTATTTCAACAATTTAGAAGAAGCAGAAAAATATTTTTCGCCAATACAAAACAATTTTTCAACTACAAACATACAGCCACAAACAACTAAAAACGTAATAATCATTGTTTTAGAAGGGATTTCACAAGAATTAATGAAATTCTATCAAAACAACAATTTAAAATGCTGTTCATTTTTAGATAGTTTAGCATACAAAAGCCTTGCTTTCAATGGAATCGCCAATGGCAAACGCACTATGGAAGGTATTCCTGCTATTGTCTGTGGAATGCCCTCACTAATGTCATCGGCTTATATAGAAACCCCTTTTGCAATGAACAAGATACAATATCCTGTAGAAATACTTAAAAACCAAGGATTTAACACATATTTTTTTCATGGTGGAGAAAATGGAACTATGAATTTTGAAAGTTTCTGTCATTCTATAGGTTACCAGCATTATTTTGGTAAAAATGAATATCCAGAAGCCACAGACTACGATGGACATTGGGGAATCAGTGATTGGTCGTATTTGCGTTATGTTGCACAAACATTAGATACTATTCATCAACCATTTTTTTCAACAATACTTACACTTAGTTCACATCATCCGTTTGAAATACCTCAAGATGCCCCAAGAAAATCCTATCCACAAGGACCTCACAAAATGTATGCGGTAAGTAGTTATACCGATGATGCATTAGCCGAATTTTTTCGTATAATATCGCAAAAATCGTGGTATGATAGTACATTATTTATTATTACCGCCGACCATGCCTACGAGGGCAGTTCTTCTGCAACACAAAATGCTTATACTGCTTACCAAATTCCTATGCTATTTTTTCACCCAAAAGCAGATAGTGCAATATTTTTTCCTCAATTTATGCAACAAACTGACATTATGCCTTCTTTATTTGCTTATTTAGGTATAAATCAACATTTTATATGTTTCGGACACAATATTTTCGATAATAAATACACACCAAAAGCATTCAATTATCTATCAAATATTTACCAAATTTATATTAATAATCATCTTTTACAATTTGATGGAAAAAATATTGTTAGTTGGTATAATGTACAAGAAGACAAACTTTTACAAAATCGCTTGCCAATAGATACTCAAGCAGATTCAGCATTAATAATACTAAAAGCATTGCTACAATCTTATAGTAATAGACTAATAGACAACAATTTAAACATTAGACAAAATCAATAATTGTATTTTTCTTTCCAAATAGATTGCAAATATTTGCGTTGTTCGTTTTCTCGACTATTTTTCCCGGGTTCATAAAACTTTGTATTTTTTATTTTATCTGGTAAAAACTCTTGACAAACAAAATTGTTTTCGTAATCATGGGCATATTTATAATCTTTACCATAATCAAGTTGTTGCATCAATTTTGTTGGAGCATTTCTTAAATGAAGAGGAACAGGCAAATTTTGTGTTTGATTTACTATTGCCAAAGCCTTGTCTATTGCTAAATAAGAAGCATTACTTTTTGGAGAACAAGCCAAATAGATAGCAGTTTGCGAAAGAGGTATTCTTCCTTCTGGCATTCCTATATTTCTAACTGTTTCAAAACATGTTTGAGCCAACAATAGGGCATTAGGATTTGCATTGCCAATATCTTCTGAAGCAAGAATCACCATACGACGAGCGATAAATAGTGGGTCTTCGCCTCCGGCTATCATACGTGCCAACCAATAAACGGCACCATTGGGGTCGCTTCCTCGCATTGATTTGATAAACGCTGATACAATATCATAATGATTTTCTCCATTTTTATCGTATATGCTCAAATTATTTTGAACAACTTTTTCTACTATTTTATTTGTCAATTCGCCATTAGTATCGTTGTTGATTATCCAACGACAAGTTAATTCAAAAGCGTTTAACAATTTGCGGGCATCTCCTCCTGAAATATGCAACAACGCATCTTTTTCTTTTATCGTTATCTTTTTTTGATATTGATTTTCTATTACTTGTGTCGCTTTTTGAAGTATTTTTTCCAAATCTTCTACAGACAACGATTCCAATACATATACTTGACAACGAGACAATAAAGGCGTTATCACTTCAAAAGATGGATTTTCGGTTGTCGCTCCTATCAATGTTATTATCCCCTCTTCTACTGCCGACAACAATGAATCTTGTTGTGATTTATTGAATCGATGTATTTCATCGATAAACAATATTGAAGTATTATCTTCTTGACGGGCTTTATCTATAACTTCTCTTACATCTTTTACACCAGAATTGATAGCACTTAATTTAAAAAATGAACTTTGGATATGTTTCGATATTAGATATGCCAATGTTGTTTTGCCTACACCGGGAGGACCCCATAATATCATTGATGGAATTTTTCCCTGCTCTATTGATTTTCTCAATACTGCATTATGACCTATCAAATGATTTTGACCTACATATTCTTCTAATGTTTGCGGACGCAACTGCTCTGCTAATGGTATTTGCTTCATTATTTTCTCGTTAAACAATTGCAAAATTATCATTTTTTTTCATTTCCCAAACAAAAATCTCATATCTTTTCGTTTTTTTTACTCACCAATACACTTACTTATATAACTAAAAAAAAAATAAACAATTGAATGTTAATACATTTAATACACAAATAAAATTGTTAATAAAAAAATGATAACTTTTTATATAAAAAGTTGTTTTTATGAAAAAATAATTGTAATTTCGAAAGGTGAAATATTCTATTTTTTGTGGAATATCATATTGGCAGTTGAATCATTGAAAATAAACAATGTTCCATTGACAATGAAAAATAAATATTTATTATTATAAACGTTAATTATAATTGTAAAAACAAAGTAAAGCAAATTAATAAAATGGGAGATGCCGAAAACCCAGAAGAGAGTAGGTGATATTTAATATTTTTTATATTATGAAAAAATTTTTAACATTTTTGGGAATACTGCTTTTTAGTAGTTTTACCTTACAAGCACAAGTCACTACTATTGTTAGTGAAAATTTTAATCCAAACTTCAATCAGAGTAGCGGATTTACTATTTCAAATGTCCCTGGTGCGACTTGGGAAATAGACCAATCGCATTTCGTTTCCGCTCCTTCTGCTATTGTAGGGAAAGTTCCTAATACTAATGGGGATTCCATTGTTCTTACTACCCCAACTTACGACTTTACAAATTATAGCAATGTTCATTTATCATTCAAACACATTTGTAAAATATCTCCTTCTGATATTGCTCGTATAGAGTATAAAGAAGGTGGGGTTGGTAGCTCTTGGACTCCAATACCAGCAAGTTCCTATTTAGGTAGTAGTTATTACTCAGAAAATGGATTCAATGCTGCAAGTTATCCTTTTTGGGGAGGCTTTGATAGTTTGATGACACCTCAATCTTGGTGGTGGAAATACGAAGCATTTGATTTAAGCAATGAAATTAGTTATTCTGAAGCTCAATTTAGATTTATCATTAAAAAAGGGGATGTAACAGGTTCTCAAATTAATTATGGTTGGCTAATTGACGATTTAATTATCTCTGCAGATACTCAAACAATTAAACCTCCTACCGTAACATTTTCCGCTCCTATTTTCCAAGATACTGTTTTATTTAATGGACCTTTTATCGTTAATGCAAAAGTAAAATCCAATTCAACAGCAAGTTTAATTACTCCATCTTTAAATTATACTGCAACCTACAATGGTACTTCTACCTCTGGAACTATTTCAATGAACAGTGTTAAAGGAGATTCTATGTGGGAAGGTGTCATTCCTCAATTTCCATACGGTGCTATGGTCAATTATTCTATTACAGGTATTGATTCTTTCGGATATTACAATACCATAAATTCTTTCTTCTTTATTAAACGTGGCTTACAAAAAGATACAATAACATTAGGAGATATTTCTGATAGCAAAAATAATGTTGAACATGTACCATTCTATCCACAACATCAATATGGTTGGAGTAAAACTTTATATTTTGCCAATGAATTATCACAAACCAATGCCGGTGGAAATATTACCAATATAGCCTATTTTTCCAAAGAAGCCGTTAGTACAGATAGCATTTCTATCTATATGAAAGCGACCTTAGGAAACACTTTAAATAACGATTATGTTGACCCTATTGCCGATGGTGCCACTTTGGTATGGTCAGGAACATTTATTGGTCCTGGAGGTGAAGTTTGGGCAGATGTATTGTTGCAAAATAGTTTTGCTTTACCTGCAAACAATAATTTAATAGTATATGTTATTAATAAAAATGGGAATCCTTCTGCTGGCGGATTAAGTGGTAAGTTTGTTTGGCTTGCTATAGATGGAAAAGAAACCAATTATGCTGTTGCGAAATCTCAAAATAAAACATTCCCAGAAGAAAAAGGTGAAAATAAATTTCGTCCATGTACTCGAATTGCTATAACAAGATTTATACCAGATTCTAATTCTGTGGCAATGTTAGATATTGTTTCTCCTAAACAAGGTAATTTCTCAGCAGGACAAACAACACCAATTTCTGTCATTATAAAAAATAGAGGTATTAAAAACTTAAATTCTTGTTTGATTGGATATTCTATCAATGGTGTTGCACAACCAGAACAACAATATACATTCGATTTAATAGAAGATTTTAACGATACGGTAACTATTGGTAATTTTATACCTACCGTAAATGGATACGATACTATTGTTGCATGGGTACGTATGCCTAATGGAATATACGATTCTCTCTCTACAGATGATACTTTACGAAGTATTGTTTATGGTTGTAGTGGTTTTCTATCTGGTACATACAATGTAGGTTCCAATGGAGAATTTGCTACATTAACCGATGCTTTAACAACATTATCGCTTTGCGGACAAGATGGAGACATCGTTTTTGCTTTAGAAAGTGGTGTTTACAATGAATCTTGGGACTTTAGCGATATGCAAAACAACTACAAAATAACTATTCAATCGGCAGCAATGCACCACGATAGCGTAATATTGCAACCTTCTTTAGAATACGGTATTCAATTAAAAAATACAACAAATATTAGCGTTAGTCACATCACCATTGATGCTGCTACCAATAATAAACAAAAAGGTGTTTGGATTACTGGTGATGCTTCTGATATTAATATAAGTCACTGTAAAATATTTGTTAACCCTACTACTACTGATAGTAGATTTGTAGCAATTCACAAAGAAGTAAGTAAAAGCGGAATTTTAAACAATTGCCGTATCAGCAACAATATTATAGATGGTGGTTATTATGGTATTTATATGTATGTTGTTGAAAGTAATAGTTCTTCAAGTGGAATCAAAGGAAAGGTTACTATTGATAGCAACACTATTACCAATGCATACTCCCACTCCATCTCTACTTACTATGGAAATATTAATATTCACGGAAATACTATCCTTTCTCGTACTGCATATATTAACCAAAGTTGGTATGGTATTAATAGTCCTTCTTGTTTAGGAGCAATAACTTGCAACAAAATTCAAACAAAAACACTTATGAGTTCTGCTTATGGAATATATGCACAAAATATAGGTGATTCTGCCTCTGCCAATTTATTTTCAATTATTAATAACGAAGTTTATATTGAAGGAACCGGTAGTGTAATGGGAATCCAACTATCAAATACTGTCGCTACAAATATTCTTCATAATTCTGTTTATGTTGCTGGAACTGGAACAACACTACGAGCAATGCAAATGAGCATTTCAGGTAGCAATACTGGAGCAATTAAAAACAATATCTTTGTAGCAATAGGAGAAAATGGCTATCCTATTTTTGGCACAGTTCTTGCTCAAATGTGCAAATTTGACATAGATTACAATTGTTATTACTCTCCAAGTTATATTGGTTCTATTTCTACTGCGGCTCAAACAAACCTAACCGCTTGGCGTGCGAGCATTCCTACAGATATACATTGTATAAATGTACTTCCTCCTTATATAAATATTACTGACAATCATAAATTATCAGACTATACAGGTTTTGAATGTCCTATTTATAATAATGTCAATTCTGATATTGAAGGAAATGTACGTGCATTACTATCTCCTATGGGAGCGAATTCTAAACTACTTCTCAGCAACGATGGTACATTATTAGAAATTTTAGGCTGGAATAGCGATTCTTTAGCAGGAACTAATACAACTATCCAAGCCGTTGTTGGTAATATCGGAACAAATACTATTTCATCAATGACTATTGATTGGAAATTCAATGGCACAAACCAACCTACTTATAATTATACTGGCAATTTGGCAACAGGACAAACCGATACCATTACCCTTGGCACTATTGCCTACAGACCATTATACAACGATTTATCTGTATATATTAGTAGTCTCAACAATGGTATAGATGATGCTCATATCAATGATACTTTATCACTTTTGGATTGTTTCTGTCCTGGTGCTTTATCTGGCATACAAACCGTTGGTCCAAATAGCACATTCCCTTCTATCAACGAAGCACTTACTATATTAAATAGATGTGGTGCCGCTGGTTCTATTACACTCGCATTAGAAGATGGACAATATGTAGAAAATATTACATTAGATACTATCAATGGTATGATAGATGATGATACCCTTTTACACATTCACGATACGCTTACCATTACCTCTTTGAGCGGAAACAGAGACAATGTATTGATTATCACCAATGGCAATGGCGATGCAAATGTGGCAACACTTACTATTCAAAGAAACAATGTTGTTATTAAAGACCTTACTATCACCTCTCAATCTTTAACTGCTATTAGTTATAGTTATAGCAAATGTGTTAATTTAAACACTAATTGCAAAAATATAGCATTTGATAATTGTTGGTTAAAAGGAGTAAATCTTCCTACAACCTACACGACCCATAATTATCATGTAGCATTTTTTAGTGATAGAAAGGTGGTTGAGAATTTAAGAATCAACAATTGTCATTTTAGTGGCGGTAGTGATGCGATATATTTTAATGCCAATAAGGCTTCAAATGTTTCTGTTAACAATAACACTTTCGATTCTACCGACAATTATGGTGTATATTTTTCTAATACATCATTTAGTAGTTTCGACAATAATACCATTGCACAACGTATTTCTAATACAGTTCAACCTATTAATTACATAGGTATCTATATGACCGGCTGCGATGGTAATATTACCAACAATTGTATTAAAAGTATAAAAACTAACGCTGGTATATATTTAACCAATTTTAACACAAGCAAAAATGGAATTGTTGCAAACAATGAAATTTATGCTGTAAATGGTAATGGTATTTATTTATCAAATAGTAAGGGTCAAATATTGCACAACTCCATACTTTGTTCTGGAAATACAGCAACTAAAGCACTTTATGTTGCCAATGGCAATACTTTAACCATTAAAAACAATAATCTTGTAACAAAATCATCTGTTGCCGATTATCCTATTTATATTACATCCGCTAACAGCGTTAACAATATTGTAATTGATTACAATAACTATTATAGTCAAAGAAATACTTATATTAGTTACGTTGGAGCGAATATTTCCTCTATGGCAGATTTACGCACAGCAACAAAACAAGATATAAATTCTGTTGCTATCAATCCTATGTTCCAAAATGAATTTACCAACTTAATGGTTACAGACAACAATGGTTTAGAATGTCCTACATTAACAGATGTAACATTAGACAAAAATGGGCTCAACAGAGGAACCACACAAACCACTATGGGAGCATATCATTTTGAAGAATCAAATATTGACGCTGCTATCACAAGCATTGTTGCTCCTACCAATAGTATTGTAATAAATAATACCCCAACCGATGTTAAAATCCGTCTTTACAATGCAGGAACAACCACATTAACAGAGGTTACTATCAATTGGATGATTAATGGTGTTTTACAATCTCCTTACACTTGGGCTGGCAATTTAAATTCAAAAGTTTCTGGAGATATTACCATTGGTAACTTTATTCCTACAAAAGGAAATATAGAAATTGTTGCTTTTGTTACTAATGTCAACAATGCTACCGACCAAGTATCAAGCAACGATACTGCTTACACTACTATTTATGGTTGTGTTGCTTCTTCTACTTATACCATTGGTCAATCATCTAATGCCGACTTTAGTACCATAGACGAAGCCCTTACCGCTCTTCAAAATTGTGGTATAAATTCTGCTGTTAGATTAGAAATTGAATCAGGTTCTCATTTCAAAGATGTAGTATTTTCTCAATCTATTCCAGGGGCATCTACAACAAATACTATCACATTCACTTCTCAAAGTGGTAATGCTGCTGATGTAGTTTTAACAAATACAGTTATTGGTAACATCAATCACCTTGTTTTCTCTAAGCTGACATTTGAAGGCGTTTCTAATAAATATTACAATATTCAATTTGTTGCTTCTTGCGATGATATTGAATTTAGTGATTGTATCCTTTATGGTGATACCAATAGTGCAAATATTGCAGAAGCAACTATTCCAGCCATTTCTGCTCTCTGTCATCAAAAGGAAAAAGGCTCGTTATCTAATTTCCGTATGTACAGAAACTATATTTATGGTGGAAATTATTCATTGTACTTCTATGGAAGTGTAGCCCAAAATGATGATATTACACTTAAAGACAATATCATTGCAGGTGGTGGAAGTCATAGTATATATGCTTATCGTACTAATTTGAAAATGGAAAATAATACCATTAGCAATAGAGTTTCTGCTACTAATAATGAATACAGAGCCATTTTTAGTGATACTTCTAATGTTGATATTATTAACAATACTTTTAATATCGAAACAAACAAAAAAACAACGATATATGCTATGCAAATTAATGGTAATAACTATTTTACAAACAATTGTAATATTGCAGACAATACTATTAATTTCAATGTTAAAACCGCAACAACTACCTATGGTATATACACAAATTATAACAAGGTAAATATCAAAAACAATACAATAGCACTACTTAATGTAGAATCTAAGAGTTTTTATGGAATGGAGCCTCAAAATGCAATTTCTCTAAACATTGAACACAACTTTATAAATGTTGCTTCCAGCAACAATACCGAAACATTCTATGGCATTAACACAAGTCTTTGTAAAAATTATAATGTCATCAACGGAAATAAGATATGGATGTCTGATACCATACTTCAAGGTCGTGCTATAAGTTTATCTAATTTTGGTACAGAGGCTACAAAAATGAGTGTAGTTTCCAACAACGAACTTTCCTTAATTTTTACCCCACAAAGAGCGAATAATGATTTTGCTGGTATTTATATAATGAACTCTAATGTTGCTATAGTAAACAACTCTATTAGAATTTCTGGTGGTTCTCAATACGAAACACAAGGTATTTATCAAACAGGTAGTTTATCAGAAACAGGGTATCTTGTTATTAAAAACAATAACATTGATATGAAAACCTCTGCCGATTATCCAATTTTTATCTCAAATGCAAAAGCGATAGGTACAGATAGAGGACAAATTAACATTGATTACAACAACCTTGTTGCTCCTCAATATGTCGGTTATGTAGATAACAAAATTACATCTATCTCCGATTGGCAAACGTTTGTAAGTACTGACAGCAATTCTGTAAGCATTGCTCCTCAATATATCAATTCTTCACAATCGTTAGAAGTTAGCAATAAAGATGACTACCCATGCCCTACTCATCAACAGTTAAATACTGATATTTTGGGCAACCCAAGATATGGTACTACTGCAATGGGAGCCTATTCTAAAGCATTGCCTTCTCTTGATTTAGCATTGATAAATATTGATTGTCCTACTATTACCAATATAGGTGATGCTATCTCTCCTGCTATTGTATTAAAAAATACTGGAGCCAGTGCAATTACATCCGCTACTATCAATTGGGCATACAACAATGTAATCCAATCTCCTATCACATGGACTGGAAATTTAACTTCATTGGATTTAGATACCCTATCATTAGGAAATATTACTACGGCTACAGCAGGTACCAATACTATAAAAGTATGGATTTCGCTTGTTAATGGCGTAAACGCTGACGATGCTATTGAAAACGATACCATTGATATAAATATTATTACTTGCAACGCTATGCTCAGTGGTACTTTTACCGTGGGTGCTAATGGTGGCGATTTCGCTTCTATGGAAGAAGTTGCTAATAGTTTGATAAATTGCGGTATCGGTGGAAATGTTATTTTTGAATTTTTACCAGGAATCCACAATGGTAGTCTTCAATTAACTGAACCTATCAATGGTAGCGATAAATATACTATTATGTTTACAAAAGCAAACAGAAATAGTTCAACTCCTGCTATTCTTCAACCTATTCTCAGCGATGCTGTTGTATTGAAAGAACAAAAAAATATTAGTTTTGATAGTCTAACTATTGACGCTACAAATGGTTTTACTGCTATCAAATTTACTGGTACTGGTGCTAGTGTTTCTTCTAATATTAGTATTACTAATTGTAATATTTATGCAAGAAAATATAGTACAATCCCTACCAACTCACAACAACAACATCGTTGTATTGATAAAACATCTAGTACTGGAAATATAAAAGATCTTCTTATCCGCAATTGCTTTATCACTGGTGGTAATTATTATGGTATTTACATTACCAACTCAACTCAATCTAACGATTACCGAAGAATTACCATAGATAGCAATATTATTACTGGAACTTACAATGGTGGTATAAATGTAATTTACTTCAAAGGTGGTGCTATTGATAATAATATAATCTCAACAACCGTTGAAAGTTCTGAAAGTTGGGCTGGAATTACTTGCTCATACTATAATGATGCCCATATTCGTAACAATAAAATTCATTCTTTGGAAAGAACCTTGACCGGTGGAAATGGTATTTTTAACACTCAAGGCAACCTTGCTTCCTATGTAGTTGAAGATGTAGATATTTCCAATAATGAAATCATATTAAAAACTTCTGGAACAACTAACGGTATATACATCTCAAGTATTTATAAAACAAATATATTGCACAATTCTATTTACCTACTTGCTACTGGTGGTGCCCGTGGAATATACCTTGCAACCGTTACTGCCTGCTCTACCAATGTTGTTAAAAACAATAATATTGTTGTAACAAGCACACATAATGATGCTACGGCTATAGTAATTTCAAATGCAAATTATGCCTATGCACTTTATTTTGAATTAGATTATAACAATTATTATGTTGCTAGTGGCAATATTTGTAAGATTGGTAATGCCGTATTTAATACTATTCCAGCAGTACAAACACAAACACAACAAGATGCCAACTCTATTTCCGTTTATCCAAATTTTGTAGATACATCTATAGATTTGTCTCTTGGTAATAGCCTTGGTTTAATCTGTCCAAGACATCCTAAAGTATCAAGAGATATAAACGGAACTCAACGTGAGGCAATGACGACTATAGGTGCTTATACTATGCACGTTTATGCTGGTGTAGATTTGCAATTAACGGAAATTGTTGAACCTATCAATAGCTCCAATAGTTTGTGTTCTCCAAGTTATTCCAGCGTTAAATATGCAATTACCAATGTTGGAGGAACAGATATAGACTTTGCACGACACCCAATGCTTTTAACTATTAGAACCACAGGAGCAAACAATGCAACAATTGACACCCTTATTTCTTCAGGAACTTTGAACATTCTTGAAACAAAAATCTTTGAGGTAACAAACGCATTGTTTACAGATTTCATAGGTACTTATAACTTAGAAGCATCTTTGAGTTGTGCAAGCGATACCATCACCGAAAACGATACTATTTTTGGTGTTTACCAAATCAATAAACTAAATCTTCCTTACGATGAAGATTTTTCTAATTCAACCTTTACCGAACTTACTATTGAAAACTTAGTCGGCACCGCACAGTGGACAGTAATATCAGGCAATAACAATGGATATATAGACCCATTCTTTGGTACAGGAAAACTTGCTTTCAGCGGTTCTAAAGGAACTATTAGCCGTTTGAGTACTGGTCAAATCGAATTGAATCGTACCGCTCAACCTGTATTGGAATTCTGGTACGCTCACGATACCAGTCACGCTGATATGAACGACCTATTAAACGTTACCGTTACATTCGATGGAGGTAATTCTCATCACACTTTAATGGCTCTTAGTCGTTATGACAATTCTATCTCTGCTCCTACTTGGACTAAATATTTCATTGACTTGTCGCCTTACGTTGACTCTTCTTGTGCTATCATTGTTTTTGAAGGTATCAGTTACGGCGGAAATGCTCAATATCTTGATAGAATTGCTATCACTTCTAATACCAATATTGCTTTAACTGATGCTTTGGCTATTGATGTTAATGCTTGTAGTCTCAATAACAAAACTTTAAGTATTGAAATGACAAACCAAACTGGTCAAGCAGTTGATTTCTCCTCCGATATGACTTCTATTATTGTCGAAATTTCTGGTAGTGCTAATCAAACTTTAACATTACCTTTACGTAGTGGAATTATTGAAGGTTTGGCAGTTGATACCTTTGCTATCACTAACGATTTCAACTTCTCACCCGGTACTTACAATATCAAAGCGTATATTTCACCTGCTGTTGATAAAACCCTTACCGATGATACGCTTTATACTAGCATCATTATTAATCCTAATTTAACAATTACTCCTAAACAAGTTACTGGCGGTAGTTCTATGAACAATTGTTTAAACATTGGTACTAAAGTATATCAAGAAGTAAATATTGCTAATAATGGTAACTTGAATATGGATAATATTGAATTAACCCTCAATATTTACAATATTTCTGGTGTTGTTATTGAAACGATTAATGAATCAATTACAGGTACTCTTGCTGCTGGAGAAGACACTAATTATTCATTCTTAACGGCTTATACCGTTCCAGAAGATGAATCTTTCAATGTTGAAATTATTGTTAATCCTGCTTGCAATACGACTATGAAATATAGCAATAGTATCGTTGAATGTGTTGATTTGATAAATGTTGGTATTAGCAAGTTTATTGAACCAGCAAACAGCAATGAATGTTCTAAAATCAATAGTCAACAAAAAATTACTGTTACCGTTATTAACGAAACTCCAAATCAAGATATGAGAAATATCTCTATCAACGCTATTATTTACGCTAATAATCAAGCAGTAACAACATTGAAAGAAACAATTGACAACATCAATGCAAGTGATTCTATTGATTTTACTTTCTCTCAATCGTTTGTTGTTCCACAAGCGAACAATTACACTATCAAAGTTTACATCGATAAAATTGATGATACCAATGATAACGATACACTATATATCACAAAATGTACCGATTTAGGTATTAGTGAATCGAAAGTAAATTCAATCGGTATGAGTCAAAATATGCCTAACCCTGCTAACGATATGGCAAAAGTAAACTATACTATTCCAAATCAAGGTAAAGTAATATTTACTATCGCAAGCGTTACAGGACAAATATTACATACCCAAGAAATTGAAGCCAAAGCAGGTGCTAACAGCATTGAATTCAATACTGCTAACTTTGCAGATGGTATCTATTTCTACACCATGGACTTCAACGGACATCGTCTAACGAAGAAAATGACTATCAAAAAATAATTTATTGAAATTGTCACGAATATTTTAATATGGAGTAGCGGCTTCGCCGCTGCTCTTTTTTTTATTAATAATTCATTGAGCTTATTTATTTTCAATTAGTAAAAATGCTATCTTTGCAAAATTTTTTTTTATGAATGGTGACACACGTTTATACGAAATATTAGATAGGCTCAATATCCAGTACCAATATGAGGAACACCCAGAGGCTCCAACAATCGAAATCGCAAAAAAATATTGGAAAGATATTGATGCTAAACATTGTAAGAACCTTTTCTTTCGTAATCATAAAGGCAATCAACATTATTTGGTATTACTTGATTGCGACCAAAATATGGATATTCATCATATTGAAAAAATACTTAAACAAGGCAAACTTAGTTTTGCATCCCCTGAAAGAATGATGAAATATTTAGGTGTTACTCCCGGTTCTGTTACTCCATTTGGATTAATAAACGACACTACACATCATGTTATCGTGTTTATTGATAGCAAATTACAAACAGCCGAACGCCTAAGTTTTCACCCTTGTATCAATACGGCATCATTGGTAATAAACAGAAACGATTTGATAAAATTTTTGGAACATCACCAAAATAGTTATCAATGGATTGATTTATATTAATATCTACAACATTGGCATACAATTATTTTCAATTAGATAACGGTATTCGTATCATACACAAACAAACAACCTCATCGGTATCGCATGTTGGTTTAGTTGTAAATACAGGAACAAGAGACGAACTTCCAAACGAAAAAGGAATCGCCCATTTTATTGAACATATTATATTCAAAGGCACACATAAACGAAATACGTATCAAGTATTATCGTACTTAGAAAATGTAGGTGGAGAATTAAACGCATACACCACCAAAGAAGAAACATTTTTTTATGCTTCTGTATTAGATAATTATATAGAAAAGGCCATTGAAATTTTAGCCGATATAGTATTCAATTCTACCTTTTACGACAAAGATATTGACACTGAACGAGATGTTGTAAAAGAAGAAATTCAACTCTGTAAAGATACTCCTTCCGAATGGATTTTCGATGAGTTTGAAAATCAAATATTTAATGGGCACCCTCTCGGTACAAATATTTTAGGAACTTTACAGAGTTTGAAGACAATAAACAGAGAAAAAGTTTTAAATTTCACACAAAGAACCTATAATACCAACCAAATGGTATTGAGTATCGTTTGCCAAAGTTCATTTGAAAAAATAAAAAAAATAACAAGCAAATTTTTATCGAATATTCCAAAACAAGAACGAAATTTTAAAAGAAGTGTTTTCACAGATTATAAACCAAGTACTCGCCATATAAAACTTCGAAGCAATCAATCACATGCCATTATAGGTTCTATTCTTCCTGCATACGACGAACGCAATAATCAAATTGCGACACTACTATTGAATATTTTAGGCGGTCAAGGCTTAAATTCTCGTTTGGGTATGGCTATTCGCGAAAAAAAAGGTTATGTTTACAACATCGAAGCCAATTATTCTCCCATGAGTGATATTGGACTATACACTATTTATATCGGTTGCGATTATAAAAATGTAGAAAAATGCTTCGTATTGATAGAAAAAGAGTTAGATAAATTAAAAAATACAAAATTAGGAACATTACAACTTTATCGTGCTCGTAAACAATTAATAGGACAAATGGCAATCACCTACGATGCCAATTTAACAGAAATGCTTTCTATTGGAAAAAATCACCTCATTTTCAATGAGGTAGAACCTATTAACGAAATTTGTAAAAAAATAGAAACTATCACAGCAGAAGAATTGATAAATTTAGCTAACGAAATATTTAACAATCAAAATATCAGTAAATTAATTATAGGAAAGTAAATATGCCAAAAAAAAGTTTGTATAAAATCGGTATTTGTATCTCTATTGTGTTCATCTACTTAAATTCTACTGTTCAAGCAGATAACTTTAAAAAAAAGCATCAAAAAAAACATGATTTTTTATCATTTTTCCAACGAGATAGTCTCTCAAAAAATAATAAAATTAGCACTTCTGACTATTTATCTGATAATCAAAATAATAAATGGGGAGTCAAATTTGGTGGTTTTGTTGGTGTAGATATGTTTTGGGATACTCGCCGCAATGTAAATGCCCGCGAAGGAGTATTAACACTTTATCCCCAAGATATTTCATACGATAAAAACGGAAAAGACCTCAACGCACAATCCTCATTCAATCTTTTAGCGATGAACAGTCGCTTAACTGCTCGCATACAAGCCCCTCGAGCAATAGGAGCAAATATTTCAGGAATGCTCGAAGGTTGGTTTGTCGGCGTATCGAATACAACAGGCAATAGTTTTTCTTTACGACACGCATTTGTATCACTCCAATGGACATCAACACGTTTACTAATAGGACAATCGTGGCACCCATTGTTTACCGAAGAATGTTTTGCTCACACCGTTGCAGGAAGTACAGGAGCACCATTTCAACCATTTAGCCGAGCACCACAAATAAGACTTACTCAAACCGCAGGTAAAATTCATAATTTTATTGTTTATATCAATTCTCAACGTGATTATACAAGCATAGGTCATAATGGAAGTAGTTCCGAATATCTTCGCTATAGTTCTATACCAGAATCTGGCTTACAATATATTTTAAAATTTAATAAAGAAAATTCAAAACAACTTAAACGTAATACCTTAATTGGAATCGGAGGAGATTATAAATATCTCATTCCAAGAGAAATAACATCAAACAACACATATACACACAAAGGAGTACATAGTTGGGCAACAATATTATTTTTCAACCACTGTTCTTATTTCAATGCAAAAGATTATATTGGAATCAAAGCAAAAGCAATGTGGAGTTGTGGGTTCAATGATATGCTTACCATTGGTGGATACGCCGTTCGCTATTATGATAATCAACTATTAAACAACAATATCGATTACGATTATACTGGATTACATACTATCAGCAGTTGGATAGACTTGTTCGCACAAATAAAAAATTGGGAATTTGGAATTTTTGCAGGATATTGCGAAAATATTGGTTCATGGAAAAATATACAAGATTGGAACAATCCTAAAAGTTATTTTATGAGCAACTACAATATAAAAAATATTTATCGAATTTCTCCAAGAATAAAATACAATGCAAAAAAATTGCAATTTTCATTTGAACCAGAATATACAGTAGCAAACTATGGTTCTACTCGTAATAGTCTTGGTGTTGTCCAAAAAACAGATGGTAGTTCTGCTTTAATTCATTCGGTAAGCAATCTTCGGTTACTTTTTTCAACAACATTGTTTTTCTAATAAATTAACATTGTTTCACAAAAAAATGTTACTTTTGTAAATTAAAAATTTAATCCATGGCATTTGCAACAAATCATAAAAAACAAAATAATCATCTCATTTATGGGATTCGCCCAATCATAGAAGCCATAAAAGAAGGCAAAGAAATAGATAAGGTAATTTTACAAAAAGGATCAACGGGAGAACTTTTCAAAGAATTGTTTCATTTGATTAGAGAACGAAATATTCCTTTTCAATATGTTCCATTAGAACGTCTCAATCGATACACGCGAGGTAATCATCAAGGAGCAATATGTTTTATGTCTTCGGTGGTATATCAAAGTATTTTTGACATTCTACCAACATTGTACGAAGAGGGCAAAGTTCCATTTTTGTTGTTATTAGACAAAATCACCGATGTCCGCAATATGGGAGCAATTGCCAGAAGTGCCGAATGTGCTGGTGTTGATGCAATTATTGTTCCTGCAAAAAACAGTTCTCAACTCAACGAAGATGCAATCAAAACTTCTGCAGGAGCGTTGCATAAAATTCCAATTTGTCGTCACAACAATCTTCAAGAAATTGTTGAATATTTAAAACAAAGTGGTATAAAAACTATCGCTTGTACAGAAAAAGCCAACAACAATTTTTTTCAAACAGATTTCACCAATCCTATTTGTATTATTATGGGCAATGAATACGAGGGCATTTCTCCTGAAATACTTACATTATGCGACGAAAGTGTAAAAATACCTATGGTTGGCACTATCGCCTCTCTCAACGTATCTGTGGCTACAGGTATTATTTTATTTGATGTGTTACGACAAAGAACAAATTAATATATATACTTTGGAATACGTTGTAATCCACGCATTTTATATACATACAAATCCTTTACATGCCTTTTGTTACAATAAACTTGAAGCGTGTCAGCACCTTCAATTTCTTGAAAACAAGTTGATATAAAATATGGTGAACGATAATCATAACTATCTGTTATAAACCATAAATCCATACCATATTCTAAACCATTTCTTTTTTGAGAAATCCACGCATATTGATGCGTACAATATAGCGGACCAAGTGTTAAAATTCTTCTCCCCTCTTTTTCTGATATATAGTACTCATATTGTGCTGCCATTGACCAAGTAGGAGCCAATATCGGAGCATCAATAGGCATTGCCCCACATTGTTCTTGTTCTCTTGCGTAATCCATAAATAATTTTGCCGATTGTTCACAAGTTGAAATCTCTATAGTATAATCTTTCACATATTGATTTGCTGGCATAGGAAATGAAAAATATTTTTGAGTAAAAAATAAAATAAAAACAATGATAATCAACACAATAGCAATTTTTATCCACATTAAAATATGCCATTGTTGTTTATCCATTCTTTGTAACATTATCGCACTTGTTGGTATCAACAACGTAATATATGCTGGAGAACTCCAATGCGGAAGCATAAAATTAAAACAAGAAAAAAACCAAAATATAATTATCAATGGTATTGAAATACAATAAAATAGTTGATATTTATTTTGTTTACCAAATTTTAAATTTCCTTTTTTTATATAAATTATTGTTGTTAATATTGTAAAAATAAATAAAATAGGATTGTTGTAAAGCCATTCTCCAAATAATTCCAAAGCCAAATTTTCTAAATGCAACTCTCCGTTAACCACAAGCCTACCACCTTGATAAGTAAAACTTATAAAATTATGAACAATATTCCAATATAATATTGGTAAACAGCAGATTACTGTTATAAAAATTGCAACATAAAGTTTTTTTTCTTTAAAAAATGCTTTTCCATAAAGCAATAAATATATACCAATACCTATCCAAAGTACAATAGCGGTATATTTTGCTAAACATGCCATTCCAATAGACAATCCTAAACCAATATAAAAAGCCCAATTATTCTTTTGCAAAATAAATATTTGCACGATATAATTTAATGCTAACAACCAAAAAAACAATAATCCCGCATCAGGCAAAATAAAAGTGCCGCAAACTATCAATACATAAGGTGATAAATTAAAAAGCAATGTTGTAAAAAATGCCAATCGTTCGTCTGAAAGTTTTTTAGTAAGATTAAATATCAGAAAACTATTTGCAACACAAAGTATCAATGCAGAAAATCGAATTGCTAATTCACTATTCCATAAAAAATTCCAACTTGTTAAACCAATAAGCCAACCTACCATCGGAGGATGGTCGAAATAACTCCAACTTGGAAACCATGTAAACAAACGATAATACAATTCATCGTTGTTTAATTCCATTGAAAGGGCTAAAATAAATCGTAATAGCAATGAAAAGCCTATTACAAGCAACAACCATTTTCGATATGGTTTTACTATCCATTGAGTAAAGTTTAAATATTGTGTTTTCCACCAATTACGAAATAATATCAATATCAGAAAAATAACAACAAGTGCTTCCAAAATATATTTTATTGTTGTTTTTAAGATATTCACTTCACAACGCAACATATTAACAGGCACCTGTTTTTCACAACGTACTATTGGATTCAACAATATTCTGTTGCTATCTTCATCAAAAATTTCTATACGAAGATATGTATCCAACGAATCAATAAGATAATTTGCTCTATCCACTTTTTGAAACGATTGTTTTAGCATACCTCCCTGACCAATAATATTAATAGTATTAACCGATTTCGACAAAACGATACTCAATGTATCATTTTGAATATCAATTATTTTTGGATATACAAGTTGTTGTATTCTTTCTTTTTTTACTGCTAAATTTTCGTTGGATTTAAAATGAACTCTTACTCCAAAATGTTTTCCTGCTTTTAAGGCTTGTATTAAATTTCGTTGAGTCAATTGAGATGTATTTATCACTGTAAAATTTGAACTTACCTCATCCATTTTTTCCAAATCGTGCATATCATCATTCGCAAGCAAAACGGCATAATATCCTGACGATAAAGCACTGTCCCACTGTTCAATCGATATTCTATAATGATTAAAAACTTCTACCGCATCGTAATTCGATAAATACAAAAAATCCTTGGGAAGGAAACCTTTACAAAACTGCGGATGATTGATAGTCAAAAAATCGCAAGAGCCTTGAAATCTATTGATTATAAATTGTTTATGATTCAATGTTTGCCAGAAAAAGAAATCTGTCCATACCACTCTATCTGCACCAATTACTAAATGATGCCTTTTTTTAACATTGATACCATGTTCGTAAGTCGGTATAGAAATACAATTGCTATCAAAAGCAATATAGTTATTCGTTTTTTGATAATTAGAAATACCTATATGATTGTATCCTAAATCCTTATATGTATCAACAAATTGTTGTTTACTATTTTTTTCTCCATCGGTTATACCCAACCAAGCCGCTGTATGCGAATGAAAATTAGCTATTTGCCACGTTGTATCTAAATTTTGATATGGATTGTAAAAATTTTGTCCCGCAAATTTTTCAGTTTGTTTAAAATCATAAATTGGACAAACGATATACGGAATTACAATCCAACAAAAAATTATTCCCAAAACAAAAGCTATGGGAAAAAGAAGAATTTTTATTAATTTATGCACAATCAATTTTTATTTTCAACAAATAATTTGACCTTTTCTATCAATACATCAACAAATTTTTGTATTGGAGATTTAATCATTTGTGCCATAAAAAATGGAACTTCTACATCAACCAATGCTTTCAAATAAACACCATTGTCTGCTGTAGATATATCAAAAGTCATTTTTACATCACCAGAAGCATAAGCCGAACTCAAAAGATATACAATTTTAGAGAATTCTATTTCTTCAACTATTTGCATTTCAAGATTGCCAACACCTTCAATGGTAAAACTACATTGTTTAGCAGAAGCGACAAAATTTTGAGTACTTGGCAAATATGTTCCAATATTAGAACAATTATTCAACACATTGAAAACGACAGATGCTTCGGATTCAATTTTTACAGATTTGCTTTCAACAAACATAAACTATTTATATTGTTCCGCCCACAATTCAGGATTTTTGCTCCACGCATTAAGAACTTCTATTTCAGACTCGTGAATATATCCTTCTTTTGCTGCTTCTATAACTAAAACATCATAATTGGTTAAAGTATTCAATGACAATTTTGCTTCGGCAAAACGTCGTGATGCTATTGGAAGATTGTAAGTAAAAATTGCTATCATTCCCAATACATTACAACCCATATCTCGTAAAGTCTGTGCAGCATTCAAACTACTTTGCCCTGTTGATACCAAATCTTCAATTACAACAACTTTATCTTCGGGATTGACAACACCTTCTACTTTGTTGGTCAAACCATGCTTTTTTTCTTCACTTCTCACATATACAAATGGAACATTCAACGCTTGAGCGACCAATACTCCTTGAGCAATTGCTCCTGTTGCTACTCCTGCAATTACTTGAACCTCTGGATAATATTGTTTTACCATTGCTACTAATCCATCTCTAACAAAATCTCTTATTGCTGGATATGACAATGTTTTTCTATTATCACAATAAATCGGTGATTTTAAACCTGATGCCCATGTAAATGGTTGATTTGGACTTAATTTAATAGCCTTAATCGATAATAAATTCTTTGCACAATTTTTTGATAATTCCATACGTTATTCAACAAAATTTGATATGCAAATGTACAAACTTTTCTACAATAATTGTTCTATCTGTATAAGAAAAATTTCTAACAATATAACAACAAACTGTAATACAATAAGATATAATGATTTATTATCTTGTAAAGATATTATCAACGACCTAATAGAGAAGCAAATTAATACCACTATTGCCTGTGAAAATGATAAAGAAATGAACGATTTGTTTGAAAAATTGAAAGATTTTTTCATTTTCAGACGTGCCGCTGGTGGAATTGTTCGCGATAAAAATGAGATTCTTGTAATTCAACGTTTCAATAAATGGGATTTTCCTAAAGGGCATATCGAAAACAACGAAACCGATGAAGTTGCCGCTATTAGGGAAGTAAAAGAAGAAACCAATATTTCTGCGAACATTATTGCCGATTTAGGTTTTTTCTATCATATTTTCAAAGCAAACGATTCGCAAAATTTTATACTTAAACAAACGCATTGGTTCGCTATGGTCAACAACGGAGATAAAACAACACAACCTCAATACGAAGAAAATATTTCTCAAGTGCTTTGGCTCCCCATTCAACAACTAAAACAATTAAAAAGCAATACCTATTTATCTATTAGCGAACTAATTGACAAATATTTAAACGAAAATATTGTTTTTTGATAGAATACATCTACCTTTTTTCGTGTTTTTTTATTACTTAAAGAGGAATACAATATATTTCCCTCCCACCAGTATGATGGCAAATTATTTTAAAGAATTATTTTTGTAAAAAAATGTTATCTTTGCAAAAAAAATAATTGTGTAGCAATGAAAGAAGCAATTCAAGCAAGTTTGAAAAGTTCGATAGCACTTAAAAATAACATTTTAAATGACGAAAAATTGTTATTGTCAATAGAGCGAGCGGTAGATATTATAGTAAAAACCTATCAACAAAAGGGGAAAGTATTGCTTTGTGGCAATGGTGGCAGTGCCGCCGACGCACAACATATAGCCGCTGAATTGTCTGGTCGTTTTTGTTTCGACCGTCCTCCTTTGTACGCTGAAGCATTGCATGTAAACACTTCGTATATTACTGCGGTTGCCAACGATTATTCTTTCGATAATGTTTTCTCAAGAATGATTGTTGCTGCTGGACAACAATCTGATGTTTTGATTGCAATTTCTACTTCTGGCAATTCCAAAAATATTGTTCAAGCAGTAAAACAAGCCAAACAACAAGGAATGTTAGTAATTGGTTTTACGGGAAATGATGGAGGTCAAATGCGAACAATGTGTGATTGTTTGTTAAATGTACCTTCTCAAGAAACACCAAGAATTCAAGAAATACATATCACTATTGGGCATATTATTTGTGAATTGGTAGAAAAGCAACTTTTTGCTTAATCCATTTGAAATTTATATGTTTCTTGACGAAAGATATCTATTTTATCAATAGGGCGATAGGTATTGAGCCATAAAAAACCTTGCAAATAAGTATTCTCCAATTTATCATGAGGATACATTTCTCCTTTAACTTTTCTGTACATTCGTATTTTGCTTACTTCATTGTCTTCAAAGAAAATTTTCATCTGAGCTGACAAAGATTTTTGTATGCCAATAAGAGAAGAATCATTTTCTTGTACATAATACAAACATTCTGCATTTGCTTCAACAAAAACAGTATTTAGGTTATTATCAATAAAATCTGCCCACATACTTATTCCTTTTATTTGATTGAAATTTTTCTCATTGAATACATCGGCACAAACAAAAGAATTGTTAATAAAATGCATTTTATGAATACCACCATTTTGCAGATACATTTCTATTGTATCTGCAATAAGTTGATTTTCACCAGTCCAAAGTATTGGATTTCCTATCATGTAAATAATAGAATCAATGGCATTGTAAGACAGTGAATCGCAAACACCTTGAATATCATGCCTATAAAATCTAACATTATAATAAGTATGAACATATTTTAACGATTGATTGGTATCAAAAGTTGCCCAAATTTCATCACCATGCAAATAAAGACTATCATTTTGTTCGATGAGAACGGCAACAGCACTATCTATCAAGTAAGCAAAACCTTTTTCTTTTTGATATTCAGCATAATGACTATAAAAAACGATATTATTGGTAGAATCAGAAATGGCAACATTGTGACGAGCAATTCCCATATCATGTTCTTTATCGTACCAAATTGTATCAGCAGAAAGGCATTGGGTATTATTGAACATACGAGCATTTTGTTCAAATTGGCAAACATCGGTAAATGTATTGTACCAACCATATTCACAAAAAATATAATTGTCATCAGAAGAAATGGTAGAAGGACCTAAAAAATAAGCAATTTCTGAATTGGTATTGTAACGTAGCGTATCGGAATGTACCAAATATTGTGGAGAAGTAAGTACAACGCTATCTTTAAAATAGGCATCATTGGTTTGAGTATAATACCAACCTTGTTGGCTGATTAAAGTGGTATTCCCACTTACAATTCGTCCTTTTGTAGTAAAATAAGCAACGTTATTATTGCGATTATAAGTAAGTTTATCGGTGTAAAGTGTTGTAGATTGGTCAGTTAAAACAACAGTATCTTTGGTAATAACTGCTATTTTAGTATTACCATTGTAAACAATATGATTACCTTGCAATGTAATAGAATCGTTGATATAAACAATTAAATTTTGTCCGTAAGCATCAATAGTGTTATTTTTTTCATTGAAATATGCTGTATCACAATGACAAATAGCACCTTCGTGAGAAAAAACGACATTTCCTATAAGCATTTGTATATCTTGAGCAATGCTAGCATCATGAGTAAGTTGTTGAGCCGTACATTCTATTTTTTTGCTTTTGCTTTCCTGAGAAAAACAATAAACTTGTAATGAACAAAGAGAAAAAAATACAATAAGTTTAAAAAGATTATTCATATTTAGCCTTTCTATTGCCTAAATGTAGTGCAACATAACCCGTAAAAAGAACATATTGTTTATTAACAAATGCCATTTTTTGTATAGGAATCGCATAAGCATCAATAGCAACACCTAAATCTAATTTTACAACAAAACTATCATCGGAAGAGAAATCAAAACTAAGCCCTGTTTTCATATATAAGCCGGGATGAAATTTCATATTTTTAAATCCTTTATAAAAAGGGGCTTTCTCATAAATATTACCTAAATTGTGAATGTTTTCATTGTAGATTTCGGTACGCGTTTCTATTTCTGGTTTGCCAGAAGAATAATTGAGGTATAAAATATTTAGATATACTGGAACAGAAAATCCGAGTGAAAATCCTCCGTAAAAGAAATATCCCAATTCAACACCACCACTATAATGTTTGGTAGTAAGTATTTTTGTAAATCCATAACCGGCACGAAGCATTGCAAAATAATTTTTTTTGCCATAGGTAAGATTTTTCCCCTCGCCCAATGACATACGTTGTTCTTTAAAATGTCGATAGTATGTATATTCTATATCAAGACCATGTTGAAAATGAATATTTTTGATTTGGTCGATATGTACTCCTCCTCCAAATCCATTGGTATGTATAGTGCCATAAATATCCCATTGACGCTTCCGAACTAAAAGCATCTCGGGGTCGCCCAACCCAATATCTTGTGCCGATATTACAGACAACCCCAAAAATAAACACAACAGCAATCCCGCTGCTTGTCGCATAATTAAATATGGACTTATAATGTTGGTATTTCTTGTTGTGTAGGTTCTACTTGTGTATAAGCAGGACATCGTTCATAAGTATTGCATGCCACAAATGCTATCATTAATGTTGCAATAATCACCATTGCTGTGAAAATTTTTTTCATATTCTCTAAAATATTAAATATTAAATTTGACATAAAATTTATGCTGCCAGATATTTTTTTTCTTTTGTAATGAAAAAAAAAGTACCTTTGCAGAACTCGTTTGCAAAATTACAAAAAAAAAATCACAATTTGACAAAATTTTAAAAATATTATAAAAAAAGATACGATGGAAACTGTAAATCCGAAAATAGAACCTTCTTGGAAAGAACAATTGAAAGATGCATTTGAAGAAGAATCTTTTTATAAGTTAAAACAATTTTTAATATCAGAGAAGCAAACAAATATTGTTTTTCCTCCTGGAAATCTTATTTTTAACGCTTTTGCTCTTACTCCATTCGATAAAGTAAAAGTTGTTTTATTAGGACAAGACCCTTATCATAATATAGGTCAAGCACATGGTTTGTGTTTTTCTGTTCCAGATGGTATTGCACATCCAAAATCTTTGATAAATATATTTAAAGAACTTCATGACGATATAGGTTGTGCGATTCCTCAGAGTGGTAATTTAGAAAAATGGGCTAAACAAGGTGTTTTGTTGCTCAACGCGACGCTTACTGTTAGAGCACACGAAGCGGGTTCTCATCAAAATAGAGGTTGGGAAGTTTTTACAGATACTGTTATTAAAAAAATTTCTGCCAATAAAAGTGGTGTGGTTTTTTTATTGTGGGGGAATTATGCTCAAGCAAAAATTCCATTGATTGATACTTCAAAGCATTGTATTTTAAAAACTGTTCATCCTTCGCCGTTATCGGCTTCGCGGGGTTTTTTGGGGTGTAAACATTTTTCTAAAACCAACCAATATTTAATCAATACTGGACAAACTCCTATAGAATGGGATTTAACAAAATAATAATGATACAAAAATATTGGCGACTTTTTAGAGGAGAAAATTTATTGATAACTGCATTAACATTGTTTTTGTTACAAGAATTTCTTATACGACAATTGTTGTTATCGGTTGGATTAGATTTTTCTGTATCTAATTTAAATAGATGTTTGTTTATTGTCAGTATTCTTTTTATTATTGCTGCAGGAAATTGTATCAATGATTGTATGGACGTAATTACCGATGCTATCAATAGAAAAAACAATAGAGTAATTGGGGTATCAATAAGTAAACAAAAAGGTGTCCGCTTGTATTATTCACTATCTTTTATTGGAATATTTTTAGCTATTTTTCCAGCTTATCAATTAGAATCGGTACTTTTTTTTCTTTGTTTTCCCATTGCTACGTTTTGTTTGTGGAAATACTCCATACTTTGGAAACGACAACCTTTGAAAGGCAATTTGGTAATATCTGTATTGACTGCTATGGTAATCATTTTAAGTTGTTGGGTAACAATAGGAAAGACATGCATACAGAATGACATTGTTTCAACTATTATTAAAATTTATATTTGTTTTAGTTTATTTGCTTTTCTGTTTACGCTTATTCGAGAGATGATAAAAACAATAGAAGATATTCGCGGAGATATGCGGGCAAGATACAATACTATTGCGATAAAAATTGGTATAAAAAAAACAAAACGAATTATTCTAATTTTTATCGGTGTTGCGATATTGTTCTTGATATTGTTTGAAATCTATTTTCTTATTGTAAAATGGTGGTTATTATTGATTTATATTTTTGTTTTGGTGCTTATGCCTACTATGATATTATTTTATAAAACAACAAAAATACGAAATACAAAAATTTGTCATCATTTGAGTTTATTGTCTAAATTTATAATGCTAACTGGCTCTTTGGCTTCGATTACTTTATGGTATATGTTAGTATAGGATAAACACTATCTGGAAAGTTATAAAAAAAATCACTTCGTTCTGACGAGTTTATATTCTGACAAAACAAAAAACCCCCGCCGCCATAGGCGGCGGGAGGTGAAATTAATCTTTTTTCCAAAATTTTGCTACACAAATATTTATTATAAAAAATAAAACTATCAGACAGAATATCCCTATTGTATCCCAAATACACCAAGTCCTATCATCTATATAAATATTAATGACATAATAAAAAGGGAGATATAACAACCCTTGTAGAAATGCTGATACAATAGCAATCATTAATTTCTTACTTTTTCTCATTTTTTATAGCGATGTATTAACTATATCCATCAATAAACCCCGCCGCCTGTGGCGGCGGGAGATTGAAATTTATTTAATTTGATAAAATATCAAAAATATATCCAATACAATCAATATGTAGGTTGTGTAATCTTTCTTTTGGTGCATTACGAATAATCATTTCTTGAGATTCCCATTTTGTTGGAACAAGTCCAATATCATAACCTATTGAAAATTCCCAATTTTTATGTTGGTAAGATATGGCTACACCAAGCATAAATTGTTGGTTTACACAATTAAATGAGGTAGAATATACTCCTTTTGAAAAATCAACAAGTCCTGTATCTAAATATGTTCTCATACTCAAAGCCTGATAATAAAAATTACCAATTATTGATAGATAATGATTTTTCTTCTCCCCTAAAGAGAATGTATAACCAACTCCTGCATATATTGGCATAAGCAGAGAACTTGTATGTTCGTTTTGCATTCCTCCAAAGCCAATATCTAAATTGGTTGTAAAACCATTTTCTAATCGTAATTTTAATCCAAACGATTCTGTAAAAGCAATACTTGATATTTTATTTGTTCCTAATTGAGAAAGGTTTTCATTTATGCGAAAATTATGCAAATAGAAAAATCTCGTTTTTAAATATTCCCCTACATAAACATTCGACTTTTCCTGACCAAACAAGTGCGAACTTGAAACAATGATAAACATTGTTATTGTAACTATTATCTTTTTCATAATATAGTATTTATTTAATATTAAAAACTAAAATTGCTAAATTAAGATTTGTTATTATTCTATTTCTATTATATTATTCCATATTAACTAATCCACCAATAAATGCCACCGTAAAATAAATGCTATTGGGGGTCAAATCCTGATTTTTACAAGGTGACATTCTGCAATTTCCTTGCGGAGACTTCACTTATGTTTCTGTTGCCCTTGTTAGTCGAGGCCAGAGTTCTCCCTAACAAGGGCTAAATAGATGTAATTACGTGATTATTTATCTTCGTAAACAATTTTGTAAACCTCTGTATCTGCATCATAAGTTACAACACAATCACGTTTTTCTTTTTTACACATTCTTATTACAGCTATTACTACATTTATATCTTTTGTATAAAGAGTTGCATTTATTGGTAATTCATCTCCATCTTGAAAATCTTCGGTAATTGGAAAATCATTAATATCAATTGCATCAAAATATGCTGATAGTCTATCTCTCCAATGAGCATATACACTATTTTCACTATTTTCACTATTTTTACCTAATATAGTATGCAAAACAATATCTTCTTCGTTGGTATGCATAATAAAATAACAATTCATGGTTACTAATATGCTATTCATCGTTCCATCTGGATCATTTTGAAGAAATTCATTCCAATCCAATGGATTCATACTCTTCTGTTCTTCCTCTGTAATCAATATAAAATTATTGGACTTTTGTTTTTTTAAAGCTTCTTTTCTTTGTTCTACTACTTTATTATCTTCATTCTTGCAACCAACAAAGATTGCTGTGGTTGCGAATATTACTAATGTTGCCACTATGGCAACGTTTACTAACTTTTTCATATTTTTTATATTTTTAATTATTACTATTTTAATTAATTTTCCCCTAATATCACTTGATGTTAGGGAGGGGGCAAAATTCTGGTTTTACAAGGTGACATTCTGCAATTTCCTTGCGGGGCATTCACTTATGTTTCTGTTGCCCTTGTTAGTCAAAGCCCGATTCCTCCCTAACAAGGACTAAATTCGCCCAATGAGTCATCGGGACTTGGTTCTATTTTTATATGATTTCTTTCGCTATTCGAACCATAAGTTTTTTTCTTTTTGGCAAAAGTTCCTTTTGCCAAAAAGATTTTTTGAGGTTTAAGGAGATTTACCCCCCCCCCGCAATTCTCTGAAAACCAAGCAATTACAAGCAATTTCTGCAAAAACAACAGAAAAGAACAAAGAAAATTTCATCTCTATTACTCGTTTGAAGCAATTTCTCTTAAAAGCCGATATTTTTTCTTTCGTTTCCATCTCTAATTTTGTTTTGCACTAATTGCAGTTTCTTATTGGTTTATTGATGTCGTATTCTATTTTCTGTTCTCTATTTTGTAACTTGCTTTTTTACGTTTAAAATCTTTTGCAAATATACAAAAATTTTTAATACTAACAAAAAAATACAACTTTTTTTACTTTTTTTGTTAAAATACTGTTAGACAGGGAGAAAAATTTATACAACTTTGCTAAATTTGTAATCCAGCAAGATTGAGTATGAGCATTTGTAATGCGAACACACGCAGTGTGTATTTATTTTCAGTGCCTTCGACAGGCTCAGACACCCGAGATAAGCAACGACGTTGCAAAAAATAGAAAAACAATATAAATTCAAATTGTAAAGTTATAAAAAAATGTTATCTTTGCAGATTAAAATATTAAGAAATATGAATGAACAAAAATACAATCTTCGTGGAGTATCTGCGACAAAAGAAGATGTTCATAATGCAATAAAAAATATAGAAAAGGGCTTGTATCCCAATGCGTTTTGTAAGATTATACCAGATTATCTTGCAAATGATAAAGATTATTGTTGTATTATGCACGCCGATGGTGCTGGAACCAAATCTTCGTTGGCATATATGTATTGGAAAGCAACGGGAGATATTTCAGTGTGGAAAGGTATTGCACAAGATGCTATTGTAATGAATACAGATGACTTACTTTGTGTAGGTGCTATAGATAATATTCTGCTATCTTCAACAATAGGAAGAAATAAAAATCTTGTTCCGGGAGAAGTTATTAAAGCAATTATTGAAGGGACAGAAGAATTTTTAGCAAAAATGCGAAGTATGGGTATCAATATGTATTCAACAGGCGGAGAAACAGCAGACGTAGGCGATTTAGTGAGAACTATTATTGTCGATAGTACTGTTACTTGCCGAATGAAACGTAAAGATGTCATCGACAATGCCAATATAAAAGCAGGCAATGTTGTTGTTGGCTTATCTTCTTATGGACAAGCCTCTTACGAAGAAGCCTACAATGGAGGAATGGGAAGTAATGGATTGACTTCCGCTCGTCACGATGTTTTTCATAAATCACTTTTGGAAAAATTTCCAGAAAGTTGTGACAAAGATATTCCTCAAGAATTAATTTATTGCGGAAAATACCATTTGACAGACCCTTCCGAAGTAGATGGTGTTGATGTAGGCAAATTAGTACTTTCTCCAACAAGAACTTACGCTCCAATTATTAAACAAGTTTTAGATAATTATCGCAATCAAATTTATGGAATGATACATTGTAGTGGAGGTGCTCAAACCAAAATTTTACATTTTGTAAATAATTTACATATTATAAAAGATAATCTTTTCCCCACTCCACCATTATTTAAAATGATTCAAAATCAATCGAATACATCGTGGAGTGAAATGTACAAAGTGTTTAACATGGGACATAGAATGGAATTGTATGTAGATGAATCTATAGCAAAAGATATTATTCAAATTGCACAATCGTTTAATGTCGAAGCACAAATTGTAGGTCGTGTTGAAACTTCGCAACAAAAACAAGTAACAATAAAAAGTGAACATGGCACATTTGTTTATAACCAATAATAATTAAAAGAATTTTATAATTAAAACTATATAAATACGATAATATGTTGATAAATATAACACTTCCAGATGGAACAATAAAACAATATGAAAAAGGTATTACTCCTTTGGATATAGCCAAAAGTATAAGTGAAGGACTTGCTCGCAATGTGTTAGCGGCAAAAATTAATAATAATGTCGTTGAATTGTATCGCCCAATAAATGAAGATGCAACTTGTCAATTGTTGACTTGGAACGATGATGAAGGTAAACAAACATTTTGGCATACTTCTGCCCACTTGATGGCTGCCGCAATTGAAGAATTGTATCCGGGTGTAAAATTTGGTATTGGTCCTTCTATCGAAAATGGATTCTATTATGATATTGATTTTATGGATTATAAAATCTCTTCTGAAGATTTTTCAAAGATAGAGAAAAAAATGCAAGAATTGGTTGCTGCCAAAACACCTATCACCCGTAGAGATGTTTCTAAAGCAGAAGCATTGGATTTTTTTACTCAAAAAGGTGATGAATATAAATTGGAGTTAATCAACGATTTACAAGATGGAACAATTACTTTTTATGAGTCAGGTAAATTTACCGACCTTTGTAGAGGTCCCCATTTAGCAGATTTTAGCCCAATTAAAGCATTAAAAATCACAAGTTTAGCAGGTGCTTATTGGCGAGGAGATGAAAAACGCAAACAATTGACCCGTCTTTATGCTATTAGTTTTCCAAAGAAAAAAGATTTAGACGAATATTTGTTGATGATAGAAGAAGCCAAAAAACGTGACCATCGTAAATTAGGCAAAGAATTAGGTTTGTTTATGTTTACCGAAATGGTAGGAAAAGGTTTGCCTATTTGGTTGCCCAAAGGTACAGAGTTGCGTTTACGTTTGCAAGATTTCTTGGCAAAAATTCAAAAAAAATATGGTTATCAACAAGTTATAACTCCACATATCGGAGGAAAACAATTGTATGTAACCTCAGGACACTGGGAACATTATGGTGCAGATAGTTTCCGACCAATTACAACCCCAGAAGAAGGTGAAGAATATTTATTGAAACCAATGAATTGTCCTCATCATTGTATGATATTTAAAAATGAACCTCGTTCTTACAAAGATTTGCCATTCCGTTGTGCAGAATTTGGAACTGTGTATCGTTACGAACAAAGTGGAGAATTACATGGTTTGACCCGTGTTCGCTCTTTTACTCAAGACGATGCTCATATTTTCTGTCGTCCCGACCAAGTTAAAGAAGAATTTATTCGCGTAATGGAAATTATTGAAATTATTTTCAAAGCGTTGAGTTTTGAAAATTTTGAAGCACAAATTTCTTTACGAGATGCTACAAATAAAGAAAAATATGTCGGAAGTGACGAAAATTGGGAAAGAGCAGAAGCAGCTATTGTAGAAGCATGTAAAGAAAAAAATCTACCTGCCAAAATTGAATATGGAGAAGCCGCTTTTTATGGTCCTAAATTAGATTTTATGGTAAAAGACGCTATCGGAAGAAGATGGCAGTTGGGAACAATTCAAGTAGATTACAACCTTCCAGAACGTTTTGATTTAGAATATATAGGAAGTGACAATCAAAAACATCGTCCTGTTATGGTACATCGTGCTCCTTTTGGTTCTATGGAGCGTTTTGTCGCTGTTTTGTTAGAACATACCGGTGGTAATTTACCGCTTTGGCTTACTCCTGACCAAGCCGTTATTTTACCGATAAGTGATAAATACATGGATTATGCCAAAGAAGTAGAACAAATATTGTCAGAAAAAGATATTCGACTTTCTATTGATGATAGAAGTGAAAAAACAGGTAAAAAAATTCGTGATGCTGAATTGCAAAAAATACCTTTTATGTTGATTGTTGGAGAAAAAGAAATGAACGAAAAAACCGTTTCAGTTCGTCAACATGGACAAGGAGATATGGGCTCTCTTTCTATAGAAGATTTTGCCAAATTGGTAGCACAACAAGTCGAAGCATCTATTAAATATTAATTTAAATTAAAAATAGAAACCAATGGAAAAAAAAATCATTAAATGGGTTTTGATACTACTCGTATTTACTTTGGCGATAGGGTGTAGTAGATTATCGAAAGAAGAAAATAGTATGCAATATCGCCAATTGGGAACAACAGGTCTAAAAGTAAGCGAAATTTCTTTAGGCTGTGGAGCTTTTAAGGATATGTCAAAAGAAGAAGCAATCGCTTATATGGACGTAGCGATTGATAGTGGTATCAATTATATTGACCTTTATGACGCTAATCCAACTGTGCGAGATAACATAGGTTATGCTATTGCAGGTCGAAGAGATAAAATGCAAATACAAGGTCATATTGGTACTTGTTGGGTAAATGGTCAATACAAACGTACACGCGATGTAGCAGAAACCAAAGCCGGTTTTGAAGATATGCTTAAACGTTTGGGAACTGATTTTATCGAAGTGGGTATGATTCATATTACCGATTCTCCAGAGCAATGGAAAGAATTAGAAAATAGTGAATTTTTAGATTATGTTTACCAATTGAAAAAAGAAGGTAAAATTAAACATATTGGAGTAAGTTCTCACAATGCTGAAGTTGCTTTAATGGCTGCAAAAAGTGGTATTGTTGAAGTAATTATGTTTTCTTTAAATCCTGCTTTCGACCGATTAAATGCAGGAACTATTCCATGGGAAGAAGGTGCTTTTGATAATTTACAAAAAGGAATTGACCCAATTCGTGTTGAATTGTATGATTATTGTTCTCAACACAATATTGCTATTACCGTAATGAAAGCCTTTGGGGGCGGTGGACGTTTATTAAACAAAGAAACATCTCAATTGGGTATTGAATTTACTCCTATTCAATGTATAAGCTATTGTTTATCAAAACCTTGTGTCGCTTCTGTGCATGTTGGTGCAGACAATATTGAAGAATTATTGACAGATTTATATTATTTCCATGCTACAGATGAAGAAAAAGAATTTACTTTATCTACCTCAAATACTGATAATACTAAATTGGGAGATTGTGTTTATTGTCATCATTGTCAACCTTGCCCTAAACAGATTGATATAGTGAAAATTAATTATTTGTTAGATAAATATTTTCAAGAAGGACTTACCCAAGAATTACAAGATGAATACGACGCTCTTGACAAACATGCTTCCGATTGTATTCATTGTGGAGCATGCGAAGAACGTTGCCCTTTCGATGTGCCTATTCAAGAACGTATGGAAATGGCTATTGAAATTTTTGGAAAATAGATACAATATTGAAAAACAAATAATTGGATTTTATAATTAAAGCATTTATAGATAGAGTTCTAAACAAATGAGTAATATCATAACAATAACAACAGATTGGGGAATGTCTGATTCATATATTGCTATATTCAAAGCAATGTTATGGAAATATAATGAAAACCAACGTATTGTTGATATTACACACATGGTAAAAAGAAATAATATTATAGATGCCGCCTATCATATAAAAAAAACGTATCATTATTTTCCCAAAGGTACTGTACATATTATTGATGTAAATTATGTTAATGACATTCAAGTAAAAGAATATCGCAAATGGCGTTCTTCAAAAGAAAAAGAAAAGAACTTTCATTTTACCGATTATTTAGCATTTGAATACAATGGTCATTTTTTTCTCTGTGAAAACAATGGTATATTATGTTTAATCTGTGAAGATATTGCGGAAATAAAATCTATTGTTCAGTTGCAAAGAAATGAAGAACAAAAACATTTGACATTTTCTTCGTTAGATTTTTATCCCCGTGTGGCTTGCACATTGGCTCAACAACAAAATTTGTTGGCAGTTGGGAAAGAATATCCCAAAGAATTTATAGAAAAAGTACCTCAAAATAATGCTTTTGTTAGTAGAGATGGGAAACTTAACGTGTCTGTAGTTCATATTGATGCTTATGGTAATTTAATGACAAATCTTTCGCTTGATAAATTTAATGAAGTTGCTGCAGGACGTAAGAAATTTACTTTTAGCACAAATATTGATAATGAAAAGATAAAATCAAGAATATCTGTCAATTATATGGATATAAGAACAGAATTAAGTGATATGTTTTTTGTTTTTGGTATTAATGGTTATCTGGAAATTGGCATAAGAAATGGTTCTTTAGCAGATTTGTATGCAATGAATAACCAAAATATGCGTTCTTGGACATTTTATATAGAATTTGATAAAAAAGAATAGATGAATATTTTAATGATTTGTTTAGGAAATATTTGCCGTTCTCCAATGGCGGAAGGCGTTTTAAAACATTATTTACAAAATTTAAACATAGACCATCTACATCATGTAGATTCTTGCGGATTTGAACCTTGTCATTTAGGAGAAAAACCTCATTACAAGGCGATTAATGTTGCCCAAAAACATGGTGTTGATATTTCAAATCAACGTCAAAGGTTGTTCAAGGTTGAAGATTTTGATGTTTTTGATAAAATATTTGTAATGGATAATGGTAATTACAATAGTGTCAAATCGTTTGCTCGTTCTATGGAAGATATGCAAAAGGTTGATTTCTTATATAATATTGTAAAACCTAAACAAAATATTATTGTTCCCGACCCTTGGGGTGGTACTGAAACAGATTTTGAACATTCGTATGCAATGATAGACCAAGCATGTAAAATTCTTGCAAATAATCTAAAAAATAATAGTTTATAATTATTTAAGTCGATTATTTTCAGGAAAAATACAAATAGGTTTAAACATTTTTGCCTCTTCAGGAGTAAGAGATGCGTATGATATAATTATTACAATATCACCAACTTGTGCTTTGTGTGCTGCGGCTCCGTTAAGACAGATAGTTCCACTACCGCGTTCTCCTTTGATAGCATAAGTAATTAGTCGTTCTCCATTTGTTACATTAACTACGTGTACTTGTTCGTATTCTATTAAATTGGCTGCGTCCATTAAATCTTCATCAATAGTGATACTGCCTATATAGTTCAAATTTGCTTCCGTGACTTTTACACGATGAATTTTCGATTTAAGAATTTCTATTAGCATAAATAAATCTTTATTTTATTGTAATATTATCAATAAGACGAACATTATCCAACCAAGCGGCTATACAGATAACAATAGAATTGCTATCTGTATAATTATCAATTTGTTGCAACGTTTCTCCATTGACAATTTGTACATATTCTAATTCAAAATTTTTATTATTTATAAATTGTTGAACAATCCATTCTTCTAATTTTTTAGGAGATAGAAAGTCAACTTGTTGTTTTGCAGAACATAAAGTTGCGTATATAAAAGGTGCAATTTTTCTTGCTTCTTCGCTGAGACGTTTATTGCGAGAACTTAATGCCAAACCATCGTTATCGCGGACAATTTCTACTGGACAAATTTCAATAGGCAAATTCAACATTGCTACCAAACGACGAATAATAACCAATTGTTGAAAATCTTTTTTGCCAAAATACGCTTTATTCGGCTCTACAATATGAAAAAGACGACCGACAATAATACCAACTCCGTTGAAATGACCCGGACGCATTGCCCCTTCCATTACTGTTTCCAAACTGCCAAAATTATAATTTTCTGTTGGCGGAGTAGGAAACATTTCTTCTACACTTGGCATAAAACATATATCACAATATTGTTCTATTAGTGCAATATCTTCTTCGGGCATACGAGGGTATTTTTCCAAATCTTCTTGGTTGTTGAATTGTATCGGATTCACAAAAATAGAACAAACAACGATGTCATTTTCTGCTCGTGCTTGCTTTATTAATGTAAGATGACCATTGTGTAATGCCCCCATTGTAGGAACAAAACCTATTTGTTGACCTATTCCTTTACATTCTTTAATAGTTGTTTGTAAATCAACTTGTTTATTAATTATTTTCAACTCTTTTAAGTTTTAAAATACTATTTAGTCTTTACAAAAACTAAACATCATATTAATTATCAATATTTTATGTTATTTTTATTATCTAAAAATCAAAGATACAAAGATATATAGTTTTTTGCTACAAAATGCTAAAAAACTATATTTTTTTTTATAGTTTTAACATGTAATATTATAAGAAAATAGAATTACTTATCTTTATGCCATTCTATATGTCCATTAATACTCGTTCTGATGGATTTGTAATCCTGCAAGATTGAATATCCGCATCTGTAATGCGAACACACGCAGTGTGTGTTCGCTGTCTGAATCTATCGGAAACACCCGTTATTCATACGGATTAGCAATACAAAGATGTTATAATTGCAGGATTATAAATCCTGCAATTCATTTCAGGCGGATTGAAAATCCGCCTGAATAAGTCTTTTTTAGCAAAAAAAATACCTGAACAAAAAAATATTTATCATTTTACTATTTGAGGTATAGCATCCAATTGTTCTTTTAGTTTATAAACGTCCATTGCTATTACCGTATCTATTGCGTTGTTTTTTAAAGTTATCACACATGAAGTTGACGCTATTCGCAATCGATAAAAATTACTTGTGTAATCATATATTACATTGGAAACGTTATTGTTACGATAATTTTCGACGTTTACTACTCGACCTTTGGCATTAACTATTATTAATGCACTATCTGCTTCAAAAACATATTGTTGGACTACCTGTGAAAACGATTTTACACATGTTGGACATCCATTCTCTGATACATAAAATATTGATTTATACTTGTTTATGTTTAATGTGTCGGAGATTGTATGCAAATAATCTTTCAATTGTTGATATTGATTTGCTTGCGAATGACAAGATGTTGAACTTAATAACAATATACTAATTATCAATATTTTACTTCTTAATATCAAAGCGATAAAATTTCGTTTTATTGTATTCATAATCATTTGTATTTTCATTTTGTAATATATATAATCCTTTACTCGTTAAAAACATAAATCTAAAATCGTATTTGCTTTCTTCAAAATATTGTTCTCCTAATTTCTTGAATCTTTTATCATACACATGTATTGAAAATGAGGATTCTGATACAAATGCCCAATCTTCCATTGGTATTTTATGGCGTTCTACTATATAGTATCGTTCTCGTTTTGAATCATATAAAACATTTTCTATTCTCCCATTCTCATAAGAATGTTGAGTTAATTTTTCATAAAATTTTGTATCTTTTAATGGTATGACTGGATATTTTATTTCCGTATATTTTGAATCTACTTGAAAACATTTTTCTACTTGTAAGTTGTCTGGATTTAATACTACTATTTTATCACTACAATATTCCCATACAAATACTTTATTGGCATACGAAATATCTAAGCTCTGTGCGTAATTAGCAGTATTCTCATCTACAGAATCTTGAGAAGAAACAGCAGTAAAATATGTATATACTTTAGGGTCTGAATAAATATATTGTTGATTGGATACATTAAACTTATAAACAGAAGGTATTTCATAATATTTTTTATACAACAATACCCTACTTTTTTTCACAATTTCATTATTTGTGAGTTTTTCTTTACTATTGTGTATAACAATAGAATCTCTATCAAACAATCTCCATTTATAAAAGGATTGTAAATATATATATGGTTTATTTGCCATATTTGGAGAGGCTCTCAATATCCAATACAAATCCTCTTGAGGACCTTTTATTGTATCAAAATTCATTGTATAATATTTTTCTCCTTTTCTATTGATATATACTATTTTATTATTATATTCATATTTATCAATACAAATAACGGTATCTAAATCATAAACAAGTATGGTAGAAACTTTTACAAGATTTTTTGTTACTTGATATAATGGTATATCTGGCATTTTGTTTGTTCTCTTTCCATCTAATGTAAAAAAACGAACATAAGCACTATCCATATACGCTCCAAAATAAATATATTCTTGTTCTGTTTTGCTATCATAATAGATACCATAGGCATTGTGTTGAATAGGGAATCCTGTCTCAAATGTTATCAATTCTTTTTCTATAAATTCTCCTGTTTTGCATGAACAAAACAATACAATCGCTACAATATATAATAGTTGTTTCATATTTGTTTTTATTAGAATAAGCAGGCAGATTCCTGCCCGCTTATTTGGTTAATTACTTGTTTATTCTACAGGAATTTCTTCTTCCAATAATATAATTGGAATATACACAAAGTCTAATATGTTTTCTTCTACATATTCCAATTCATCACCAAATTTAAAGTTAACAAAGTTGTTGTTATTATCAAGTAAACGAACTTCCAAAATATAGTTTATCGGAGTGATTTCTCTACAAGATATTATTCCTCTTGCTTCTACTATCTTGTCAAACCATTCTGATTGTGACATTTGGTCGAATATTCTGCGGAATAATTCATGTTCTCGCTCAACAATTATTCGATTGTTTTCTCCGGTTTCTGGTTCATTATCAAAAGGTTTTATTTCACGAAATATATCTTGAAATCTTTCAATATTTTGATAAGAATCCATTGGACGAACTATTATTTCTGGAAGACAACCAAAACCAGACCTATCACAAAATGTTCTCCAATCACCATGTGTTCCTCCTCTAATAGTTATCGTATCTTCCTCCATATATTTATGGATTTTTTGTTTTTCTACTTGGTTAACAACTTTATTATCTTCTTTTTTACAGGCAACAAATACCACGCCTGCTATCATCGTAGCTACCGCTACGATTAAAATTAATTTTTTCATTTTTATATTATTTTTTTAATTATTAATTAATTATCCCCCCCTAACATCACTTAATGTTAGTGGGAAAAAATCCTAATTTTTACAAGGACTTTTGCTTTTTCCTTGCGGGTTCCTTCACTTATGTTTTTGTTGCCCTTGTTAGTCGAAGCCCGATTTCTCCCTAACAAGGGCTAAATTAGCCTAATGGGTCGTCGGGGTTTGGTTCTATTTGTATATGATTTCTTTCGCTATTGGGACCATAAGTTTTTTGCGTTTTGGCAAAAGTAACTTTTGCCAAAACGATTTTTTGAGGTTTAAGGAGATTTACCCCCCCCGCAATTCGCTGAAAATCAAGTAATTACAAGTGATTTCTGCAAAAAACACAGAAAAGAACAAAGAAAATTTCATCTTTATTACTTGTTTGAAGTA